>DATAEF010000072.1:0-40181 GCA_036258155.1 Gaiellaceae bacterium | reverse complement strand
GCGGTCACCAGCGCATCGCCCTTCGGCAGCGACTCGAGCATGCCGGAGGTCTCGGGCGCCATGTTCACGGTCGCGCGAGCGATGGCGCGTCGTCTCGACATCGGCTTTCCGCCCACGTCCACCATGTGGACGTCGCCTCCTTCGCCCACGTGGGTGAGCCCTTTTGCGCCCTCGGTCACGCGGAAATCGTACGTGCAGCGTTTTCACGTGAAAACGGTGCACGGTCAGGTGCGAGCTCGGCGGGAAGGTCGAGCGTGAACACCGTCGGATCGCTGCCGGAGTCGAGCCGGACCGATCCGCCCATGAGTCGGGCGATCTCACGCGCGATTGCCAGCCCGAGACCGCTCCCGGACGCCATTCCGCCGTCGACCCGGTAGAAGCGCCCGAACACGGCCTGCTCGTGCTCGACCGGAACCCCCGGCCCGTCGTCCTCCACGGAAAGCTCCGCTCGCTCGCCGCTCCGGCGGCTCCGAATCACCACTCGTGTACCTGCAGGTGTATGCACCAGGGCGTTCGTGACGAGCGCGCGACCGATCTGCAGAACGCGTCCGGCATCCCCCGACGCCCACACGCCGGCTTCGGCGTCCGTCTCGAGCAGATGCCCGGTCGACGTCGCCAGATGCGCCAGCTCACCGGCCAGTAGCTGGACGACCTCCGTGAGGTCGACCGGCTCTCGCAGGACATGCAGCTGCCCGGCGTCGACGCGCGACAGATCGAGGAGGTCGGCCGACAGCTTGGTCAGCCGCTGCACCTGACCTCGCATCGTGTCGATGAACCCGTTTCGAGTCTCGTCGTCGAGGTCCTCGTCAGCAAGCAGCTCGAGGAATCCACCGAGCGAGAACAACGGTGTTCGAAGCTCGTGCGACGCGTTCGCGACGAACGCCTTGCGCGCGTTGTCCAGCTGAGCGAGCTGGACACGCATCCGATCGAACGCATCCGCGAGCTCGCCGATCTCGTCGTTGCCGCGATCGACGATCGGAGCCCCGAAGTCGCCGCCTGCGATTCGTTCGGCCGCGGTCTCCAGCCGGAGCAGCCGGTTGGCGAGCATCCCGGCGGCCGTGAGACCGAGAACGAGTGCGAGAAGGAGAGCGAACACCGTCGCGAGCAGCAGTCGCTGCTCGACGAGACGGACAGTGGCGAGTGAGTCGGCCAGGGGCGCCTGAAACAGCACGACGGCGTCGGCGTCGTGCGGTACCGCGACGTTTGCGTTATCGCCGTTCCCATCGATGACACGCCCACGCTCGACCTCTCCTGTCCCGAGGGCCTCGAGGGCGACGGAGTCCGTCGCCGCGTCGCTCGATCTGCCCGCTCGTGAATCCGCCAGCGACGCAAAGGCGGGCTTGCTCGTGGAGAGGACGTCTAACGCGACGACGCGCGAGTTCGTTGCGACAGCCCACGCCTCCACGAGCTCTTGCCAGCGAGTCGTGTCTTCTGGAAGCGACTTCGCCAATGGGACGGCCAGCTTCGCCAACTGGTCGAGCCGCGCGTCGACGAGACGCCGCTCGAGCGAGGGCACGACGATCAAGTACGCGGCCCCGAGCGCACCGGCGACGATGCCCATGAGTACGAGCGCGATGCGGATCCGGATGCCGCCCGGCAGCCTCATGGCTACGTCCTACTCCGGTCTGAACCGATAACCCGCGCCGCGAATCGTCAGGATCAGCTCGGGATTGCTCGGGTCCCGCTCGATCTTCTCCCGAAGATGCCGTACGTGGACGTCGATCGTCCGCGGCTCACGGTAGTCGGATCCCCCGCGAAGCCGCTCCAGGAGCTCGCGACGCGAGAACACGACGCCGGGGCTGGCGGCGAGCACCACGAGCATCTCGAACTCGATGAACGTCAGCTGGATCGTGTCGCCGCGAATCTCCACGGTTCTGCGCGGTAGGTCGATCTTGAGCTCGCCGCGATCGATGATGGCGTCCCGCTCGGCGGCAGCGCGCGGCGTGGCCGCACGGCGCAGCAGCGCGCGAACCCGACTCCGAAACTCTCGGATCGAGAACGGCTTGGTGATGTAGTCGTCGGCGCCGAGCTCCAGCCCGAGAACCTTGTCGAGCTCCTCGCCGCGTGCGGTCAACATGATGATCGGAACGTTGCTCTGACTGCGGAGCCGCTTGCACACCTCCAATCCGTCGAGCCGCGGCAGCATGACGTCGAGAACGACCAGGTCGACGTTCTCGTCGCCGAAGCGTCGCAGTGCCTCCTCTCCGTCGCGCGCCTGGACGACCCGATACCCGTCCCGCTCGAGCGGAAAGGTCAGGAGCGTCTGGATCGAATCCTCGTCGTCGACGAGGAGAATTGTCGAAGAAGAGTTGGGCATCGGAGCGTTCGCGCGGGCCCGCGGCTGCCAGCGCGCCTACTATAGCCCGGCGATGGAAGCTGCTCGGCCCCTGAGGCGCGGCCGGCGACGTCGCCGAGGCACGGTCGATAGCCCGCTCAACACCCGACTGGTGCGCGTGGGATTCATCGTTGTCGCTCCCGCCGTGCTCGCGCTTCTGTTCTCTATCTCGACAACCGGCACGCTTCCTCGCACCGCGCTCGAGCCACTGTTCGAGGCGGATTCGGCCGCCGCGGTGGCCGAGCAGCTGTCGACGGTCTACCCCGCTCGCGTACCCGGCACCGTCGAGGCCGAGAACGCAACGCGTTGGTACAGCGAGACCATCTCGGCACTGGGCCTCGCGACCGAGCAGGACACCTGGACCCAGAACATCGCCGATCTCGGCACGGTCGAGCTTCGCAACGTGGTCACAGTCGTACCTGGTCGAGCCGAAGAGGCCATCGTACTCGTTGCTCATCGCGACAACGCAGGTGCTGACCGGCCCTTGGGCGACAACGCGTCCGGGACGGCCGCTCTGCTCGAGCTCGCGCGCGGATATGCGCCCCAGGACGACGGTCCCGATCCGCTACCCCAACGGACGCTCGTCTTGGTCTCGACCGACGCCGGAGCCTACGGCGGCGCTGGCGCGGTGCGCTTCGCGCAACGGTCTCCGTTCGCTGACAGCGCGGTCGCAGTCGTCGTTCTCGACGGATTGGGCGGAACCGGCCGTCCACGGATCGCAATCGCCGGGGACGGCCCCGAGTCGCCCGCTCGCGCGCTCGTAAGCACGGCCTCGGCGCGCGTCGAGGAGCACGTGGGGGTCGCTCCTTCGTTGCCGTCCGTACTGACACAGCTCGTCGACCTCGGTGTCCCGTTCGCAGCAGGCGAGCACGGCCCGTTCCTCGGGCGCGGGATCGCAGCCATCACCCTCACGACCTCGGAGCCGAGCGACCCGCAGGTCCCGGCCGGGGACCCAGACGCGCCGCTCTCCGTCGAGCGCCTCGGGCAGCTGGGTCGCGCGACCGAGGCACTCGTGGGCTCGCTCGACGCCAGCGTTGGAGGCCCGTTCCGAACACCGGACAGCCTCTTCCTGAGTGATCGCGCCGCAAGCGGGTGGGCAGTGCGACTGGCGCTCGTTCTCTGCGTCGTGCCGTTCGCACTCGGTGTCTTCGATCTCTTCGTGCGCTGCCGACGGCGGCGCCTTCCGCTTGCCCCGGCGTTTCGCGGGCTGAGGACGAGGCTTCTGTTCTGGCTGTACGGCGGCGTGCTCGTTTTGATCGGCGCGCTGACCGACGTATTCCCGACGGGCTCGCCACTTCCGCTCCCCCCATACTCCACGCTGGTCGTGGACACTCCGGCTGCCGGTCTCGCGATTCTCTTTATCGCGCTCGGGCTCGGCTGGCTCGCCGGCCGCAGGCGCCTGATTCCGAAGGCGCCGGTGAGCGAGGACGAGCGGCTCGCCGGTCTTACGGCCGCTCTCGTTTGGCTCGGAGGCCTGGCTGTGGCGCTAGCGATCGTCAAGCCCTACGCGCTCGTCTTCGTGCTGCCATCGCTGTACGCATGGCTTTGGCTCCCGCTTCGCGCTCGCGTGTGGCAACGCGCTTTGCTGTTCGGCCTGGGCCTGGTGGGGCCGCTCGCGGGAATCGTCGTGCTCGCACGCGAGCTGGCTCTCGGCCCGCTCGACTCCATGCTCTACGTCGTCGGACTCGCCACCGTCGGATACGTCTCCTCCGGAGCAGTGCTTGCGTCGATCGTCTGGGCAGCAGCGGCCGCGCAGATGGCGACCATTGCGTTCGGACGCTACGCGCCGTATGCACGGGGAGTGGAGCCGCCACCCCCGGGAGTCATTCGCCACTCGGTCCGCGCAGCCGCTGGCGCGTTGTCTCTTCCTAGGCGAGGCTGAGAAACCGGACCGCCGCGCCGGCCGCGATCTCGCCCTCACCGCGAGGGACGTGCACGAGCGCGTCCGCAGAAGCTGCGCGAACGATCATGTGCGACTCCTGGCCCGAGACCGGCTCGAGAGAGACGTCTGTCTCCCCGAAGCGCCGCCGGGCTCGGACGAACTCGTCGCGATGAGGGTTCTGTGCGAGCGAAGCGGTCGTTCGCCCGTAGTCGTAGTCGAGGTCGATCCTCTCGACGCCCTGAAGCCCGAGGAGGGCCGGTCGAACGAAGACGAGCGCTCCGACGAGCGACGAAACGGGGTTCCCAGGAAGGCCGAAGACGAGGGTCGCGCCTCGAACTCCGAACGAGAGGGGCTTACCGGGCTTCACGGCGACTCCCCAGAAGACCTCCTCCACACCGAGATCGGCGGCGACACGGCGAACGAGGTCGTGCGGACCCATCGAGACGCCGCCGGACGACACGAGCACGTCCGCCTCGAGACCGCGCTCGAGCGCCGCGCGATGCGCGCTCTCGTCGTCCTCGACCACGGGTAGCAGCTCCACGTTCGCACCCGCACTTCGGAGCACGGCTCCGATCATCGCCCGGTTCGACTCGTAGATCTGCCCGTGGACCAGAGGCTCTCCGGCAAGCCGGAGCTCACTTCCTGTCGCGAGAACCGCGACACGCGGCCGAACCGAGCAGCGGGCATCAGCAACGCCGGCTGCCTCGAGCGCGCCGATCTGGGCGGGTCCTAGCCTGATGCCGGGAGCGACCGCAGTGTCCCCCTCCCGAACGTCGCCGCCGCGAGGTCGCACATGCTCGCCAGGACGCGCTGCTTCTGGAATCTCGACGCGATCGCCGAGATCGACCAGGCGCTCGACGGGAACGACAGCGTCGGCTCCTTCCGGCACCGCCGCGCCAGTCGCGATGCCCGCTGCAGTCCGTGGAGGAAGCGGACCAGGCGCAGGCTCGCCGGCCGCGATCCGGTAGGCAACGGGAAGCGTGCCCGGGGTCTCCGAAGCGCTGAGCGCAAACCCGTCCATCGCAGAGCTCGCGAACGGGGGGAGATCGACCCGCGCGAGCGCCGGCTCACGCAATACACGCCCCGCCGCGTCGGCAACCGCAACCATCTCCGTCGGAAGCAGTCTCGCCCGTTCGAGGATGCGCGAACGAGCGTCTTCGATTGTCAGCAGCTCCGACATGGCGCCAGGTCCGGGCTACGGGCGGCCCGGAGGGAGTTGCGGCGGGCGCCGCACGGGTTCGGCTTTCTCGGTCGTCTCGGTCTCCGTGCTCTCCGACTGTGTGGCGTTCGGGTCGTATGTCAACGCGTACCGGCCTCTCGTAAACGGCTTCCACTGCGGCCACACGGCAGGCTCGGCGAAAGGCGTCGGCTCGGTCCCCTCGACGGCCGGCTCCATGAACAGCCGCCAGATCTCGGCCGGAAAGCTGCCGCCGCTCACGGAGATCCCGTGGACGCTTTCCATCGGAATCTCGCCCTTCGTGTAGCCGAGCCAGACCGTGGTCGCGAGATCCGGCGTGTAGCCCGCGAACCACGCGTCGGCGTGCTCCTCGTTCGTCCCGGTCTTCCCGGCCGCCGGGCGTCCGAACGCCGCACGCGTACCGGTGCCGTACTGGACGTTCTGCTCGAGGATTCGAGTAACGACCGCGGCGGTTCCTTCCGAGATCGCGCGCTTCCGTCTCGGAACGCCCCACCCAGCCGTGGTGTCCTCTTTGCCATTCGACAGGATCACCCGCCTGATCGCCATCGGCTCCGCGTAGACGCCGCCGGCCGCAAGTGTCGCGTACCCGGACGCGATGTCGAGCGGCGACAGGGCGATCGAGCCGAGCCCGATTGCCGGAACGTACGCACCATTCACATCGAGCGGCGCTTTGACGCCCATGCGCCGGGCGGTCTCCGCAACCCTCTCGGCCGTGACATCGAGTGTCAGCTGCGCGTAGACCGCGTTGTCGGAACGGATCGTGGCGCTCCGAATCGAGCTCCAGCCGTAGTAGTCGTTGGCGTACGTGTGGACGCACCACCAGCTCCCGTCGTCGCAGTTCCCCGCGGGATGCACCTTGTAGGTGAAAGGCGCAGAGACGTAGTACGTCGAGTCCGGATTGATGCCCATCTCCACGGCAGCCGTGAGGACGAACGTCTTGAAGGTCGAGCCTGTCTGGCGGCGAGCCTGGGAGAGAAGGTTGAACTGGTTCTTCGGCCGGTTGGGTATGACCGCGGCCATCGCACGGATGGCACCCGTGCGGGGACTGATCGAGATGAGGGCGGCGGCGGGATCCGTCGGTTGATTCATCGTGTCGCGGATGGCCTTCTCGGCCAGCCGCTGATAGCGGGGAACGATCGTCGTGAAGACCTTCAGGCCGCCCGAGCGGACCTGCTCGGCGCCATACACCTCGATGAGCCGGTCCCGCACGTACCCGAAGAAATACGGCTCGCGGATCCGGCTGTAGAGCCCACCTCGCCGAAGCCTCAGTTTCGCTGCGAGCGCAAGACGGTGCTCTCGCTTCGTGATCACCGCAGTCTCGAGCATTGCCCGCAGGACCTCCGCTCGCCGCGCGAGCGCACGGGCCGGGGTCGTGAAGGGGTTGTACGACGAGGGCGCCTGAGTGAGACCCGCGAGCAGAGCCGACTCCGCAAGCGTCAGCTTCTTCGCGGGTTTCGAGAAGTACGTCTGAGCGGCCGCTTCGATCCCGTACGCCTGATTCCCGTAGTACACCTGGTTCAAGTAGGTGGTCAGGATCCGGTGCTTGGTCCAGGCTCCGTCGAGCTTCGTCGCAAGGCAGGCCTCCTTGACCTTCCGCTGCACGGTGCGCTCGCGCGAGATGTAGAGGTTGCGCACGAGCTGCTGCGTGATGGTCGAGCCACCCTCCACGATGGCGCCCTCACGGATGTCCACCACCGCGGCGCGGGCAATGCCTTCGAGGTCGACGCCTCCGTGGTCGAAGAAGCGGCGGTCCTCGACAGCGATCGTGGCCTTGCGGATCCAGAGCGACATTCCGTCGGCCGTGACCGACTGCCGATTCCGCTCGGCGGGAATCGAGCCCAGGAGCGAGCCGTCGGCTGCGTACAGGAACGTGTTTTGCTCGATCGCGGGCGACCGGAGGGAGTCGAGGTCACACGACGAGCCGTATGCAAGGACCGCGGCCGCGCCGCCTAGTCCAGCCGCGAGCCCGAGGGCCAGGATGGCCGCAATCCCGACGATCGCGCCTCGCCGACGACGCCGGCGTCTCGTGGCCCGTAGGTGGCGACCGCGTGGACGGAGCGTCTCGGGATCGAACGAGGTTCGCCTACTCCGAGGCGGGCTCATGTTCGGATGCTAGCCACGGTGGAGCAACGATTCGGGAGTCGCGTTCCCGTTCCTCGCGCGAGTGCACTGACCTGCGTGGTGGAATCCCACGGATGACCAAGCGGCTCATCGACGATAAGTGGCGTCGCCTGCGGCTCGTCATCTGGCTTCTCGTCGTGTCAGCGCTCGGCGGGCTCAACTACGCGGCCCAGCTCAGCGGGACGGAGACGCCTGACGACCTCGCGTACCGATACTCGTCCTCCGTCGCCGCGCTCGTCCAGTACGGGATCATGTTCGGCATCCTCGTCCTCATCGCGTCGGGTCTGCCGAGGCGAGAGATGTTCGCCCTCCGCCGACCGGCCTCGTGGCGGAGGGCTATCGGCCTCGCCGGATTGGCGCTCCTCGCGATCTATGCCGCTGCCTTCGTCTACGAGCGCCTTCTCTCGATCTTCGGCGACTGGAGCCCGACGGACGAACAAGGTCTCGTTCCAAAGGAGTGGGACTCGAGCCGCGCCGGCGCGTTCGTCGCCTTCTTCCTCGTCGTCACCTTGGTGGCGCCGGCGGTCGAGGAGCTGACCTACCGCGGGCTGGGACTCTCACTCCTCCTGCCGTACGGAGCGCCCCTTGCGATCCTCGTCACCGGTCTCCTCTTCGGCGCCGCACATGGTCTCGTCGTCGCACTCCCGATCCTCGCGATCTTCGGAATCGTCGTAGGTTGGCTGAGAGTACGCACGGACAGCATCTACCCACCTGCCCTGCTTCACGGAACTTTCAATGGGGTCGCGCTCATCGTCTCGGTGAGCGGCGTCGGCTGAGCGCTACGACGCTTCCTCGTCCGTATCGTCTTCGTCCTCGTCGTCGCCGTCCTCCTCGAGCGTCTCACTCAGGCTCGATGCGAACTCCTCAGGTGTGACGTTCTCGAGGAACTGCCGAAACTCGGCGGGGTCGAGGTCGGCAAGACTCGAAGCCGTCACGAGACCGGGCTGCTCGTCGTCGTCGGACTGGAGCTCGATACCCGATTCGTCGACGACCTCGTCCGAGGCGAAGATCTGGGCGTCGCAGCGAACCGCGAGCGCGATCGCGTCGGACGGACGCGAGTCGATCTCCACCTCGCGGCCGTCCTGGACGATCGTGATCTGTGCGTAGTACGTGTTGTCACGAAGCTCGGTCACCGTGACCCTGACGATCTCGCCCTGGAGCTCGGAGATCACGTCGGTGAAGAGGTCGTGGGTCATCGGACGCGGCGGGCTCGCGCCCTGGAGCTTCATGAGAATTGCGGCTGCCTCCGGGTGACCGATCCAGATCGGCAGGAACCTTTCGTCGTCCGCGGTCTTCAGGAGTACGATCGGCTGCTTGCCGATGGGCTCGAAGCTCACCCCGTACAAGGTCATCTCTCGCATCACCGGCCTCGCGCTCATCTTAGACAGGAGGCTTCGCTACAGTTGCGGCCCCGGGCGATTAGCTCAGTCGGTTAGAGCGCCGCTCTGATAAGGCGGAGGCCCCTGGTTCGAGTCCAGGATCGCCCACCTTCGTTTACGAGACGCCAATGGCTGGCTTCGCCGGCGCCATCGCACTTCCGACTCGTGGGTGGTTGTCAGACGGCACTCCCGATCGTCACGGACTCGAGAACCTCGACGAGCTCGGCAAGCCCCTTTTCGTCCTCGAACGTGATGTGAAGTGCGCCGCCGGAGATACGGGCCGGCATCGCAGTCAGTGCCGCGGCAGCTGATCGAGCGCGGTCGGCCAGAGCCGGATCGACAGCGGTTGCTCGACGGGGGCGCGCACGCGCGCCGCCTTCGTGAGCCGCACGCTCCACATCGCGTACGGTGAGCCCTTCCTTCACGATCCTGCGCGCCAGCCGGCGCCGGGCGTCGTCGTCGGGGAGAGACAGGACCGCGCGTGCGTGTCCTTCCGTGAGGTCGCCGCGCGCGAGCATCCAGAGCACCTCCTCGGGCAGCTCCAGGAGGCGAAGGCGATTCGAGACAGCCGGCTTCGACCGCCCCACGCGCTGCGCGACGTCGCCCAGCGACAGCTCGAACTCGTCGACGAGCGACGCGTACGCACGCGCCTCCTCCACCGGGGAGAGCTGTTCGCGGGCGACGTTCTCGACGAGCCCGAGGAGAAGTGAGTCCCGATCCTCGACGTCGCGGATGACGGCTGGGAGCGTTGCGACTCCCGCCGCGCGCGCCGCGCGCCAGCGGCGCTCGCCGGCGATGAGCTCGAATCCTCCTTCGGAGCGACGCCGCACCACGATCGGCTGGAGCACGCCTTGAAGTCGGATCGAGCTCGCCAGGCCGGCGGCAGCCTCGGGCTCGAAGCGGCGTCTGGGCTGGCGAGGGTTCGGGTGAATCGTCTCGACAGGGAGGTGGAGCAGCTCCGGTTGACCAGCGTCGCCCAGAAGAACCTCGAGGCCGCGCCCGAGGCCGCGCCGCTCCTTAGGAACGCTCGACAAGCTCCATCGCCACCTTCCAGTAGGCCTCCGCTCCGGCGGAGCGCCGGTCGTAGGAGATTGCGGGGATCCCGTGGCTCGGCGCCTCGGCTAGGCGGATCGAGCGGGGAATCGTCGTCGTGAAGACGAGTGAGCCGAAGTGACTTCGGAGCTCCGTCTCGACCTCTGCGCTGAGCCTCGTCCGCCCGTCGGCCATGGTCAGCAAGATCCCTGTGACAGCGAGCTCCGGGTTGAGCCGGGCTTTCACGAGGTTGATCGTCCCGAGGAGTTGGGAGAGCCCTTCGAGCGCGTAGTACTCCGCCTGCACGGGGACGATCGCGCGGTTGGCAGCCGCGAGCGCGTTTACGGTCAAGGGCCCGAAGGACGGGGGGCAGTCGAGGAGCACGTACGAGTACGGCTCGAGAGCGCCCGTGAGGGCATCCGCGAGATACCTCTCGCCGCCCGGTCTCGTCGAAAGCTCCACACCCGCAGCCGCAAGATCGCTCTTGGCCATGACGACATCGAGATTCGTCACACCCGACGGCTTCGCGAGCGCCGGGAGTGGGACGCCGTCGAGCAAGTCGTGCGTCGACGCACCGTTCGCGCGCATGCCGAGCCCGGACGTGGCGTTCGCCTGTGGGTCGAGATCGATGAGCAGCACGCGCTCGCCGGCTTCCGCGAGACACGCACTGACGTTGACGGCGGTGGTCGTCTTGCCGACGCCGCCCTTCTGGTTCGCAACTGCGTAGACCTTCGCTCTGCGCAGGATGGGGGATCCGCTAGCGCGGACACCCCGGTCACGCGACAACCCTGCGGCGGGCACGCTCGAAGGCTAGAGGCCCGACCGGACGCCTTCGCTCTTAGGGTCGTTGCTCGTGCCTAAGCAAGCGGGCGCTTCTTCGCAACGCCCGCACGGCGCGGGAAGCCCGGCGGCGTAGGCTCGATCTTGCGGAGCACGAGAAGACCGTCCTCGTCGGCTTCGAGCGTGCCTCCCAGCTTCTGCGCGACGGTTGCAACACGGTCACGCTCTGCGCTTTGGCCGACCCAAAGAATCGCGATGCCGCCGGGACGCACCAGCGGGAGGCAGAGCTCGGTCGCCACCGGCGGCTTCGCGAGTGCCTTCGCGAGTGCGACGCCGTAGGTGTCGGTCGGCTGCTCCTCGGCACGGCCCCACACCACGGTGACGTTCCGAAGCTCCGATGCGATCCTCGAGAGGAAGTCGCACTTTCTTCGCTGGGCCTCGAGCAGCGCGAACGATCGTTGCGGGAGCTCGACCGCGAGCGGGATCCCTGGCGTGCCGCCTCCCGACCCGACGTCGACGACAGGACCCGGACAGGCGGCGACGAACGGCGACGCGCGCAATGCGTCATGGAGGAGCACACGGCGGGCTTCGTCGAGATCGCCGACCCCTGTGGCACCTGGCTCTGCGACGACTTCCTCGAGCCAGCGCTCGAGGAACGCACTTGGCACGTCAGCCCGTGGTCAGCCTGGGGAGGACGACGACGTACCGGTTCGGCTCCGAGCCCTCGCTCAGCGTCTCGACCTCCGGATCGTCCTTGAGCGCCTCGTGAACGATCTTCCGCTCGACGGGCGTCATCGGCTCGAGCTCGACTCGTCGACCTGTCGCAGATGCGCGCTGCGCCGTGCGCTTCGCCATCGTCTCGAGCGTGGCGGTACGCCGAGCGCGATAACCCGCCGCATCGACGACGACTCCCCGCTCTCCGCCCCGGGACCTCGCGATCGCGTTCGCCAGATACTGGATCGCGTCGATCGTCTGGCCGTGCTTGCCGATGAAGAGACCGAGATCCGCGCCCGTACAGGTCACGGTCACGACGCCTTCGTCCTCGGCCGAGGACGCCATGACATTGGCCCCGATCGCGGCGGCTGCCCGCTGGACGAACTCGAGCGCGACATCCTCCTCGATGCTGGACTCGGGCCTCGGTGTACGCGGTCTCGCAACGACCGTCGCCATTACCTGCGCGGGCGTGAAGCCGACGCCCAGTAGGCCGCGCTCTCCTTCCGAGACCACTTGGAACTCCACGCTGTCCCGGTCGAGACCGGGAACGAGCAGCTCGAGCTCGCGGAGTGCCGCCCACTTGGCCTCGCCGACCGTCTCACCCGTGGTCTCCACGGTCACCGCCTCGGAATCATTCATCGCCTGGCCCTTCCGCCGCGCTTCCGCTTTACTCGCCGCGGCGGTCCCGTGCGCGGAGTGCCGCCATCGTCCCCGGGCTCGG
The DNA here is from genome assembly GCA_036258155.1 of Gaiellaceae bacterium. Classification (GTDB taxonomy): domain Bacteria; phylum Actinomycetota; class Thermoleophilia; order Gaiellales; family Gaiellaceae; genus GMQP-bins7. The sequence goes on along the minus strand of DATAEF010000072.1, from coordinate 28,019 downwards.
CGGACGAGGTCACGGGCGGCGACTCCCCGGACTCCTTCGGTGGCGTCCTGCTCGAACGTTTTGGTGGGACGACGGGCTTCGGCATCAGGCGCCGCGTGACGATGCCCTGTCCCGTGGTCCAGAGGTTCGTCGTGAGCCAGTAGATCATGAGCCCCGAGGGAAAACCGAGGATGAACGGCAGGAAGACGATCGGCAGCACCATGATCATGATCCGTTGCGCCTGGCTCTGCATGGACGTCGACATCAGCCACGTCGACGTCAGCTGGCTCACGACATAGACGGCTATGAGGAGCGGGCCCCACGCGTCCTTCGTCGGCTCGGTGATGTCGACGAGGCTCAACCACTCGAGCGCGGAGTGGAAGCCCGGAAGAACGTTGTTAGCGGCATCGCAGAAGTCGCCGCGGGCCGGATCGCAGAAGATCTCCTTCTTGAAGTCCCGCAGCACGAAGAAGAGGCCGATGAAGATCGGGATCTGGAAGACGATCGGCAGGCAGGAGGCATACGGGTTGATCTTGTTCTCCTTGTAGAACTTCATCAGCTCTTCCGACTGCTTCTGGCGGTCGTGTTTGTACTGCTGCTGGATCTTCTTCATCTCGGGTGCGTGGATCTGCAGGCTCTGCATCGAGTGGATCTGGCGGATCGCGAGTGGCACGAGCAGCATCCGGACGATCACGGTCAGCGCGACGATCGACCACGCCCACGTGAGACCAGCCGACTCGTGCAGCCAGATCAGGACCTCCGTGAGAACGTTCTCGAGCGGGGAAAGAACGCCCCCGACGATCACGTTCGAGCTTTCCGGGACCGAAGGAGCGGAAAGACAGCCTGGTCGCGCGCGTAGTCGACCCCGCCGTGGCTCCACGGATTGCAGCGCAGGAGACGCAAGCCCGCGAGGACGGCGCCCCGCAGGAGCCCGAACTCACGGAGTGCGTCGATGGCGTACTGCGAGCAGCTCGGGTGGTACTTGCACGTTCCCACCGGGGTCAGGAGACCGAAGGTCCAGCGCCACACGTGAATCGCTGCGATTCCGAGGTACCTCATGCTCGAACCTTCCCGAGCACGTCGGAGATCTCGGCGACGAGCCACGCGCGTCCACGTGCCTCGGCGGGCTCGGCGAAGCCCGGACGGGCGGCCAGAACGTAGTCGTGACCCGTCGGCACCGCGTCGAGGACGTCCCGCCACGCTTCTCGGAGAAGCCGCTTGACGCGGTTCCGAACGACGGCGGAACCGACAGAGCGAGGAACCGCGAGACCCAGGCGGGGCGAGCCGTCCGCGTCTTCGTCACGTGGAAACCAGTGCAGGACGAGGTGTCGGGTGGAAGCCGACTGCCCACGTCGATAGACGGTTTCGAAGTCCCGTGAACGGGAAAGCCGGTTGCGGCGCTGCACGGACGGGCGCCTCAGGCGGAGAGGCGCTTACGCCCTCTCGCGCGACGGCGCTTCAGGATCGCGCGCCCTCCGCGCGACGCCATTCGCGCACGGAATCCGTGTCTCCGCTTGCGGCGGCGGACATTCGGTTGATAGGTGCGTTTCACGTCTCTTCGCTCTTCGAAAGGGCGCTGCGGCCGGGGGAGCGGGCAGTATAGACGACGTGCCGGGCCCGTCGTTTTCCACAGACGGACTCGGTGCGGTCAATCCCGAAATCGCTGCTCCGCGCATGCCGGCGTTGTCCGACTCGAGAACTACACGTCCGTATTCCACACCTGTGGAAAGAGGTGTGGAACGCAGGAAATACCTGGAAAGTAGCCCCTTTTTCATCCACAAGTGGTCGTCGGGATGGCATTGAGGCGTGCTATGAGTGGTGCTATGCTCGCCCTTCCCTACGACCCGAACCAGCGCGAGGACGGGTGGAGAACGCCACCGAGCCTACAGCCGAGATCCTCTGGGAGTCGATTGCAAATCGGCTGAGAGAGGCGCTCACCGAGACGACGTACGACACCTGGTTCGGTCACGCGGGCCCCGTGTCGCTGGGTGAACATCAGCTGGTGGTCGAGGTCCCGAACGATTTCACGCGGGACTGGATCCAGGGTCATTTCCTCGACTTCGTGTCGGGAGTCGCACGGGAGTCACTCGGTCGCGAGGTGCTGGTCACCTTCGACGTCGCTGAGCGGCGGTCCCAACCGCCCGCCGTGCCGACGCCCACGGAGACCGAGCTGCGCCGTCGCGAGGTGGAGATCCCCTACCGCGACACGCCCGAAGTCGACCTCAACTCGAAGTACACGTTCGATTTCTTCGTGATCGGCTCGTCGAACCGCTTCGCGCACGCTGCGGCGCTCGCGGTTGCCGAGGCCCCGGCGCAGGCGTACAACCCGTTGTTCATCTACGGAGGCACAGGGCTCGGCAAGACGCATCTCCTCCAGGCCATCGGCCACTACGTCAGGCAGCACTCGCGTCGTCTGACCATGCGCTACGTCACGAGCGAGACGTTCATGAACGACTTCATCGACTCCCTCAGGGACAAGAGGATCGAGGGCTTCAAGAGGCGCTATCGGAACTACGACGTCCTCCTCATCGACGACATCCAGTTCTTCGAGGGGAAGGAGCGGATCCAAGAGGAGTTCTTCCACACGTTCAACTCGCTCTACGAGGGCGGCGCGCAGATCATCATCTCCTCGGATCGTCCGCCGAGGGAGATCGCCACGCTCGAGGAGCGGCTCCGGTCACGCTTCGAGTGGGGGCTGCTCACCGACATCCAGGCGCCCGACCTCGAGACGCGGATCGCGATCCTCCGCAAGAAGGTCAACACGGAGCGGATCGCTGTTACCGATCCCGAAGTGCTTACGTTCATCGCCGGCCGTGTGTCGTCCAACATCCGGGAGCTCGAAGGAGCGCTCACCCGGGTCGTCGCATTCTCGTCCCTCACAGATCGGTCGATGACGGTCGAGCTCGCCGAACACGTGCTCAAGGACGTGTTCCCGCAAGGAGACGCGGCCCCGGAGGTCACGATCTCGCGAATCCAGGAAGCCGTGTCCCAACGCTTCGGAGTCACTCTGGACGAGCTCGTAAGCCCACGGAGATCTCAGGCCGTCGCCTATCCGAGACAGGTGGCGATGTACCTCTCGCGCGAGCTGACCGACTCCTCGCTGCCGATGATCGGTAAGGAGTTCGGCGGACGCGACCACACGACAGTGATCCATGCGAAGGACAAGATCACTCGGCTGATTCGGGAGGATCGCTCCGTGTACAACCTTGTGCAAGAACTCACGGCGCGCATCAAGCAGGCGCGCTGAAATGGGGGTCCCGGGGGTTGGCCTCGATCGCCCTGTGGAAACCGGCTCTCTCCGTCCACCGGTTCGCACACAGAGATTTTGCCCGCTCCTAGTGCACAATCACCTCGTCATCCACGTGATCCACACTCCTACTACTTCTATGAGTTCTTTTACGTAATGAATACAGAACTAGCCTCCGGGACGACTCTGAGCGCGACGTGCACACGAAACGAGCTCGCGTCCGCACTCGCCGTCGTTGCGCGAGCGGTGTCGAGTCGAAGCGCAGTGCAGGTCTTGAGCGGAATCCTGCTGAGAGCGGAGGAGGGGCGGCTCACGCTTGCCGCCACCGACATGGAGATCTCACTGCGCGCCTCGATCTCGGGTGAGATCTCAGGGGACGCGGCAGTCGTCGTACCAGGTCGCCTTCTCACCGATCTCGTGCGTCTCCTGCCTGCGGACTCGGTTACGTTGACGCACGAGGAGGGAGACGGCGTTCTCGCGGTCACGTCCGGGGGTCACTCGTCCCGCCTGAACGTGTACAGCGCCGAAGACTTTCCGCGACTTCCGCCACTCGACGTCTCACTGCAGCAGATCGAGGCGACGGCTTTTCTGGAGACGATCGAGAAGGTCGGCCGCGCAGCGTCTCGCGACGAATCGCGGCCCGTGCTCACGGGTGTCCTCGTTCGTTTCGAAGGCGATCAGCTGATCATGGCCGCAACGGACTCGTATCGGCTCGCCGTGAAGGAGACGGCGCTCAGCGAGACATCCCCGGAGCTCGACGCGATCATCCCCGCCCGCGCGCTGCAGGAGCTCGCTCGTCTCGCCGCCGGCCAGGAGCACGTCGAGCTCGGCGTGCACGAGAACTACGTCATCTTCTCGGCCGGAGACGTGTGGCTTACGAGCCGGCGCATCGACGGCCAGTTCCCGAACTACAAACAGCTACTTCCAGAGACGTTCGAGGCGGAGATCACGCTTCAGCGCGAATCGCTGCTCGAGGTGGTGCGCCGAGCGGGGGTGATGGCTCAGCGCAACGCACCGCTTCGGCTGCGGTTCGCGGAGGGCGAGCTCACGATCTCGGCGCAGACCCAGGATGTGGGCGAGGCGACGGAGTCACTTCCGATCGATTTCGGTGGCGAGGAGATCGAGATCGGCTTCAATCCGGACTTCCTTCGGGACGGTCTCGAAGCGGTGTCGAGCGACACGATCCAGCTCAAGCTCATCAACCGCTTGCGTCCCGGGCTCATCGCTTCGCCGGACGAGAGCTTCTGGTACCTGATCATGCCCATCCGGCTCGCGGGCTGATCGTCCGCGAGGTAACGCTCCGGGACTTCCGCTCGTACCCTGACCTGGAGCTCGAGCTCGAACCGGGCGTCGTGCTCCTCCACGGTCCGAACGGTGCGGGAAAGACGAACCTGCTCGAAGGGCTTCACGTGGGTACGCAAGGTTTCTCGCCGCGGGCACGTAGCGATGCGCAGATGGTGCGGTTCGGCGCCGAGGCGGCCAGGGTCGCTCTTCGTGGGACGAATGCAGAGACTGCTTTCGAAACGGACGTCGTTCTGGCTCCTCGCGATGCCAGGCGCGCCCACCTGAACGGTGCCCGGCTCGCCTCCGCGGAGCGGCTTCGCCTCGAGCTGCGCACGCTCGTGTTCACGCCCGACAGGCTTGCCGTCGTGAAAGGTGCGCCAGCCACGCGAAGGGCCTACGTCGACAGAAGCCTCGGCCGGCTGTCTCCGGCGAAAGCGTCTCTTCCGGTCGAGTACGCCGCTGCCGTGGGTCAACGGAACGCAGGCCTGCGTCGTCTCCGTGCCGGCAGCTCGACGTCCGGGGCGCTGCGGCCGTGGACCGAGCGGGTGGTCGAGCTCGGCATCGAGCTGGTCGCAGCGCGCGCCGAGGCTGTCGGAACGCTCGCGACGCCATTCGCCGAGCTCTCCGGCTATCTCGGGCTCGAGGCTGCCGCGATCGCCTACGACGGCGAGTCGCCGACGATTGGGGAGCTCGACGCGCGACTCGAGCGGGATCTCGAGCGAGGGATCACGGGGGCGGGACCGCATCTGCACGACGTGCGGCTCGAGGCCGGCGGCCGCGACCTGCGCTCGTTCGGGTCGCAGGGCGAGCAGAGGATGGCGGTCCTGGCGCTCGTCCTCGCCGAAGCGGATGTCCTGAAGTCGCGCTCGGCCGGGGCACCCCTTGTGCTGCTCGACGACGTTCTCTCGGAGCTCGACGGCGACCGCCGCCGAGCGCTGGCCGAGATCGTCGCAAAAGGTGGCCAAACGGTGATCACGGCTACGGCACGCGCTGCGCTCCCGGGCGAGCCGGCTCAGACACTTGCCGTCTCGCCCGGGAGGATTCGCTGATGGATCGGATCGGCAGCGAGGTCGAGCGCGAGCTCGCGCGCAGCGGAGTCCAGCCCGCGCTCCCGCTCGCGGCCATCACGGCTGTCTGGCCGGACGCGGTCGGCGCCGCTGTGGCGCAGCAGGCGTGGCCACTCCGAGTCTCCCGCGATGGAACGCTCCATGTCGCGACGTCGTCGGCCACCTGGGCGTTCGAGCTCGATCGACTTTCGGGGGACATTCTCGACGCACTTTCCCCGCGTCTTGCGCAGGATGCGCCGAAGAAGCTCCGCTTCGCGGTCGGCCCGATCCCGGAGCCGGCGGCGCGGGAATCGAGCACGACGCCGGCCTCGGCGGAACCGCCCGAACCGACATCCGAGGAGGCCGCAGCGGCCGCTTCCGCCGCTGCCGAGATCGACGACCCGGAGCTGCGAGAGCTCGCTGCCCGAGCCGCCCGCGCGAGCCTCGCCAAAGCGCGGTCCGGCCGCCGTTTCTGATAGACTTACCCGGCCCCGCAATATGGCGATTTGCAGGGCTTTTTTAGTGGCCGAAGCAGCCTATACCGCAAAGGACATCACGGTTCTCGAGGGCCTCGAGCCGGTCCGTCTGCGCCCTGGAATGTACATCGGCTCGACGGGTGCCCGTGGGCTCCACCATCTCGTGTACGAGGTCGTCGACAACGCCGTCGACGAGGCCCTGGCCGGAAGGAACGACCTCGTCGACGTGACCATCCACCCGGACGACTCCGTCACCGTGCGCGATACCGGAGCGGGCATCCCGGTCGACGTCATCGCCGACCAAGGGCTGCCGGCACTCACGGTCGTGCTCACCAAACTGCATGCAGGCGGGAAGTTCGGAGGAGAGGGCTACAAGGTCTCCGGAGGCCTGCACGGCGTCGGTGTCTCCGTGGTGAACGCGCTCTCCGAATGGCTCGTCGCCGAGGTGCGGCGCGACGGGAAGGTGTACCGGCAGGAGTTCACTCGCGGCGAGCCCAATGCCGACATGGCGACTGTCGGGGTGGCGGGAAAGCGCGAGTCCGGCACCACGATCTCGTTCCTTCCCGACCCAGACGTCTTCGACGAGACCGAGTTCGACGCGGCGACTCTCCTCCAGCGCCTGCGCGAGACGGCCTTCCTCACGCGTGGACTTCGGATCGTGCTTCGGGACGAGCGCGCAGGTGGCCGAACCGACGAGTTCCTGTACGAGGGCGGGATCCGGGACTTCGTCGCCCACGTCAACGAGGCGAAGGACCCGGTGCACAAGCACATCGTGTACTTCGAGGGCGAGAGCGACGAGGGGACCGTCGAGGTCGCGATGCAGTGGAACAGCTCGTACGTCGAGTCCGTGTTCTCGTTCGCGAACAACATCAACACGACAGAGGGTGGGACGCACCTGCAGGGCTTTCGTGCGGCGCTCACCCGGACGCTCAACCAGTACGCGCGTCAGGAAGGGCTCCTGAAGGAAAAGGACGACAACCTCGAGGGCGAAGACGCGCGCGAGGGGCTCGCGGCGGTCATCTCCGTCAAGCTCCGGAACCCGCAGTTCGAGGGGCAGACGAAGACGAAGCTCGGCAACCCGGGAGTCACGGGGCTCGTCGAGAAGGTCGTCAACCTCAGGCTTGCCGAGTTTCTCGAGGAGAATCGAACGGAAGCTCGCCAGATCGTGCAGAAGGCGATCGCCGCGCGCAACGCACGTCAGGCTGCCCGCAAGGCGCGCGAGCTCACACGGCGAAAGAGCGCGCTCGAGAACGCGTCGCTTCCGGGAAAGCTCGCCGATTGCACGATCAAGGATCCCGAATCGGCGGAGCTCTTCATCGTCGAGGGAGATTCGGCCGGCGGCTCGGCCAAGCAGGCCCGCGATCGCACGACGCAGGCGATCCTGCCGCTCCGCGGAAAGATCATCAACTCCGAGAAGAACCGCATCAACAAGGTCCTGTCGAACACGGAGATCCAGGCCATGATCACGGCGATCGGCACGGGCTTCGGCGACGAGTTCGACATCGCCAACCTGCGCTACGGCCGGGTGATCGTCATGACCGACGCGGACGTCGACGGTGCACACATCCGGACGCTCGTCCTCACGTTCCTGTATCGGACGATGCCCGAGCTCTTCGAGCGAGGCCACGTGTTCATCGCCGTTCCGCCGCTCTATCACGTGAAACTCGGAAGCAGAGGCATGTACTTCGAGAAGGATGCGCAGCTCGAGGACCTGCTCGTCCGCGAGCGCGTGAAGGACATGACGGTGACGGCGCGCGACGGGCGCGAGACGACGCTGACGGAGGCACGCTGGACGCGCCTCGTACGCGAGCTAGGCCACCTGGAGGCGTGGGCCGCGAAGCTCGAGGCCGAGTTCGGTCCTGCCGCACGGTTTGCGATCTCGCACGGACTCGTCGAAGCACAGACGGACGACCCGACCGACGCCGCAGCGTTGATCGCCTCGTTGCCGCCGAACGGCTACGAGCTCACGGTCGAGGGGGAGCTCGACGAGGCCATCCATGTGCGCGTCGTCGAGACGGAGACGAGCACCGCACACCGCGTCGTGCTCCCGACGGCGATGCTCGGCTCCTCGACGTACGGCGCGGTTCAGCGAGCCTACGCCAAGGTCGGCGAGATCGTCGGCCTCCCCCCGTTCGCGGTCGTCTTCGGAAACAAGACCTCGCGCGCGGAGACGTTCGAGGAGCTGCGCGCGAGCTCGCTCGACCTGGCGAAGGAAGGCATGCAGATCAGCCGCTTCAAGGGCCTGGGTGAGATGAACCCCGAGCAGCTCTGGGAGACGACGATGGATCCCGCGAAGCGGATGCTGATTCGCGTCGAGGTGGAGGATGCCGCGGCAGCCGATCGAGTCTTCTCGACGCTCATGGGCGATCAGGTCGAGCCGCGACGGCTCTTCATCGAGCAGAACGCGAAGGACGTGAGGTTCCTCGATGTCTGACGTCGTCGAGCCGCTGGGCGCGGGGCGCATCGAGCCGCGCGAGCTCGAGCAGGAGATGCGCTCGAGCTACCTCGACTACGCGATGAGCGTCATCGTCGGGCGAGCGCTGCCCGACGTTCGGGATGGGCTTAAGCCCGTTCATCGTCGAGTTCTGTGGGCGATGCACGACGCCGGACACCAGCCCAACCGCCCCTACGTGAAGTGCGCGCGCGTCACCGGCGACGTGATGGGGAAGTACCACCCGCACGACTCGAGCTCGATCTACGACGCGATCGCGCGACTCGTTCAACCGTTCTCGCTCCGCTACCCGCTCGTCGATGGGCAGGGGAACTTCGGCTCGATCGACGACGACCCGCCGGCTGCAGAGCGCTACACCGAGTGCCGCCTCGCGAAGCTCGCGACGGAAATGCTCCGTGACATCGACTCGGACACGGTCGACTTCGGCCCGAACTACGACGAGTCGCGCCGCGAGCCGCAGGTTCTCCCGTCGCGCTTCCCCAACCTGCTCGTGAACGGATCGACCGGTATCGCGGTGGGCATGGCCACGAACATCCCTCCGCACAACCTCGCAGAGACGATCGACGCGGTCGTCGCGCTCGTCGACAAGCCGACCGCGAGCGTCGAGGATCTCATGAAGCTCGTGAAGGGTCCCGACTTCCCTACGGGCGGCATCATCGTCGGCCGGTCGGGGATTCGTGACGCGTACCGAACCGGCCGCGGCCGGATCATCATGCGCGCTCGGGCGCACGTCGAGGAGCTGCGCGGCGGAAAGAGCGCGATCATCGTCACGGAGTTGCCCTATGGCGTGAAGAAGGGCGGAGACGGCGGCGTGATCTCGAAGATCGCCGATCTCGTCCGTGAGAAGGTGATCACCGAGGTCTCCGATCTCCAGGACTACTCGGACAAGACGGGCATGCGCATCCAGATCGAGCTGAAGCGCGAAGCCGTGCCCCAGGTCGCGCTGAATAAGCTCTTCAAGCACACGGCTCTCCAGACCACGTTCGGCTACAACGCGGTCGCCCTGGTCGACGGCGTGCCTCGAACGTTGTCGCTCCTCGAGTTCGTCCGGCACTACCTCGATTTCCAGCGGGAGGTCGTCACCCGTCGTTCGCAGTTCGAGCTGCGAAAGGCGCTCGCCCGCGCGCACGTCCTCGAGGGCTACCTCATCGCGCTCGACAACCTCGACGAGGTCATCCAGCTGATCCGCGCGGCCGACGACGCCGACGAAGCGCGGGCAGGGCTCATCGAACGCTTCGCTTTCAGCGAGCTGCAGGCGCAGGCGATCCTGGACCTGCGGCTCCGGGCGCTCACCGGGCTCGAGCGGAAGCGAGTCGAGGACGAGTACGCAGATCTCCAAGAGCGCATCTCGGAGCTTCGGGCACTCCTCGGCGACGAGTCGCGAATCGCCGCGCTGATCAAGGAGGAGCTGCTCGAGCTCAGGGGGATCTACGGCAAGGTGGACGAGCGCCGGACCGAGATCGTCGCCGGCGAGACCGACCTCGAGCTCGAGGACATGATCGCGGAGGAGGACATGGTGATCGCGATCACCAAGTCCGGCTACATCAAGCGGCTACCGGTTACGACCTACCGAGAGCAGCGGCGTGGCGGTATCGGCGTCATGGGGATGGAGATGAAGGACGACGACTACATCGAGCACCTCTTCGTCGCGTCCACGCACGACTACATCCTCTTCTTCACCACCGTGGGCAAGGTCTACCGGCTCAAGGTGCACGAGCTTCCACTGGGTTCGCGCCAGTCGAAGGGCCGCGCGATCGTGAACCTCCTCCCATTTCGCCAGGACGAGTACGTCCAGGCCGTCATAGCGACACGTAACTTCGAGGAGGCGAAGTACCTCGTCTTCGCAACGCGCAAGGGCATGGTCAAGAGGACGGAGTTCGTCGCGTACAACACGCCGTTGAAGGCCGACGGGATCATCGCCATCAAGCTGCGGGAGGACGACGAGCTCATCGGAGTGCGCCTCGCGGGCGATAGCGACGACGTGCTCATGGTCTCGCGGCTCGGCCAGGCGGTGCGCTTCCACGGCAAGCAGGTGCGCGCGATGGGCCGTGACACGTCGGGCGTGGCGGGCATGAAGCTCCGTGGCGACGACGAGGTCATTGAGCTCGACATCGCCGTCGACGACGCCGATCTCCTCGTGGTCACGGAAAACGGCTATGGCAAGCGCACGCGAGTGGGCGACTACCCGGTCAAAGGTCGCGGGACGATGGGGGTCAAGACGGTGCAGCTCGTGGAGGGCAAGGGCAGGCTGGCGGGGGCGCGGATCGTGCGCGACGGCTACCAGATCATGCTCATCTCCGACGGCGGGACCGTCATCCGGATTCCCGTCGACGGAATCCGACGTGCGGGCCGCTCGACCCAGGGCGTCATCGTGATGCGCCTCCGCGAGGGCGAGCAGGTCGCGACGCTGGCGCCGGTGGTCGGCTCGGACGACGACGCCGAGACCGACGCCGACGTCGAAGAGCCGACCGCCTGAGCTACGAGGCCTCGGCCGCGTCCGCGACCTTCTTGAGCGCGGTGAGAAGGTCGATCGGGATCGGAAAGACGATCGTCGAGTTGTTGGCCGCTCCGATCTCGAGGAGCGTCTGGAGGTAACGCAACTGAACGGTGATCGGCTCCTGGGACATGACGGCCGCGGCGTCCTTCAGTCGCTCGGACGCCTGGTACTCGCCTTCGGCGGAGATGACCTTCGCGCGGCGCTCGCGCTCCGCTTCGGCCTGCCGTGCCATCGCACGCTGCATGCCGGCGGGGATCTCGACATCCTTGACCTCGACGACGGAGACCTTGATCCCCCACGGGGAGGTCGACTCGTCGATGATCGCCTGCAGGATCGCGTTGATCTTGTCGCGCTCGGAGAGGAGCTCGTCGAGCACGTGCTGGCCGAGCACCGAGCGCAGAGTCGTTTGCGCGATCTGCGAGGTCGCGACCATGTAGTTCTCGACCTGAACGATCGCGTTGTTCGGCTCGACGATCCGGAAGTAGGCGACCGCATTCACACGAACTGGGACGTTGTCCTTCGTGATCACCTCTTGCGGCGGGACGTTGAGCGTCACCGTGCGCAGGTCGACCTTGACCATCCGGTCGACGATCGGGATCAAGAGGAAAATGCCGGGACCCTTCGGGTCCGGTAGCAGCCGGCCGAGGCGGAAGATCACACCGCGCTCGTACTCGCGCGCGATCTTGACCGCCGCGAAGAGGATCAACACGAGAATGACGAGTACGACGACGATTGCGATTCCGGCAGCTGCCATCAGCGCGCTTCCTCCTCGTTCGGGGACACCGGGGATCCTACGACGAGCCGCAAGCCCTCCTCGACCCGCTCGACCCGGACGTGCTCGCCGGGAACGAGCGGAGAGTCGTCTTCGGTATGCGCTCGCCAGAGCTCGCCGTTTATCTGCACCATCCCGTTTTGCCGGACGACGCCCTCGTCTCCGATGAGGCCCTGGGTGCCGACGGCGGCTGGGTTACGGGCGGCCCGCACGACCCGAGTGAGAGCAAACCCCAGGAGGAGTGCCAGCGTCCCGGCAATTGCGAGTGCGACGGGGAGAGACACCTGGTAGGCGTCACCCGCGGGGTCGAAGAGCATGAGCGCCCCGAGGACGAACATGACCGCTCCCGCGACCGTCAGTGCGCCGTGGCTCGGGACGAACGCCTCTGCGACGAAGAACGCAGCGGCGAGGATCATCAACAGCAGGCCCGCAAGAGAGACGGGGAGCACCTGCAGGCCGTACAGGCCGAGAATGAGCGAGATCGCTCCGACGGTACCCGGGAAGACGAGGCCTGGATTCCACAGCTCGACCACGATCCCGATGAGGCCGATCGAGAGCATGAGCGCGATGAGGTTCGGGTCGACGAGGAAGTCGCGAGCGCGCTGCCAGAAGCTCATCTCGACGTTCTCGATCTGCGCGCCTGCCGTCTCCAGCACGAGACCTTTCGGGACGGTCTTCATCCCGTCGATCTCTCTCAGGAGCACGGGGAGGGTCGGTGCGATGACTTCGACCAGCCCGATCGCCTTCGCCTGCCGCGCGCCGTAGTTGGATGCCTCGGTGACCATCTTCCGCGCTGCCACCACGTTCCGGTCGTGCTCGCGTGCGAGCTCGCCGATGTATGCCGCCGCGTCGTTCACGATCTTGCGGCGGAGATCCTTCGAGATGTCCTGGCCGCCGAGCGAGATCGGCGTCGACGAGCCGATGTTGGTCTGCGGCGCCATTGCGGCCACGTCCGCGGCCATCGCAATCACGGCTCCTGCGGAGTCCGCGCTCGATCCGGGCGGGGCGACGTAGACGACGACGGGGACCTCGGCGGCGAGGAATCGCTTCACGATCCCGCGCATCGACGAGGCGAGACCACCCGGTGTGTCGAGAACGAGTACCACGGCCGCGAAGCCCTCGTCCTCGGCGCGCTCGACCGCGTTCTCCACGTACTCCTGCGTGACCGGGTTGATGTCGTTGTCGAGGTGAACGGCGAGAACACGGGCCTCCGAGTCCTGCCCGCTCGCGACCACAGGCGCTGCGAGGGCGACAAGGACGAGCGCGAGAGAGGGAAATCCCCGCAAAAGGAGGTTCCGCACCGGTGTAAGGATTCTATCAACGGAGGCTTTCCCGCCTTGTCCGCGAATCGCGGGATGGCCACTCTGGGCTCGCATGCGTCGCGCTATCCTCATCGCCGCCCTTCTTGCCGCGCTCGTGCACTCCGGCCAGGCGCTCGCGGGCACGCGCTCGAGTGCGACGACGGTCGCGCTCCAGGCGAACGGGCGGGGCGCCTACGCCCCGTCGCAAGCGACTGGGCCGTTCACGCTCGCAGGCGTCCAGTGGCGGGGTCCCGGGCGAGTCGTCTTTCGCACACGCTCGCGCGAGGGGCGATGGAGTGAATGGCGGCGAGGCGCGCCCGAAGCCGAGGACGGTCCCGACGCGGGTTCGCCCGAGGATCGTACGACCGGATGGCAGCTCGGCAATCCCTGGTGGGTCGGTCCGGCGACCGCGATCGAAGCACGCGCGATCGGCCGCGTTTCGCGTGTTCGCGCCCACCTGGTGTGGAGCCCGGAGCTACGCGTCCCGTACCGCGCGGTCGCGATTGCCGACGCACCTCCGATCGTGCCGCGCCTGTCGTGGGGCGCCGACGAGTCGATCCGGCGCGGGCCTCCGTCGTACGCGGCGAATGTCAGGCTCGCGATCGTCCACCATACGGCGGGGCGAAACGACTACTCGCGATCCGAGGGGGCAGCGATCGTCAAGGCGATCCAGCTCTTCCACGTGCAGGGGAACGGCTGGAACGACATCGGCTACAACTTTCTCGTCGACCGGTTCGGCACGGTGTACGAAGGACGATTCGGCGGGGCCGAGCGCAGTGTGGTCGGTGCGCATGCGCAAGGGTTCAACACGGGATCCGTCGGCGTCGCGCTGCTCGGCACGTACGGGAGCGCTCAGCCCTCGAAGGCGGCCCTGGATGCGATTGCGCGCCTGCTCGCCTGGCGTCTCGATGTCGCCCACGTCGACCCGGCGGGGTTCCTGACGTTCATCTCTGGTGGCAGCGAGCGTTATGCGAGTGGGATTCCGGTGACGCTAAGAGCCGTCTCTGGGCATCGTGACACCGGGTTCACGGAGTGCCCGGGGAACGCCCTGTACGGGAAGCTCGACGTGCTCTCTGCGTCGGCTCGTGCCATCGGGCTCCCGAAGGTGTTCGAGCCACATGCCGAGGTCAGCGGACGCGTCGTGCGATTTCGGGCAACGGTCTCTCCGGCGCAGCTCTGGGATGTGATCGTGACAGACGCGAGCGGCGCCGAGGTTGCGCGCGGCTCGGGCTCGGGCGTCGAGGTCGACTGGACCTGGGACTCCGCCGGTACTCCGGCGGGGAGCTTCACGTGGACGATCGCGGTCGCAGGAGCCCGCTCGGCGCTCGGCGTGGTACGCGCGGGGGGCGCGTCTCCGGTTCTGGCCATCGAGGCCGCTGCGGCCGATCCGGAGGCGATCAGTCCCAACGGTGACGGGCAAGCCGATACCTCGGTCCTGACCTACCGGCTGAATGCGGCCGCAAACGTCACGATCGAGGTGGTCGACTCGATCGGCGGCATTCTCGCGACCGTTGTCGATCGCGTCTGGACGCGAGCGGGTCAGCACACGGCCGAGATCAACGGCGCGGCGCTCGCGGACGGCCGCTATACGATCGTGATCACCGGGCGAACGGCCGCCGGCGCGATGGTGCAACGACTCGTCCCGTTGACGGTCACGAGGGCGCTCGGCGTCGTGACGGTGACTCCGGCGTCGTTCTCGCCGAACGGGGACGGCCGGAAGGACCACATCACGCTCACTTTCTCGCTCGTCGCCGCCGCAGACGTGCGAATCCGGGTCGTACGCGACGACCGCTGGGTGGCGAGCCCACTCCTTGCGAGCTTCCTCCCAGGGCCACAGCGCTTCGTCTGGGACGGCGTCCGCAGCACGGGGCCGCTTCGCGACGGGAGCTATCAGGCGATCGTCGAGGTGGATGGCGGCGTCGGGGCGATCTCCTACGGCGTGCCGTTCGTTTCCGACACCGTTGCGCCGCGGGTCAGGATTCTCCCGGGCCCAAGACTTCGCATCGAGGTGAGTGAGCCCGCTGCGCTCACGCTTCGCATCGACGGGCGGGCTCTCAGGCGCGAGGTCAAGCGGGCCGGCATCGTGAGCATCCCGTGGAAGGGGGCTGCACGCCGAGTCCGCGTCGTTGCGTGGGACGCGGCGGGGAATGCGAGCCGCCCGGTCGTGCGCATCGCGCGAGCAGAGACGCCTTGAACTCCTAACCGAATGAGCGCCAGCAACGGCGCGATCGTCGCGTTAGAGGCTCTGAGCAGGTCAGTAAACTCGCTCCGTGCAAGCGCCAGCTGTTCCGTTCGGCCGGGCCGAGATCGAGGCGGTCCTACCCCATCGCGAGCCTTTCCTGCTCATCGACGAGGTCGTGGAGCTCGAGCCGGGTCGCAGGGTAGTCGCCCGCCGCGAGGTGCGAGCGGACGACTGGTGGTTTCCCGGCCACTTCCCCGACCGGCCGGTGATGCCGGGTGTGCTGATCGTCGAGGCGATGGCGCAGACCGGCGCGGTCGCGGTTCTGATCCAGGAGGAGAACCGCGGCAAGATCGCGTTCTTCGCGGGGATCGACGATTGCCGCTTCAAGCGCGTGGTCGAGCCCGGGGACACGCTCACGCTCGTCTGTGAGATCGACACGGTCCGCGGCCCGATCGGCCGTGGTAAGGCGACTGCTCACGTCGGCGATGAGCTCGCGGCACGCGGGACTCTGACCTTCGCGGTGGAGCGATGAGTCGATGATCGGCACGGCCTCCGGCGTCCGCATAGGCGTCACTGGGCTTGGCACCCATGTCCCCGAGCGCGTCCTGACGAACGACGAGCTGGCTCAGATCGTCGAGACCACGGACGAGTGGATCCAGGAGCGCACGGGGATCCGCGAGAGGCGCATCGCGGCGGACGACGAGGCGCTGACCGACATCGCCCTGCCGGCCGCCGAGGCCGCCCTCGCCGATGCCGGCGTGGAACCTGCCGACATCGACCTCCTGATCTGCGCCACGGTGACTCCGGACATGATGTTCCCGACGTCCTCGGCGCTTCTCGCGGATACGCTGGGCATGCCGGACGCTGCGGCCTACGACCTCCTCGCGGGCTGCACCGGCTTCGTATACGCGATCGCGCAGGCGTACGGGATGCTCGCCTCGGGGCTCTCGCGCCGCGCGCTCGTCGTGGGGGGCGATGTGCTCTCGAAGATCCTCGATTGGGAGGATCGTTCGACGCTCGTGCTCTTCGGAGACGGCGCGGGCGCCGTCGTGATGGAGCCGGTGGAGAGTGGCGGCTTTCTCGGGTTCGAGCTCGGCGCGGACGGTGGCGGCGGCGAGAACCTGTGGTACCCGGGCTCGGGCTCGAGGACCTTCGACAACCCGGAGGCGATCCTCAAGATGAACGGGCGCGAAGTGTTCAAGTTCGCCACGCGGATCATGGTGTACTCAGCGGAGCAGCTCCTACCCGCCTGCGGCAAGACGGTCGCCGACGTCGACGTCTACATCCCGCACCAGGCCAACAAGCGGATCATCGACTACGCGGTCGCTAAGCTCGGGATCCCCTCGGAGAAGACCATCGTGAATGTCGATCGTTATGGCAACACCTCGTCCGGCTCGATTCCGCTCGCGCTCGAGGACGCGCGCGCCGAAGGGCGGCTGCACGAAGGGGCGCTCGTCCTCATGACAGGCATGGGTGCCGGCCTGACATGGGGCTCCGCCCTCATCGAATGGACGAACGGGAGGCCCTCATGAGCAAGGTCGCATTCTGCTTCCCCGGGCAGGGGTCGCTCGAGATGGGAATGGGGCGCGAGATCGCCGAAGCGTTCCCGGCAGCACGGGAGGTCTATCGCATCGGATCCGAGGCTTCGGGCCTCGACCTCGAGAAGCTCTGCTTCGAGACGCCGCTCGACGAGCTGGTCGAGACGGAGGTGCAGCAGCCCGCCCTCGTCGCAACGAGCCTTGCCATTCTGGCGGCCATGCGTGAGCGTAGGCTCGAGCCGGACGTCGTCGTGGGGCATTCCGTCGGCGAGTTCGCTGCGCTTGCCGCCGCAGGCTCCCTCGAGATCGGTGCAGCGATCGCGCTCGTGCGCGAGCGAGGTCTGGCGATGGCGGAGGCCGCTCGCCAGCGACCCGGCGCCATGGCCGCGATCCTCGGGCTCGCCGACGAGGAGGTGGAGAAGCTGTGCCGGAGGATCGTCGGAGTCTGGCCGGCGAACTACAACTGCCCCGGCCAGATCGTCGTCTCCGGTGAGCACGAGGCGGTAGAGGAGTGCTGCGCCGAGGCGGAAAGCCTCGGCGCTCGACGAGCCGTGCGGCTCAAGGTTTCAGGCGCATTTCACAGCCCGCTCGTCGCGCGGGCTGCGGATCGCCTACGTCCTGCTCTCGACCGGGTGCGGATCGCCGAGCCTCTTGCGCCGTTCATGTCGACCGTCACCGCGAAGATCGAGCCGGCGCAGAGAGTGGCCGCCCTGCTCGTCGACCAGCTGACCGGGCCGGTGCGGTTCACCCAGGCCGCGACGGAGCTCGTGCGCAGCGGGGCGACGACGTTCGTCGAGGTCGGCCCCGGGAACGTGCTCTCGGGGCTGGTCAGGCGCATCGACCGCAGCGTGAAGACGATGTCGGTGAACACTCTCGAAAGCCTAGAGCGCGCGCAGGAAACGCTCTCGCGGTGACCCGGCCTGCCTTCGGCTCTCTCGAGGGCAAGAACGCGCTCGTGACGGGCGCCTCCCGCGGAATAGGCCGTGCGATCGCCGTCGATCTCGCGGCTGCCGGGGCGTCGGTCGCCTTCTCGTACCGGACCGGGGTCGACGAGGCGGAGGCCCTTGCTGTGGAGATCGGCGCACGCGCCGTTCAGGCCGACGTGTCCGACCCGGACTCGGCGCGTGCACTGGTGGAGGAGGCGGGCGACCTCGACATCCTGGTCAACAACGCAGGTGTGACCCGAGACGGGCTCCTCGTGCGCATGTCGGACGATGACTGGGACACCGTGATCGACACGAATCTTGCGTCGTGCTTCTACACCTGCCGAGCCGCGGCGCGCGGGATGATGAAGAAGCGCGCCGGCGCTGTCGTGAACATCTCGTCCATCGTCGGCATCCACGGGAACTGGGGTCAGACGAACTACGCTGCGTCGAAGGCCGGGATCATCGGTTTCACGAAGGCACTCGCGCGTGAGCTGGGAAGCCGGAACGTCCGCGCGAACATCGTCGTACCCGGGTACGTGAAGTCGCGGCTGACCGCTGTCCTGCCGGAGGACGCGACGAACGCGATGCTCCAGAACACGCCTCTGGGGCGGCTCGGCGATCCGGAGGACGTAGCGGGAGCGGTACGGTTCCTGTGCTCCGAGGAAGCATCGTTCATCACGGGCGCCGTGCTCCTGGTGGACGGCGGGCTCGGGATGTAGCCGATGACCGAGAGCTCCCAGAATGGACGACGCCGCGTGGTCGTCACCGGAGTCGGGATGGTGACGCCGCTCGGCAACGACCCTGAGTCCACATGGACGAACCTCGTCGCGGGAGAGTCCGGCGCGGGTCCGATAACGCGGTTCGATCCGAGCGAGTACGCGGTACGTTTCGCTTGCGAGCTGAAGGACTACGAGCCCACGACCTGGATCGATCGAAAACAGGCGCGGAGGATGGACAAGTTCTCCCAGTTCGCGCTCTCGGCGGCGAGGATGGCCGAGGCGGACAGCGGCATCGTCATCGCCGACGAGCCAGACCGCGTCGGCGCCGCTATCGCCACCGGAATTGGTGGGCTTACTGCGTTCGAGGACTGCGTGAGGATCCTGATCGATCGGGGGCCCGACCGAACGAGTCCCCTCTCGATCGTCCAGATCATTCCGAACATGGCCGCAGCATGGGTGTCGATGGAGCTCGGCGCGCAAGGCCCGCTCGCGGCCGAATGCACGGCGTGTGCCGCGTCGAACATGGCGATCGGCGACGGTCTCGATGCGATTCGCCTCGGTCGGGCGGAAGTCATGCTGTGCGGCGGCACGGAAGCTCCCGTCACGCGAGTCGGCATCGCGGGGTTCAGCGCGATGCGAGCGCTCTCGCAGCGGAACGACGATCCAGCGCGCGGCTCGCGTCCCTTCGATGCGCACCGTGACGGTTTCGTCATGGGGGAGGCGGCGGCGGTGGTCGTGCTCGAGGAGCTCGAGCATGCCCAAGAGCGTGGTGCGAAGATGTACGCCGAGCTGCTGGGCTACGGCGTGTCGTCCGATGCAACTCACGTCACCGAACCGGACCCGAGTGGCGTCAATCCTGCCCGGGCGATGAAGATGGCGTTCGCCGACGCCGGGATTGCACCCGGAGAGGTCGGCTACGTCAATGCGCACGGAACGTCCACCCCGCTCGGTGACTCGGCCGAGACGCACGTCCTCAAGCTCGCGCTCGGCGAGGAGAAGGCATTCCAGACGCCCGTGTCGTCGACGAAGGGGGCAACAGGGCATTGCCTCGGGGCCGCTGGCGCCGTCGAGGCGATCTTCACGATTTTCGCGGTACAGCGCGGCATCTTGCCCCCGACGATCAACTATGAGGTCCCCGATCCATCGTGCGATCTCGACTACATCCCGAACGAGGCGCGCGAGCAGGAGGTCGAGATCGGCGTCTCCAACTCGTTCGGCTTCGGCGGCCACAACGCGTGCGTCGTGTTCCGCCGCTGGGACCAGAGCGCGTAGCCTCGCGTCACACCCGACGCTCGAGGAGAAGCGTGTCGCGCCAGTCGTCGTCGAGCCGAGCGATGCGGTCGCGGCGACCCACGACTCGGAATCCCACGCGTTCATGCAGGGCGAGGCTGGCCGCGTTCTCGGGAAAGATGCTCGTCTGCAGCGTCCAGATACCACCTCTGTCCGCGCTTTCGAGCAGCGCCTCCATGAGCGTGGTGCCGATACCCTCTCCTCGAGCCTCCGAATCGACGTAGACGGAGTGCTCGGCGACTCCCGAGTAGCAATCGCGGGTCGAGGTCGGCGAGACCGCGACCCAGCCGACGACCCTCTCGCCGTCGACTGCGACGAATCGGTGTGCGCTGAGCCGCCCGGCGTCGAACTCGGCCCACGTCGGCGTCGCGGTCTCGAACGTCGCCTGACGGGTCGCGATCCCCTCTGCGTAGATCGCTTCGACTGCCGGCCAGTCCTCGGGTGTCATCGGGCGGATCGAGATCACCGATCGCAGATTAGGCTTGCGGTGTGCAACGGTGGGCGACCTTCGATTGCTACGGCACGCTCGTCGACTGGAACGGCGGCATTCGCGAGGAGCTCGAGAAGCTCTTCGGCGCCGAGCGTGCGGATGAGCTCCTGGTCCGCTACCACGAGCTCGAGCCGAGGATCCAGGCCGCGAGGCCGGGCTCGTCGTACCGCGAGGTCTTGACCATCGCTCTCGAACGGCTTGCTTCCGAGACGGGGCTCACCCTGCCTGAAGGCGACGCGAGCTCGCTAGCTCGCTCGCTGCCGTCCTGGCCGGTGTTCGAGGACGTGCGTCCGGGGCTCGAGGAGGCCAGAAGCCGCGGCTGGCTACTTGCGATCCTCTCCAACACGGACCGGGATCTCATCGATGCTTCGATGGAGGCGTTGGGCGTTTCGTTCGAGACGGCCATCGTCGCCGGCGAGATCGGTTCGTACAAGCCCGCACACAAGCACTGGGAGGTCTTCTACGCGCAGACGGGCGCCGATCACGCAGCACACGTGCACGTTGCGCAGAGCCTGTACCACGACATTGCGCCTGCGGCCGAGCTCGGGATTCCTTCGATCTGGATCAACCGGCTCGACGAGCCGGCCGATCCGCGTCCATCGCGAACTCTTCCGGGAGTCGCGAGCCTGCCCGACACCCTCGACGAGCTCGTTCCCCGCACGTGATGTCGTCACTGCGCGCCCGCTGTCCCGACTGCCGCACGTTCACGGCGGTCGCAGTCGGCGACGGCTACGAGTGCCACCGCTGCGGACGGACGTTCGGCGCCGGGCTCGTTCGTGTTCCGCGCGCCTGGGGATCGGATGGCGAGGCCATGGCCGAAGGCGCGAGGCTGGCGGTTCCCTATCCGGAGGTCGGCGTCGTCGAGGAAGAGACACTTGCTGCACAGAGCGACGCGCTCGCGGAGATGCTCTCAGCAAGGCCCGTCGTTCTCGGAGGATGTTGCTGCGCTCACGTCGGAGCCGCGCGCGGTCTGGCCCAGCGGGTGGACCGGCTCGGGATCGTCTGGATCGACGCGCACGGCGATCTGAACACCCCCGAGACCTCACCGTCCGGGAACCTGTGGGGGATGCCGTTGCGGATGCTGCTCGACGACGGCGTCGCGCGACACGCCGACGTTGCGCTCGTCGGCGCGCGCAACCTGGATCCACCTGAGTCCGAGTTCATGGCACAGACGGGAATCGACGATTCCCTGGAGCGCGCGCTCGAGGGCGTCGACGCTGCCTATGTCGCGCTCGACCTGGACGTTCTCGACCCTGCCGAGGCCGACGTCTTCTTCGCCGAACCGGACGGCCCTCGGATCGACGAGCTCGAAGCGATTCTGCACGAGACGAGCGCGCGCGCGAGAGTGGCCGGCATGGGGGTCACGGGCTTTCGCACGAGCGAGCGCAACGTCGCCGTGGTCGCGCGGCTTCTGGGCGCTGCAGGCTTCTGAGCCCCTGCGCATAAGATCCACCGCATGTCTTCGGGGCAAGGAGGTATCGACGTCGAGGTCGAGAGCAAGCGTCCCGAGGAGGCGCCGCAGGGAAAGGCGCATCCGAACACATGTCCAGGGTGTGGTTCGCACTACCGGGACGACGAGCTCGTATCCACCCTGAGGGTGTGCCCCCAGTGCGGGCACCACTTTCGCGTACGGGCACGCGACCGCATCGAGCAGCTCGCGGATCCGGGGACCTTCGTCGAGGAGGACGCCGAGCTTCGCTCCTCCGACCCGCTCGCGTTCTTCGATCTCCGTCCGTACACGGAGCGCCTCGCCGAAGCCGAGGTCTCCACGGGGCTCGGTGACGCGATGGTCTGCGGGGCCGCCAGGATCGAACAGGAGGAGTGCCGGCTTGCGGTCATGGACTTCGCCTTCATGGGAGGCTCGATGGGGAGCGTCGTCGGGGAGAAGTTCACGCGCGCCTGCGAGAGCGCTGTCGCCGCGAATACCACGCTGATCTCGGTGTCGGCGTCCGGCGGCGCGCGGATGCAAGAGGGGATTCTCGCGTTGATGCAGCTTCCGAAGACGGTGTGCGCCATCGAGGAGCTCCACGAATCGGGCGGCGCCCTCCTGTCCGTGCTCACACATCCCACCACGGGTGGCGTGCTCGCCAGCTACGCGAGTCTCGGCGATGTCGTCGTGGCCGAGCCGGGTGCGCTCATGTCCTTCGCCGGTCCGCGGGTGGTCTCGCAGACGACCCGTGAGAAGCTCCCGGACGACTTCGGGCTTGCCGAGTCGAACTATCGCTTCGGCCACCTGGACGCGATCGTCGCGCGCTCGGAGCTGCGGTCCACTCTCGGCCGCCTCCTGCGCCTGTTCCGGAAGACGTAGATCACGGAGGTGCCGAGCGACGCCGAGATTCGGCTGCGTGAGCGACTTAGTAAGCTCGGCGGCATGAAGCTCCTGCGCGGGACGAAGCTCACCGGTGAGCTCGACAGGCTGCAGGATCAACTCGAGCGCCTCCAGGCGGAGCCGACGGCGGAGGACATTTGGCGCTCCGTCGAGCTTGCGCGTCACCAGGATCGGCCCTACACGCTCGACTACGTCGTGCGCATCTTCGAGGACTTCTTCGAGCTCCACGGAGACCGCGGGCGGGCAGACGATCCCGCGATTGTCACCGGCATCGGAAAGCTCGGCGGCCGTACCGTCGTGCTCGTGGGCCACCAGACGGGGCGCGACCTCAAGGAGCGGACGAAGCGGAACTTCGGCATGGCGTATCCCGAGGGCTACCGGAAAGCGATGCGGGCCATGGCCCTGGCCGATCGGCACGGTTTCCCGCTGGTCACGATGGTGAACACGCCGGGCGCGTATCCGGGCGTCGCTGCAGAGCAACACGGCCAGGGAGGAGCGATCGCTCGCTGTCAGGCGACGATGGCGCGGCTCTCGGTGCCGACCGTCGCGTGCATCATCGGGGAGGGGGGCTCAGGCGGTGCGGTCGCCATTGCGGTTGCGGATCGCGTGCTCATGCAGGAGAACGCGATCTACTCCGTGATCTCGCCGGAGGGGTGTGCCGCGATCCTCTGGCGCGATGCTGCCGAGGCTCGGAAGGCCGCTGCCGCTTTCAAGCCGGATGCGGCTCACTGTCTCGAGTTGGGCGTGATCGATGCGATCGTGGCGGAGCCCGAGGCCGGTGCTCATACCGATCCCGACGCCGCCGCGAAGCTGCTGGAACTGGGCATGGCCGAGGCGCTCGAGGAGATCGAAGGCCTCGATTCCGGTGAACGACGTCGCCAGAGACGCGCGAAGTATCGGCTCATGGGCGTCTTGACCTCCGCTTGAAGCTCTTTCGTCTTTTCCCCACGTTCCACAGGCTTATCCCCGGTTTACGAAAGGGTCCTGAGCAGGGAGAAATAGCGTGATGCAGCCGCTTGGTGAAGGTAGCGTTGCGTTTCGGGCGACAATCCACAGGTGAGCCTCGACGAGTACCGGCGGCGCCGGAAGCCTGACCGAACTCCCGAACCGTTCGGGGACGCCACGCCCGGAGATCGGCCCCGTTTCGTGGTTCAAAGGCACGCTTCGCGCCGGTTGCACTACGACTTCCGGCTCGAGCGCGACGGCGCCCTGGCCAGCTGGGCGGTTCCGAAAGGCGTTCCGCTCCGCCGCGGCGAGCGGCACCTCGCCGTGCACGTCGAGGACCATCCGCTCGAGTACGCGGACTTCGAGGGGACGATCCCGGCGGGCGAGTACGGCGCCGGTACCGTCGAGATCTGGGATCGAGGCGTCTACGAGCTCGTGGAGGAGAAGCGCGACGGCGGACTCACGGTGCAGCTTCACGGACACCGTCTCGACGGCGTCTGGACGCTCGTGCCTGCTCATCTCGACGGCGATCCGAAGAACTGGCTGCTTCTGCGGAAGGATGCGGCGGATGAGCGCGGCGTGCGCTACACACCGATGCTCGCGACGAGCTCCGACACTCTTCCGGGTGGGAACGGCTGGGTCTACGAGCCGAAATGGGACGGATACCGTGCGATCGTCACCGTCTCGGGAGGCGAGGTTGCGCTCACGAGCAGGAACGGAAACGACCTCTCGGGGCGCTTCCGAGAGGTGGCACGCGTGGCCGCTCTGGGGATCGGCTCGTCCGACGCGGTCCTCGACGGCGAGATCTGCGCTCTCGACGAGCAGGGGCGATCGCGGTTCTCGCTTCTGCAGGAAGGCGCCGGAACGCCGGCCCTGGTGCTCTTCGATCTTCTCGAGCTCGACTCGGAGCCGCTTCTCGAGAGACCTCTTCGCGAGCGAAGGGAGCGACTCGAGGGCATCGTGCATCAGGGCGGGCAGGTCCTGGTCTCCCCGCAATTCGACGACGGCGACGCGCTCCTCGCCGCCGCCCGCGCTCAGGAGCTCGAGGGAGTCGTGGCCAAGCGTCTCGATTCCCGGTACCACCCCGGTCGCCGATCTGCCGATTGGCACAAGTTGAAGCTGCGCCGGACCCAGGAGGTCGTCGTCATCGGATACACGCGCGGTCAGGGCCGCCGCTCCGGCGGCTTCGGGGCGCTCGTTGTCGCGGTTCACGACGCCGGAGGGCTTCGCTGGGCCGGAAACGTGGGCACGGGCTTCGGCGATGTCGAGATAGAGCGCCTGCGCGGGCTCCTGAAGCCTCTCGAGCGCGAGACCCCGCCCCTCGTGGAGACCCCGAAGATGCCCCGCGTGCGCCGCGGCGACGTCGTCTGGGTCGAGCCGCGTCTCGTTGCCGAGGTCGAGTTCGCCGAATGGACGCGCGAGGGGCGGCTTCGAGCGCCGGTCTACGTCCGAGTGCGCGAGGACAAGGCGGCACTCGACGTCCGTCGCGAGCGAGCGCCGCTACCCGCAGTCCTGAAACGCGGTCGGCGAGACCTACGGCTCTCGAACCTCGACAAGCCGTTCTGGCCGAAGGAAGGAGTTACCAAGGGTGACCTGATCGCGTACTACCGCGATGTCGCCAACGTGCTCGTTCCCCACTTGCGCGAGAGGCCGTTCACGATGAAGCGGTATCCGGACGGCTGGCAGGGCAAGAACTTCTTCCAGAAGCAGGCACCCTCGCATATGCCGGAGTGGATCCCGCGGGCGCCGTTTCCCGCCTCGACGCGAGAGGGCGAGAAGAAGGTCATCGACTACGCACTCGTGAACGACGAGCTGGCGCTCTTGTGGATGGCGAACATGGGTTGCATCGACCTGCACACGTGGGCGTCCCGCGCAGACAGGCCCGAGAAGCCGGACTGGGTCATGTTCGATCTGGATCCTTCCGAAGGAGTCGGCTTCGAGGACGTGATCGAGGTCGCCCGTCTCGTCAAGCAGACCCTCGACCTTCTCGAGCTCGAGAGCTTCCCGAAAACGTCGGGCTCGCGAGGCATTCACGTGCTCGTGCCCATCGCACGGCGCCATTCGTTCGCGAACGTCAGGGAGTTCGCCGGCATCGCTGCAGGCGCGCTCGCGCGTGCGCACCCGGGTCTCGTGACGACGGAGTGGGCGAAGCAGAAGCGGCGAGGGGTCCTCGTCGACGCTAATCAGAACGGGCCGGGGAAGACGAATGCTTCGGTCTACTCCGTTCGCCCTCGCGCGGGTGCGCCCGTGTCGACACCGCTCCGCTGGGACGAGGTCGTGCCAGGGCTCGATCCACTGGCGTTCACGATGGACGCGGTGTTGGATCGTGTCGCCCGTGACGGAGATCTCTTTGCCGGAGTGCTCGGAGGCAAGCAGTCGCTGGCGAAGGCGCTGCGCGCCCTCAGGTAGTCCACTCCCGATGCAAGGTGGCCGACGTGCAAGCGAGCAGTGAGGCGTCGAGTTGTGACGAGAGCCCGCGTCTCGACGCCGCGTGGGCATGTGATCGAACCGTCCTCCTGAGGGTCGCGCTCAGACGACAATGGGGCCGTTACCAACGAGGGAGGTCGACGTGACGACGGGACTGCAGGACGGGTCGGTACTCGCCGACGAGCTGCTGCGACGGATCGGCCAGACGGTCGGAGACAAGGCGAATGTCTCGACCGTCTTCGGCGAGCCCGTGGAACGCGAGGGCATCACGGTGATCCCGGTGGCGAAGTCGCGGTTCGGCTTCGGCGGCGGCGGCGGTGCCGGAGTCGGCGGGGGCCAGGAAGGGTCGGGCGGCGGTGGCGGCGGGGGTGCGCTCGTGAGCCCGGTCGGTTACATCGAAGTGCGGGACGGCAATGCACGGTTCAAGCGGATCTCGAGCCCCGTCGACCTGCTCGCGCTGGTCGCGACGGCTGCGCTTGCGGCGCTCGCCGTCAGGCGACTGCTGGCCTGATCGCCGAATCCCTCACTCGCCGAGCTTGCGCGGGTGGCCGAGCATCGACAGTTCGACGATGTCGCGACGGAAGAAAAGCCCGACCGTCCAATCGAGTACGACACGCAGCTTCCGCGAGAGCAACGGGAGCTGGTAGAGGTGGTACGTGCGAGCCACCCACCAACCGAGGAAGCCGCGGAGCTCGATTCCTCCCGGGAGCTCCGCGATGCCCTTGCGGTAGCCGAGCGTGGCCACCTGCCCGAGCATCCGATAGCCGTACCGTGTCGGTGGCCCCGTGAGATTCTTGGCGAGCCGACGCGCCTGGCGAAGCGCGTGCTGGCAGGTCGGAGGGTCGAGGTGGTCCGGCGTTCGGCAGTTGGAAACCGCGGTGCAGTCACCGAGCGCCCAGACGTGGTCGCGCCCCTGGACGCGCAGCATCTCATCCACGACGACTCTGCCGCGCTCGTCCAGTGGCAGCCCTAGCTCGGCGAGGAGCGGGTTCGCGCGGACGCCGGCCGACCACACGAGCGTTCGGGCGGGCACCCGCGTTCCGTCCGAGAGCGCGGCCTCGCGGCCGTCGAACGACTGAAGCGTCGTTCCGACGTGGATCTCGACGCCGCGGCGCTCGAGATGGCGCGCGGCGTACTCGCCCAGGCGGCGAGGAATCTCGGGAAGGATCTTCGGCGCAGCATCGACGAGCACCCAGCGTTGCGGTACCTCGCGCAGTGTCGGGTAGAAGCGCAGAGCCGCATGGGCGAGGTCGTTGAGCTCGGCGAGCGCCTCGACGCCGGCATAGCCCGCGCCGACGAACACGAACCCGAGCTCCTCTCGTGCGCCTGGATCGATCGTGGCTCGCTCGAGCTGTTGGAGGAGCCGATTCCTGAGCGCAATCGCGTCCGCGAGATCCTTGAAGCCGAGGCCGTGCTCGGCGAGCCCTGGGATCGGCATGAAGCGCGTCACGGCTCCGAGGGCCACGACGAGTTGCTCGTATGCGATCTCGCACGGCCCCGCGAGCGTCTCGGCGGTGACGATGCCCCGTGCCTCGTCCAGTGAGGTCGCACGGCCCAGGAGGAGCTCGGCGTGGGGGCACATCTGGCGGAGAGGGACGACGACATGCCGTGGCTCGAGCGTGCCCGCACCGGCCTCGGGCAGGAGCGGGGTATACAGCATGAAGTTCTCG
The DNA here is from genome assembly GCA_036258155.1 of Gaiellaceae bacterium. Lineage (GTDB taxonomy): Bacteria > Actinomycetota > Thermoleophilia > Gaiellales > Gaiellaceae > GMQP-bins7. The sequence goes on along the minus strand of DATAEF010000072.1, from coordinate 449 downwards.
GGTGAGACGATGGTGGCGCCGTATTTCTTCAGGAGACGGGCCACGTAGCTTCCCGCGAAACCGCCGCCGAGGATGAGCGTCCCACCGCGTGCCTCGCGTTGCTCCACCCGTCATGCTTACCACGTGGCGCGCCAGGTGTCGGTCATCGGGAGCGGCCGAGAGTGGGAGGCCGACGCGGAGGAGGTGGGGAGGCTACTCGCCCTGCAGGGCTGCACCGTCGTCACCGGAGGGCTCGACGAGGTCATGGAAGCGGCGCCCCGCGGCGCGAAGGCTGCGGGTGGGACCACGATCGCGATCCTCCCCGGCGAGGACCGACGTGCGGCGAACCGCTGGGCCGATCACGTCGTCGTCACCGGGATCGGTCACGCGCGAAACCTGGCGGTCGCCGCCTCGGGCGAGGCTGTCATCGCGGTTGGCGGGAGCTACGGCACGCTGGCCGAGATGGCCTT
>DATAEF010000071.1:0-3081 GCA_036258155.1 Gaiellaceae bacterium | reverse complement strand
GCTGACATAGGCCCAGGTCTCGCCCGTCGGCGAGTACAGCACGGCGGAGTACGGGATGACCTTCCCGGCGCCGTTCGCTGCCACCGCCGCGGTCTGGATGTCCAGCCGCTGGGCGGCCTTCTCGGTCAACGTGACGTTGCTTAGGTCCGTGCCCTCGATCAGCTCGACCGTGGCGGGACCGCTCGCTTCCTCGTCGGAGCCCGAGCTGCCCCCACACGCCACGAGAAACAGTGGGAGAACCATCGCAATCGCAGCGATCCATCGAATCCGGTGACGCATCTCTCTTCCTCCAAGCGCTCGATGTGACTGGCCCGTTCTCATGTGTTTGCGTGTGCTCATGTGCTCGCCTCCGGCTGGACGTTCGGCTGCATGGCGACGCCGGACGGTGCAGGCGACTCGGCATGCGGAGCAAGGTCGGCCATGAGCTCCGACGCGGCCGGGATCTCGGACTCGGTCACGGCGCTCGCGCCGAAGCCGAGGTAGACGACCGGGACGACGAACAGCGTGAGCAGGGTCGACGTGACGAGACCGCCGATCATGACCACGGCCAGCGAGTGCCCGAGCTCGTACCCGGCGATCTCGCCGCGGACCACGAACGGCCCGAGCGCGAGAGCGGTCGCGAGCGCCGTGGTCAACACCGGCCCGATCCGCTCCTGTGCTCCTCGCAGTACGAGCTCCGGCCCAAATGGCTCGTCGCGCTCGAGCTGGCGGAACCGCTCGATGAGCAACACGCCGTTCCGGACACCGATCCCGAGCACCGCGAAGATCGCGATCGCGGAACCGAAGGTAAGCGCGCCACCGTCGACGATCGCCACTGTCAGCAGAGCGCCCGTTACGGCAAGCGGGAACGTGAGGAAGCTCAGCGTCGCGAGACGCCAGCTCCCGAAGCACGCCTGCAGCAGCAGGAAGATCCCGACGAGAGCTCCGATCGCAAGGCCGAGCAGTCGCCCTGTGGGCTGGCCGCCCTGGGCGAGGACCTCGGTCGTGTACTCGATCGGGAACCGCATCTCGGCTAGCCGGCTCTCGACATCCTGTACGACCGAGTCGCGGTCACGCCCGCTCACGGTCGCGCCGATGTCGAGGTAGCGTGAGACCGCGTGACGCTTGACGACCGTCGGGTCGGCTGCGATGCGCACCTCCGCAACGTCACCGAGGCGCACACGACGGCCGTCCGGCGTCTCGATCAACAGCTCCTGGATGCTCGACAGGCTGTTGCGGGTCTGGGGTGTGCCCCACACGACCACCTCGAACACCTTCTGCTGCTCGAAGAGGTTGCCGACGTGGATCCCGCCCAACAGGGTCGCGGCTGCGCGGCGGACGTCTCCGGGCTTGATCCCCGCGGCGTCCGCTTTGGCCAGATCGACTTCGACCTCGACCGTGGGCTCGGTGACCGGGAGCTCGACGCTCGCGTCGGCGACACCGTCGACGCCCGCGACGACCCCCTTCACTCTCTCGGCCTGCGCGCTGAGGACTTCAGGCTCCTCGCCGTAGAGGCGGACGACGAGGTCGCGCGACGTGCCCGTGTCCGAGAGGACCGTCTTCGCCCGCTCGTTCGAGAACGCCTCGATGCTCTGGGACAAGCCGGGATAGCCGCTCGTGACGTCCTTGATCGCTGCCACGGTCGCGTCGTAGTCGGCGGACGTGTCGATCGAGACCCACAGCTCCGCCGTGTTGGCGTTGGCAGAGAGATCCGATCCGATCGCGCGACCCACGTGCGCTCCGACGTCGGAAACGCCCTCGACCGCGCGCAGCTCGCGGCTCGCCAGCGCGGTGATCCGGTTCATCTCCGGGAGTGACGTCCCGGGCGCGCTGTCCAAACGGATGAGGAGCTGCTCCTCCTTGAGGGTCGGCAGCAGCGACGTCGACATGAATGGCACAGAGACGCACGCGGCAACGACGAACGCTGCGGCTGCGACGTACGCCCAGCGGGGCCGGTGCACGATCCACGCCAGAGCCGAGGCGTAGCCTCGGTGCAACCAGCCGACGACAGGGGATTCCCGCTCGAACGAGACTCGCGGCAGGAGCAGGATCGCGAGCGCCGGGGTGACCGTCATCGCGACCACCATCGAGGCGAGCAGAGCGAGCAGGAAAGCCCCGGCCAGGTCGGGGAAGAATGACCCGGCCAGGCCGTTCAGGAAGAACAGCGGCAACAGGGCCAGCGCTATCACCAGCGTCGCGTAGGTGGTCACGCCGCGCGACTCGAGCGTCGCGTCGAAGATCACCGCCGCGGTGGACCTGCCGTTCCCCTTCTCGCCATGCTCGCGCAGTCGTCGGGCGACGTTCTCGACGCCGATGACTCCGTCGTCGATCGCGAAAGCGAGCGCCGCGATGAGGCCGACCAGGATGATCCAGTTCATCGTCGTCCCGAGCAGCCAGAGGACGAGGGCGGCCGCGACGAGCGAGACCGGGATCGTCACGAGGGCGATCAGGGCGGTCCGGAAGCGGAAGAAGAACGCGCCGAGGACGAGTGCCAGCAGGATGCCGCCGACGATCAGCGCGAGCGTGAGGTTCTCGATGGCGGTGTCGATGAACGACGCGGGCCGGTAGACGTTCGCGTCGAGCGTGACACCTGCGAGGCCGGGCGCGAGCGACGCAATCGTCGACTCGAGCCCGTTGGTCACCTCGAGCGTGTTGGCCTCCGGAAGCTTCTCGACGACGAACAGGAGATCGCCGTCACCGCCCGTGACGTTGGCGTCGCCGATGAGCGGCTGGTGATCCTCGACCACCGATGCCACGTCGCCGAGTGTCAGGTTCCTCGCGCCGGTGCCATCGAGCCTCACCTTCGCGAGGTCCTCAGCCGAGTTGATCGGGGAGAGGTGCTGGATGCCGAGGCGCTGGTTCGGCGTGTCGATGAAGCCGCCGGTGCCCGGCGTGGACGCCTCGACGAACGTCAATGGCGAGAACCAGAGCGCGTTCCCCGCGCTCTCGATGACCTGCACCAGCCCGACGTCCTGAGCGCGGAGCCGCTCGGGGTCGACCTGGACCTGGAGCTGACGGTCGCGGAAGCCCCAGACGGAGACGTTGGCGACGCCCTCGACGCCGATCAGGCGCGGCGCGATCGTCCAGCGCGCGAGTACGCCC
>DATAEF010000070.1:0-13768 GCA_036258155.1 Gaiellaceae bacterium | reverse complement strand
CGTGAGGATGCGCAACCGTGGCCGACCCACGGTGACCGGAAGCGACTTCGTCCAACCGATAGCAAACTGGATCGCTGCTGCGAGCAGAACGATGCGCGCGGCATCGACAGCCGGCACGTACTCCTGGCCGAAGACGACCTCTACGAGCCAGGGCATTGCTACGAAGAAGACCGGAACGGCGACGAGCATCAAGGCGGCTGCTCCGAGCGTGTACTTGCGAATGCCGGCGAGAACGCTCACATGCCCGCCGCCTTCCCAGTCGCGAGTCTGCTCGGTCAGCAGCATGAGTCGAGCAGGAGAACTCGCAGCCGCCAGTCCTGTCTGTGGCGTCTGTGCGATGCGGAAGAGGCCGACCTGGGTCGGCCCGGCCACGACCCCGAGAACCACGGGAACGAGCGTCGTTCTCGCCGAGATGACGCCCGTCGCGATGCTCGACTGGACCACGAACGAGCGGATCCCCGGGACGTCCTCCCCGAGTCCACGCGACTCGACGCGCGGAAACCGGCGCAGCGCAACCACTCCGACGATGCTGACGACCGTGGTCGATATGCATTGTGCGACGACCATCGCCACGAGGGCCTCGGTCACGCCGTGCTGTACGCCGACCGCGATCGCGATGAGCCTGAGCGCGGCCGAGCCCAGCTGATACGCCCCACGAAGGTCGTAGCGGCTGTGGAGGAGAAGCGCGGTCGCACCCACGTTCTCGGGCGCCTGGACGAGAGGGATCAGCGCTGCGGCGAGGAGCGCGGTTCCGACTCCCGCTTCGCCGAAGATCGCGTCAGCGGCAGGAGCGAGGACGACCAGAATCGCCGTTGCGATCGCGCCTCCGAGGACCTTGAACAGCAGCATCTGCCTGAAGAGCCGGCGCAGCCGTCCCCAGTCTTCCGCGGCGACATAGCGGAAGCCGTACTTCGTGAGCGATTCCTCCACGGTCAGGTCGAGCAGGGCCTGGAAGAAGCCGACGACGAACAGCGCCGTTGCGAACACGCCGAATTCCTCGAGCCCGAGGACCCGGGCGGCGACGATCGAGGCGATAAACGTGCACGCGACCGCGCCGTAGATCCATGCGGCCGTCGCTGACCGACGCCGGAGAAGGCGGGCAGACATCGGAGGGTCAGTGTAGGAGGTGGGGTCAGACCCCCCGACACGTCCACCCCGGACATCGTCCCGGCTCTGGGCCCCTTCCCGACCCAGCGCTCTCCAGGACAAGCCCCACCTGAACAAGGGCCGCCGCGTGAGACCGGATTCCGCCGAACCTCCCGCCTATAGTCCGCAATGGCGACTTCGTCGCTCGAGCGCACGTCGATGCCGTCCAGCCTTCGAACCCTCGTCGACCGTGAAGCCCTCGGGGCACTGCTTCTCGCCGGCTCGGTTCCGTTCCTGTTCTTCCACGAGCGCTACCAGCCGGAGCTCGGCGTCGACGTGGGCTCGACCTCGATCGACGTGCGGCTGTCCGATGCCGCCCTCCTCGTCGTCGTCATCGCAGCCGCGAGCGTGGCCCTTCGCCACGGTCTCGACCGCCTTCGGCCGGCCAAGCTCCTGTGGGTCCCGGGCGTCGCCCTACTCGCCTGGCTCGCGTTCGCGACCTTTCGACCCGCCTCGCAGTCGGACGCGCTCTTCGACGACCACCTCGTGAGCTTTCTCAAGCTCGGCGAGTACGCGCTCCTGGCGCTCGCCGTTCCATTCCTCGTCCGGCGCGGGGAGGACCTGACGCTGGTCGTGGGCGGCATCGTTCTCTGGGCTGCCGTCGCCGCGGGAGTCGCTCTCGTCCAGTTCTTCGGACTGGACGTCTTCGGGGCATGGAACGCCGGCTGGCGCCAGCCCTCGTTCCTCGGCCATCACGACCTGGCGGCCCTCGCCGCCGTCGCGATCTCGCTGGCCGCCGCGGGGATCGTCACTGGGAGAGCGAGGATCCCGGCCAAGAGTCTCTTCGCGACGGCCCTGCTCGCGGGGATTCTCGGACTCGTGCTGGCAGGCTCGGTCGCGGCTGCCGCTGGCCTCGGACTCGGGTCGGCAGCCCTCTGGGTCTGCGCGCGCGGCCGCTTCGCGCCGTCCGGTCGGCGGACGCTCGCGCTCGTCGCGGTCGTGGCGGTCGTTGCCGGCGGAGTAGCCGCGGTTCGGGGCGACGCCCTCGAGGACTTTCTCCGTTTCGTGGGTGTTCGTGGGGACGACCCGCCGCAGGGAGTCGAGACCTACTCCCAACGCACCGTTCTCGCCTACATCGGGCTGCGAATCTGGCGGGACAACCCGATCCTCGGAGTGGGTTGGCAACGTTCGTCCCGTCCTGAGATCTTCGAGCCGTACGTTCCCGACGCACGCGAGCGCTTCCCCGACGTCGTCGACCTCGCGTTCCCGGCGGAAGGTCGCGAATGGGGCGTCCAGAACCTCTACATCCAGATGCTGGCCGACGCAGGCGTGATCGGGCTTACGCTCCTCCTCATGGTCGGAGCGGCTGGCCTCGTACTCGCCTGGCGGACGACGACGTACGCCAATCACCCGTGGGCAGCCGGTGCCGGGCTGACGTCGCTCTGCGCGCTCCTCGTCCTGGCCGGAGAATGGGCCTCGCTCGGAATCGTCTCAGGCATCCCGTTACAGGCGGCCACGTGCCTCATGCTCGGCCTGGCGGCTGCAGGAGCAGCGACGGTCGAGGAGGAGGTAGATGTCTGACGCATACCTCGACCCTCCGAGGTCGATGACGACCTACGCTGTCCGGGGGCCGCTCGTCCGCTGGCTGCGTGAGCAGGCGAAGGACGCGCACAGCGCTCTCGGCCCGTACCGCGTGCTGGACGTCGGCTGCGGCGTGAAACCGTATGAGCCCCTCTTCGGCCCGTACGCGAGGTCGTACGTCGGAGTGGATCGGGTCGACAACCCGCGCGCCGAGCTGCGCGGCTCGGTCGAGGCGCTCCCGGTCGAGGATCGAAGCTTCGACGTCGTTCTCTGCAACCAGGTGCTCGAGCACTGCGACGACCCGGCGCAGGCCGTGCGCGAGCTCCGGCGCGTCACCGTCCCCGGGGGTCGTGTGCTCGCGTCGACCCACGGCGTCATGCCCTATCACCCGTCCCCGACCGACTACTGGCGCTGGACCCACGCCGGTCTCGAGAAGCTGTTCCTCGAGAACGGTGCCTGGGAGTCGGTTACCGTGACGCCCGCTTCCGGCACGACCGCCTGCATCGCGATGATCATCTCGATCAACCTCAGCCTCACCGTTCGCCGTTTTCACATAGGGCCGCTGGAGCGCCCGTTGATTGCCGGGCTCAACGGCGTTGCGGAGGCGATCGACGGACGTTCCCCGCGGCTCCGCACTCCCGGCCCCAGCACGCTCTTCGCGAACTTCCACGTCCGCGCCCAGGTCCCGAGATGAAGGTTCTGGTGACGGGCGGTGCAGGCTTCATCGGCTCGAATATCGTCCGTGCGCTCCTCGCCCGCGGTGACGACGTGAGGGTGCTCGACAACTTCTCGACCGGAAGCCGGACGAATCTCGCCGGGCTCGACGAAGACGTCGAGCTGGTCGAAGGCGATCTTCGCTCGTACGAGCGCGTTCACGCCGCGGTGCGGGGCGCCGAGATCGTGCTTCACCAGGGCGCGCTGCCGTCGGTCCCGCGTTCGGTCCAGGATCCCCTGACGACGACGGCGGTCAACATCGAGGGAACGCTGAACGTGCTGCTGGCCGCACGCGACGAGAGGGTGCGACGCATCGTCAACGCGTCTTCGTCGTCCGTCTACGGGAACGCCGGCGCCCTTCCGAAGGTCGAGGCGCAGTCTCCCGATCCGATCTCGCCCTATGCGGTGGCCAAGCTCGCGGCCGAGCGGTTCTGCACCAGCTTCAGCCGCGTGTACGAGATGGAGATCGTGTCCCTGCGGTACTTCAACGTTTTCGGGCCGCGCCAGGATCCGGCCTCCCAGTACGCGGCTGTGGTTCCGCGCTTCATCCGCGCGATCGCAGCAGGCGAGCCCGTGACGATCTACGGCGACGGGGAGCAGTCGCGCGACTTCACCTACGTCGACAACGTCGTCGGCGCAAACCTCCTCGCCGCGGAGGCAGCGGGCGTCCACGGCGAGATCGTCAACGTCGCGACCGGCGGCTCGATCACGGTGAACGCGCTGGCGGACGCGGTCGGAGCCCTTCTCGGTCGCGCGGTCGAGAAGGTGTATGAGCCGGCGCGCGAGGCGGACGTCCGCGCGTCGTGGGCCGATCTCGACGAAGCGAAGCGCGTGCTCGGCTACGAGCCGCAGGTCACGTTCGAAGACGGCCTACGGCGAACAGCGGACCATCTGCTCGACGGAAAGGAGTAGACGACCGATGCCACACAACTTCGGCTCGATCGACGAGCTCGGCGAAGGCTATGGGTTTCGCAAGGTGCGGAGGGAGCTGGGCGTGACCGCCTTCGGCGTGAACGCGATCGTGATGCCACCCGGATACGTCGGCTTCCACCATTACCACGACACCCAGGACGAGCTCTACTTCGTCCACTCGGGCCAAGCGCACGTGGAGGTCGAGGGTGAGGAGCGCGTTCTCGGCCCCGGAGGACTTCTCCACGTCGAGTCGACGACGCCACGGAAGGTCTCGAACGGGAGCGAGACGGACGACCTCGTGCTCCTCGTCGTCGGCGGCAAGGGCGGCTACGTGGAGCGCGACGGGCACATGGTGGACGAGGCAGACGTCGCGCGGCGCGCGGCCTTCGGTCGCTAGCGGCGTCCGCTGAACACGAGGTCGCGGGCGAGCAGGCGCGGGTGCAGCCGGCGGTAACGGCCGCCGACGAACTCGAGCCGGACGTTTTCGAAGCCGCAGAGGAGGTCCCGCATCGCCGCCGGCGAGAACATCTGGAGATGAGTCGGATCGTCCTCGGGCGCCCGGCCGAGGAGAAAACGCAGTCGTCCTTGCAGCCTGAACGCATTGGGGACCGAACCGACCAGCACACCTCCCGGCCGGAGGACTCGGGCGATCTCCGCGACGAGGGCGTCGGGGAACCGGAGGTGCTCGAAGAGCTCGCCGGCGACCACGGCGTCGAAGGTCGCGTCCCCGAACGGCAGCGGCTCCTCGACGTTCGCCTGTACGGGTTCGATGCCCAGATCGCTCGCTTTCGCGAGCGCCGCCGCGTCGACGTCGAGACCGACCAGCTCGTTTCCCTCGAGGATGTGGCGTGTCAGCGCTCCCGAGCGGCAACCGAGGTCGAGCACGCGCTTCCCACGCCCGATCGCGGCCTGGAAGAGCGGGATCCGCTCAGGAACGAAGACGAACTCGCCTTCGGCGCGGCGTTCTCGATGGTGCTCTTCGTAGCGCTCCTGCAGGCTCACGCCGAGCCGACAGCTGCTTCGTGCCCGAGCGAGGCGATCGTGCGGCGAAGGCCGTCTTCGAGCGGGATCTCGGGCTGCCAGCCGAGGATCTGCTTGGCGCGCGTGATGTCGGGCTGCCGGACCTGGGGATCGTCCACCGGAAGCGCCTCGTAGACGATCTCGCTCGACGAGCCCGTGAGCCGGACGATCGTCTCGGCGAGCTCGAGCAGCGTCTTCTCGTCCGGATTGCCGAGGTTCACCGGCAGGTGCTCCTTCGACTCGGCGAGCAGGATGATCCCGCGGATGAGGTCGTCCACGTAGCAGAAGCTCCGCGTCTGCGAGCCGTCGCCGAACACCGTCACGGGCTTCCCTTCGAGCGCCTGGCGGAGGAACGTCGGAATCGCGCGTCCGTCGTTGGCTCTCATTCGCGCCCCGTACGTGTTGAAGATGCGCACGATCGCGGTGTCGAGACCTTGCTGGCGATGGTACGCCATGGTCAGGGCCTCCGCGTAGCGCTTCGCCTCGTCGTACACGCCTCGGGGGCCGATCGGGTTGACGTGCCCCCAGTACGTCTCGGGCTGAGGATGCACCTGCGGGTCGCCGTAGACCTCGCTCGTCGAGGCGAGGAAGAACCGCGCACGCTTGACCTTCGCGAGACCGAGCGAGTGGTGCGTTCCGTAGGAGCCCGTCTTCAGTGAATGCAGCGGCATCCGCAGGTAGTCGATCGGGCTCGCGAGTGCTGCGAGGTGGTAGACGAAGTCGATCGGCTCGTCGACCGTGAGCGGCTCGATCACGTCGTGGTTCACGAAGGTGAATGCGTCGTCTCGCAGGTGGTCGATGTTCTCCAGCGTCGAGACGACGAGGTTGTCGACGCAGATGACTCTGTGACCGCGCTCGAGCAGTGCTTCACAGAGGTGGGACCCGAGGAATCCGGAGCCGCCGGTGACAAGTGAAGTCGGCATGGTCTGATGGTAGTCGAGCAGCCACTTGAACCACCATTGCCAGCGGGAAACGTCGGGATCGAGCTCGCCGGTCAGGCGAAGCGGAAAAGGCGGCATGCGGGGAGGTCATGCTCTCATGCTCCTTCGATTCGAGTGGTTGGTGAGAGTGCGAGGGATCTGCCATCGAGCTGGGTCGACCTATGCCGGCTGCGGGGCAGGGTCGGGGGGTGCTTCCGGCTGCAGGGGCGACGACTCGACGCGGAGAATGCGTGCGGCCCAATCCGGGAGCCACCAGTTCCAGCGGCCGAGGATCGCAACGAGTGCGGGAGTCAGGACCCCGCGGATGATCGTCGCGTCGATCAGGATTCCGGCGCCGAGCGCGGTGGCGAAGATCTTGGCCTCGGTGCCCGGCTGGAGTGCGAAGGCGACGAACGCGAGGAAGAGGATCAGCGCCGCGCTCGTGACGAGGCGACCCGTGCGGCCGATCCCCTCGACCACGGCTTCCTCCGTCGAGCCGGTGCGGTCGTACGCCTCCCGCATTCGGCTGATGATGAAGACCTGGTAGTCCATCGAGATGCCGAAGAGGAAGGCGAAGATGACGATCGGCAGCTGCAGGTTGATCGCCTGCGTCGCCTCGATGCCCCAGATCTCGTCGGACCCGAAGCCCTTCTGCCAGACGAGCACGATCAGCCCCCAGGCGGCGGCGACGGAGAGCAGGTTGAGGAGGACGGCCTTCAGCGGCAGGATCAGGGAGCGGAAGGCCCGCGCGAGAAGGATGAAGGTGAGGACGGAGATGAGCAAGATCAGGAGCGGGAAGTTGCTGTAGACGGCGTCGAGGAAGTCGGCGGCCTGGGCCGCCTGGCCGCCGATCGTCACCTCTGCCGGCAGCGCCTCCGCGTCGACGCGCAGGCGGTCGAGCGTCTCTCGGCCCGTCGGCGAGTTCCCATCCGCAGTCGGGAACACCACCACGATCGCCGTCCCCTCGCGGCGCCAGTCGGCAGGTGCGGTAGCGCTGCGGACACCGTCGACCTGCGCGAACGACTGCGCGACCTCACCAGGATCGCCCGAGCGAACGAGCGCATCGAAGGGTGAGAGCGGGCCGGTGCCGATTCCAGAGTCCTCCAGATTCTCCAGGCCGGAGCGCGCGGGCCCTTCCTTCGAGAGCGAAGCTGCGAGCGGGTTTCCGAGCTGGATGTTCGCGGCCGCCACGACCAGAGCGACCAGCACGGCGGTCGAGGTCGCGGCCGCAATCCAGCGGTGGCGCACGATCAGGCGCGCCCAGGCCGACCAGCCCCGGCTGGCCTGCGCGTCGCGTCGGTTACGCGGCCAGTCGAGCTTCGGCCCGATCGTCGCCAGCACGACCGGCAGCAACGTGACCGCCACGGCGACGCTGACGAGCGCGATCATCAGACCGGCGATCCCGATGCTGCGCAAAGCCGGGATCGGGACGGCGAGCAGCGCCAGCAACGAGATCGCCACGGTCGTGCCGCTGAAGACGACGGCGGAGCCGGCGTGCCGCATCGCGTTCCGTACCGCCGCGTCGTTGGTCGTGTTCGGCTGCTGCCGTTCCTCGCGCCAGCGGACGACGACGAGGAGCGCGTAGTCGATCGCGATCCCGAGCCCGATCAGGGCGACGAGGAACTGAACGATCACCGAGACGTCGGTGACGGCGGCGACCGGCCAGATCAGCAGGAAGGTCGTAGGGATCGCAACCAGCGCCATCAGCAGCGGCACGATCGCCATGAAGGAGCGGAAGACGAAGGCGAGCACGAGCAGCGCGCCAAGCGCCGCCAGCAGCGTCCCCAGCACGACGCCGGCGCCAGCCCCCTCGATATCCCCGGCGGAGGCCCGGAGCGCGTCGAGCCCGGTCACCTGAACCGGGGATCCGCCGACGGTGACGCCGTCGAGCGCGGCCTGCGCCGAACGGGCCTCCTCCAGCCCTGGATCGACTCCACCCTTGGCCGGGATGTAGACGAGCGCAAACGTGGTGCGGCCGTCATCGGAGACGAACGCCCGGTCGCGCGTCGAGGCATAGGAGGCACTCATAGACCCGGGCACCGCAGCCTCGACCTTCGCGAGCGCCGCATCGAGCTGCTCGCTGACGCCCGGTGAGTCGACGGTCGCGCCGGGCGGAAGCTTCACGACCGGAACGATCGGCGCGACGTCGCCACCGTTGCCGTAGATCTCGCCGAGCACCTCGTTCGTCTCGAAACCCTCGCGTCCCGGCACGTTGAACTTCTGCGACAGAGCGCTGCCCGCCGGCCCGATCGCAGCGAAGGCGGCGATCGTGACGACGAGCCAGAAACCGAACACGAGGCGCTTGTGGTCGAGCACGAAACGAGTGAGCACGTTCATCGCATCTCCTTCGGGAGGTTGTCGTACGTTGTACGAGGCACCTTACTCGTACGCTGTACGATTTCGCAAGGGAGTAAACCGTAGTTCTGCAAATGGGCAGATCTGAACCAGCAACCAAACCGCGAGTGCCTCTGAGCAAGGAGCGCGTGCTGGACGCCGCAGTCAAGCTCGCCGACCGTGAGGGACTCGAGAGCTGCGCGATGCGCAGGCTCGCCGATGAGCTCGGCGTCGGCGCGATGTCCCTCTATTACCACGTGTCCAGCAAGGACGAGCTGATCACCGGCATGGTCGACATCGTCTTCAGCGAGATCGAGCTCCCTTCCACGGACGGCGACTGGAAGACGGCGATGCGGCAGTGCGCGATCTCAAAACGCAATGTGCTGAACCGCCACCGCTGGGCGATCGGCCTCCTGGAGTCGCAAGCGACGCCCGGTCCCGCGAGCTTCCGAGTCCACAACGCCGAGATCGGCTACCTCCGCGAAGCGTTCTCGGTCGAGATGACGATCCAGGCGTGCTCGGTCCTCGACGCCTACATCTACGGCTTCGCGCTCCAGGAGAAGATGGCTCCGTTCGAGAACGCGGAGGGGGCCGCAGCGCTCGCGGAACAGCAGGCCCGCGAGTTCGAGGCGCAGGCCGAGCAACAACAGCTCGCGGCGCTCGCGGACGAGTTTCCCTACCTCGCCGAAGTCGTCGCCGGGCACGTCGCCAAAGTCGGTTACGACTTCACGGAGGCGTTCGAGTACGGCCTCGACCTCATCCTCGAAGCGCTCGAGACGCGCCGCGACACGGCCTGACGAGTAGCGGGTCGGTGCGGCGTCCGACCGATCTCGGTTCCGGTTGCACCTCGCGCCCCCGCACGTCTCCCGCGCGCACGAGCACCGTGCTACAGAGTGTTCGCCGTGCTCGTCTATGCAGTAGTCGACGCAGCTCTCTCGCCCGAGTTCCCGCTCGGCGACTCGCTCGAGGTGTTCATCCGCCGCAAGGACGCCGAGCGCTTCGTAGCGGAGGTGCGCGGCGACGACCCGGAGATTGCAGCGGCGCTCCGCCTCGAGGAGCGCGAGCTCGTAGGTGTCGGGGCGCTGAACTAGCCGTTCGCACTCACTCGGCGCGGCCCTCGCGCGCGCGCGCAAGTTCGTCTTGAGCAGGGGGTTCAAGCCACCTCGTCTGTCTACGATCCTGGGTCAGACTGTCGAACAGTGGTTGATGTGTTCGGCGCGTAATCGAACAAGGGCCCGAGAAACCGCGTCGGAGCAGGGCTTTCGGACACCTGCAAGCAGCGTGCAAGCACGTCGCGGGCGTCCCGAGTCCACGGGGAACCGCCGAGAAGGGTAGGTCCGAAGCGACTGCACAAAAGTCAACAGCATCAAAACAGGAGAACACACAAACCGGATGAAATAAGGGGTTCCGGCGCTTGCAGGACGCTTGCATCGAGCCGCGAAGGGGCCGAAAACCCGCTTCCCGAGCCGGGTCAGCGCAGGTCCTTGTTGGCCTCCATGTCGAACCACATGGCGAAGAGCGTCATCTGCAGGCCGGCGATGAGGAGGACTGCGACGAGGACGCCCGACCCCGGCGTGATCGCGTTCCCCGCGATGCGCAGAATGAGCTGCTCCAGCCCGATTAGGAAGCCGGCCGTGAGCATCAGCAGGCCGAACGAGTAGAAAAACACGAGCGGGTGAAAGTCGCGGATCACGTACTTCTGGCCCATCCGCCACCAGAACGCCTTGAAGAGGAGCCACGAGATGCGTGGCACTACCGAGCGGAGCTTGATCCCGGACTGCTCGCCGATGCCGTAGATCGGCCGCGAGGCAACGTCCCTCACGCGCGCGTTCTGCACGTTCAGGTGGACGAGCATGTCGTTCGGGAACCCGTAGCGCGGGTACAGCCGGCCGAGGTCGAGGCGGCGCAGCGCGTCCAACGAGAGTGCCGTGTAGCCTGCCTGCGAGTCGGCGACGTGCCAGTAGCCGGAGGAGATCTTGGTGAGGAGGGACAGCACAGCGTTGCCGAGGTAGCGCGTCCGCGGGATCACCGTCCACGCCTCGCCCGAGACCAAGCGGTTCGCCTTCGCGTAGTCGACCTCCCCGCGCGCGACCGGCTCCACGAGGGCGCGCAGCTCCGCGGGATCCATTTGGTTGTCCGCGTTCATGACGCACGTGACGTCGACCTCCTCCTCGAGCGCGCGACGGTAGCCGGTGACGACGGCCGCGCCCACGCCGGCGTTCGAAGCGTGCCGGAGGACCTCGATCCGCGGATCACCGACCGCCTGCGCCCGCGCCGCCGTCTCGTCGCGCGAGGCGTCGTCCACGACGAAGACGCGGTCGACGAAGTCCGGGATGCCGGCGAGCGTCTCGCCGACGAGGCGTTCCTCGTCGAACGCGGGCACGACGACCGCGACCCGCTTCCCCTCGAGCATCAGGAGTCGGCCGCAGCCGCCCCGCGCCGGCGAGCGGCGATCGGGTCGGCGGCGAGCGCCGCGATCGCACCGACCAGGAGCCCGATCAACGAGCCCACGAGTAGCGACGTACGGCTCGAGCGCGCAGTCGTCTTGCTCGCGGCGGCCGGCTCCACGACACGGCTCGACTCCACACTCTCGGCGAGGTTCAAGAGCTGCCGCGCCTCGAACAGGTCGTCCTGGAGGGAGGTCCTCCGCGCGTCGGCCGTCGTGATGACCGCGTTCAGGTTCTGGCTCAGGAGCAGACGTTCCACCGGTGGAAGCGACTGATTCCCGAGCAGCTGGTCCTGCTGCTCCTGCGCCCTGGCGATGCGCGCCTCGACCGCCGCCAGCTGCCCCTCGCTCACCGCGACCTGCTGCTTCAGGAGCGCGGTCTTCTCCGTAACGTAGATCGAGACGCGCTCGACGACGCGCTCCGCGAGCTCATCGGCCGCCTGCTCGACACGGACGGGCCCCGACCCCTTCACCGCGATCTCGATCAGCGGGTTGATCCCGCGTATCTGACCTGTGGCAACGAGCTCGCGCGTCGAGATCGAGGATCGAAGCTTCGATACGGGAATCCCCGTCGCTTTGGAGATGTCCTGCAGCACCGAGGCCGAGCGAATGATCTCGCCGACCGTCCTCGGGTTGGTTGCGAGGCTCTGGATCTGACCCCCACCGAGCGGGGCGAACGGCTGACCGAGGTAGACGATCGTCTCAGCGCGCCACACGGAGCCTCCCGAGAGGGCGAGAGCAAGGCCGACGACGGCGCCGACGAGGACACCGCCGACCGGCAGCCACCACCGAACTTTCAGGCGCCGCCAGGCCGACGAGAGATCGACTTCCTGCTCGTCCTCCAGCTCCGAAGCCGTCCGACCGTCCGTCATGCGGCCGCGACCCTATCAGCGGCCCAGCGCCATTGAGCGGCGAGACCTTCCTCGAACGAGGTCGTCGACTCCCATCCGATCTCCGCGCGGATCCGTGCCGTGTCGGCGGCCGTGCGCGTCGCGTCTCCTTCCCTGCGAGGCGACCGGACGATCTCGAGCCGGCGGCCGGCGATCCTTCCCAGCGCCTCGATTGCCTCCAGCATCGACACCTCCTCACCGCCGCCGACGTTGAGGGTCGAGCCGGAGTTCGCGCGTTCCATGGCACCGATCGTCGCGTCGACCGCGTCCTTGACGTAGGTGAAGCTGCGGGACTGCGTGCCGTCGCCAAGGAGCTCGAAGGGTTGGCTCGCTGCGAGAGCAGCGACCATGCGCGCGAAAGCCATGTCCGGACGCTGTCTCGGCCCGTAAATCGTGAAGTAGCGAACGGTGACGACGTCAAGGCCGTATTCCTGCCGGTACGCCTGGGCGAGGTGCTCGGCCGCGAGCTTCGTGATCCCGTACGGGGAGAGCGGCCGTGACGCGGTGTCCTCCGGTGTCGGGTACGCCGCGGCGTCGCCGTAGACCGACGACGAGGACGCGAGCACCGTTCTCGCGCGCGCCTCGACCGCGGCCTCGAACAGCCGCTGGCTCGCGAGGACGTTCTGGCGGACGTAGACGGGGAAGACGCTCCCGAAGCTTCGGACGCCCGGCTGGCCTGCAAGATGGAACACGCCGTCGACGCCGTCCAGATCGAGGCGGTCCTCCGCGAGATCGATCCGCTCGACGGGTAGCCCGCGCGCGTTCTCCTTCTTCAGGACGGGGTCGTAGTAGTCCGTGAAGGAGTCCCAGCCCGTGGCGTCGTGCCCGCGGTCGAGGAGCGTCCGCAGGAGGTGAGAGCCGATGAACCCGGCAGCGCCAGTGACGACGTAGCGCATGGCCCGCGAATGCTAGGCGAGCGGCAGGAGAGGCCGGAGCGCGCCGTCCCCGTCGCGCTCCAGGCAGACCTCGGAGAAGAACCGCGTCATGAAGACGCCCTCCTCGAACTCGCCGAGGCGCGGTTCCGTGCGCTCGCCGCGCGCGAGCGCGAGCGCGAGCTCCGGGTAGCGACTCCCCGACGCGAGCGGCAACGGAAAGCCGCCCCCGAACCTCGTGTTGACGTCGGTGATCGGGAGAGCTCCGTCCGGCTCGCGGAAGCACTGCACGTTGGCCGGGCCCTTGATCCGGACGGTTTCAGCGATCCGGGCCCCGTGCGCGATCAGCTCCTCGTCCCGGATCGAGGCGCCCTTGATCGACTCTCCGCCCTTCGACAGGAGCATCGTCCGCGGGATCGCGTTGAGGCAGCGCCCGTCCATGTCACTGAACACGTCGATCGAGAACTCCTCGCCGCGGCACATCTCCTGGACGAAGGAGAGCGCCGTCGTATAGCGCAGGAAGAAGTCGAGCTGCTCTGGGTCGTCCGCCCGAAAGATGTGACGCGAGCCGAAACCCTCGCGCGCCTTGACCAACACCGGGTAACGCGCGTCGTCGGGGACGTCCTCGGGCAGCCAGCTCCTCGGCGACGGAATCCCGTGCTCGACGAAGAACCGGTGTGCCTCGAGCTTGTCGGACATGCGCGCGCACACGTCGGCATCGGGGAGGAGCAGGAGCGCCGGCGCGAGCTCGTCCCGGGCCCGCGAGAGCACCGGATGGTCGAGGTCGTTCAGCGGCACGATCAAGCGAACGTCCTGCTCGCGGATTAGCGTTGCGAGCGCTGGAACGTAGTCGGGATCCGCTATCCGCGGGACGATCGCCTGGCGATCTGCGTGATAGAGCGCCGGCGCTAGCGGGTCGGCGTCGGCGCCGAGAACACGTGCACCGGCCGCCTGGAAGGCCCGGACGATGTCGACGCGCTGGCCCGCGCAGGT
>DATAEF010000069.1:0-5269 GCA_036258155.1 Gaiellaceae bacterium | reverse complement strand
TCGCCCGACGGAGGAGGAGTTGCACGACATCCGCATCCGGACGAAGCGCGTCCGCTACGCGGCCGAAGCCGTGGCCCCACTCGTCGGCAGGCAGGCCCGAGCTTTCGCCGCCGAGGCCGCCCGCCTGCAGGAAGTGCTCGGAGACCTGAACGACGCAGTCGTCGCCGAGCGCTGGCTTCGGGAATGGGCGCACGGAAGCCGGTCGATGCAGGGCGTCTTCACGGCCGGCGAGCTCGCTGGGCTCGAGCGGGCAGCCGCGGAGAGAAGCCGCTCGCGCTGGCGGAAGGCGTGGAAGGAGCTCTCGTCGCCTCGACTCCGCACGTGGATGTGACGGGGATCGTGCGCGCGGCCGGCGGGCTCGTCTGCCGCGCGGAAAAGGACGAGGCCGAGATCGTGCTCGTCCATCGACCTGCCTACGACGACTGGGCGTTCCCGAAGGGCAAGCTCCACCGCGGCGAGACGGACGAGGACGCTGCGCTCCGAGAGGTCGAGGAAGAGACCGGCCTCCGTTGCCGGCTGGGATTGGAGGTGGGCACCACGCGGTACCACGACTCTCGCGGCCGCGAAAAAGTCGTGCGCTACTGGCAGATGACGCCGCTCGGTGGCGTGCTCGCGCCAGCGAACGAGGTCGACGACGCGCTATGGGTCGGAATCGGGGACGCGCAGTCCCTCCTCAGCTACCAGCGCGATCGCGAGCTCCTCTCCAGGCTCGAGGGGGTCATTTGACGGTCGCCTATCTGATCAGGCACGCGAGAGCCAAGAACCGGCTCAAGTGGAGCGATCCCGACCACCTGCGCCCGTTGACGAAGGCGGGGCTCGAGCAGGCATCTGCCTTGCCCGGACTGTACGACGGTCAACCGTTCACGCGCCTCTTCTCGAGCCCGTACCTTCGCTGCGTGCAGACTCTCGAGCCGCTCGCCGTCGACCGGAGGTTGCAGCTCGAGGTCGCCGACGAGCTCGCAGAGGGAGCGCCGATCGGCGCAGCGCTCGAGCTCATGCTAGCCGTGTCCAGCGCAGGCCCGGCAGCGTTCTGCACGCACGCCGACGTGATGATGGACTCGATCGAGGAACTGTTCGCCGCCGGCGTTTCTCTCGACGGGCCCCTCGAGTTCAAGAAGGCGGCGACCTGGATTCTCGAGGTGCGCGACCGAAGCTACGCCGGTGGACGCTACCTGCCGCCGCCGGGTGAGGTGTCAACTACAGTCGCCGTGACGTGACGTCGGCGAAGCCGGAAAGCCAATCGCACCAGGTCACCGCCGGCGTCGACCTCGGAGGAACGAAGATCCAGACGGTGGTCCTGCGCGACGAGGGGGTCGTCGGCAGCGCGCGCGTGCTCACGCCCCAGACGGGTAACCCGGGCGACGTCATCGACGCCATCGTGGGAACTATCCGGGCCTCGCTCGAAGCGGCCGGCACGTCGGACGCCGACCTTCGCGGCATCGGGATCGGCACACCCGGGGAGGTCGACGCGAAGGCAGGTGCGGTCCTGCTCGCGGCGAACGTTCCTGGCTTCACGGATCGCGTGGCGCTCGGTCCGCTCGTATCCGAGCAGCTCGGGAAGGTGAAGGTGAGGGTCGGAAACGACGTCAGCGTCGGTGTTCTCGGCGAGTACCAGCGCGGTGCCGGCCGGCCCTTCAAGAATCTGCTGGGTGTGTGGGTCGGCACGGGCGTCGGGGGAGGCCTCATCCTGGACGGCAAGCTCCACGACGGCAGGGGGGCCGGCGGCGAGATCGGCCACATGGTGGTTCGTCCAGGAGGATTGCGCTGCTCGTGCGGCCGGCGCGGGTGCCTGGAGGCATACGCCGGACGAGCAAGCATGGAGCGGCGCGCGCGTTCGCTCGTCAAGCGCGGGCACAGGACGAGTCTGTTCAAGATCATGAAGAACCGCGGCCGGAATCGGCTCAGCTCGGGCGTGTATGCACGCGCACTGGCCAAGGACGACCGGATGACGAAGAAGCTCATCGGCGACGCGACCTGGGCACTAGGCATCGGCATTGCCTCCGCGCAGAACCTCGTCGACTTCGAGGCGATCGTCGTCGGCGGCGGGCTCGGCGACCGGCTCGGCCAACCCTTCGTCGACCAGGTCGTCGAGCAGATGACCCCCCACCTCTTCGATCCGGACCACCCACCCGCAGTGCTCCGCACCGAGCTCGGCGACCTGTCAGGAGCAGTCGGAGCCGCCGTGCTCGCCGGCGGCTAGCTAGAACCCCTTTCGAGCCCGTCCGACTTGGCCGTCAACGACGTACTGGTCGCCGACGGCCGACGTCGACGCGGCCGCGGCCAAAGGCGTCGATCCTCCCCCAGCGACCGGGGAGGTCGAGCAGTGCCAGGAGGCCGATGCTCGTCGGCAGCGCGGGGTCGACGACGAGGTGCTCACCCTGCGGCTCGAGGCCGAGCATCGTGCGGAGCAGAAGCAGCGGCGTGCCGGTCGACCAGGCCTGTGGGCTGCATGCCGTCGGATACTGAACCGGGTACTTCGTCTGCTCGCGCTCATACCCGCCAAACGCCTCGGGCAGGCGACCCTCGAAGAACTCCGCAGCGTCGAGGATGCCGGCGGCGACCTGCGCGGCCTCATCCTTGAACCCGTAGCGACGGAGGCCCCACGCGACGAACGAGTTGTCGAACGGCCAGACGGTACCCACGTGGTAGCCGATGGGGTTGTAGCGCCCCTCCCCTTCCGCCAGCGTGCGAACGCCCCAGCCGGAGAACAGCCGCGGCCCGAGGAGGTGCTGAGCGACGGCCTTTGCCTTGGACTTGTCCACGATGCCGCTCCAGAGCAGATGGCCGTTGTTCGAGGCGAGTGCGTCGACCTGGTTACCGTCCGGATCGAGCGCGAGCGTGAAGTATTCGCCGTCCTCGACCCAGAAGTCCCGGTTGAAGCGGCGCTTGAGGTCCGCAGCGTCCTTCTCGAGCCGGTCGGCGAGGTCGCGGTCCTTCCAGATGTCGCGCGCCAGCCTGGCGCCTCGCACCTTCGCGTCGTACGCGTAGCCCTGGAGCTCGCAGGTCGCGCGCGGGAAGCCCGGCAAACGGCCGTCCCGGAACGAGATCGAATCCCACGAGTCCTTCCAACACTGGTTCTCGAGGCCCGTTTCCTCGTTGCGACGGCGATACCAGATGTAGCCGGTCCCCTGAAGGTCGGCGTACTCGTCGATCCAGTTCAGCGCAGCACGCGCCTCGTGCTCGAGGTCGCGAACGAGCTTCCTGTCTCCCGTCCAGCGCTCGTACTCGTCTAGCAGAACGACATAGAGGGGCGTCGCGTCGACCGCGCCGTAGTACGGGGAATGCGGACGTTCCTCGAAGGCCGTCATTTCTCCGTAGCGCATCTCGTGAAGGATCCGGCCGGGGTCTTCGTCGCGGAAGTCGTCGAGCCGGCTCCCCTGCCAGTTACCGAGCGCGCCGAGCGTCGTCGCAGCGAGCTCTGGCGTGAACGGCAACGCCTGCAGGCTCGTGAAGATGCTGTCCCGCCCGAACATCGTCATGAACCAGGGCAGCCCCGCGGCAGGAAGGCTGCGGCCACCCGCAATCGGGGGCGAGAAGCGCAATGCAGCGAGGTCGACGAGGCTACGCCGATACGTGGTCTTCAGCGGATCCCAGTCGCACTCGACGCGCGGCGCCTCCTCGATCCATCGCTGCAGGTTTCGCTGCATCGCGAGGTTCGCCCGCCGCGGGTCACGACGCTGTTCCTGACCTCGGCGCGGACCCGGCTGAACCGTATCGACCTCGAGGTCGGTCTTCCATTCGCCCTGTGGCGCGATCCGGATCTTGAACGTCAGACCGTCCTTGTCGAACCGCGCAGGAGCCGTCGCCGAGATCGACGTCGAACGCCGGAACGTCTCGCGCTCGTAGCCGAGGACCAGGTGCTTCCCGCGCTGAACGCGCGCGGTGTACGTGCCCTTCTTCTGCAGCGCGTCCTTCACCTCGAACAGGTCGGCGAAATCGCTTCCCGCATCGATGCGAACGGTGAGGCTCACCGGCTTGTCCGAATGGTTCAGAATCGTGAGTTCCTCGTGGAACCCGTTGCCGACTGAGCGGCGGCGGATCACCGAGAGCTTTGCGTCGATGTAGACGGTTCCGGTACCGGGGACGAGGAAGAAGCGTGCCTCGTAGTACTGAAGATCGTCGACCGAGAGCGAGCCCAACCGCTGTCCGTTCACCGTCAGCACCCACTTCGAGAGGAAGCGCGTGTCGAACGAGAAGAGACCGGTCGGGTCGGTGAGTGATGCCTCGATGTCCCCGTTCGCATCGCTGACGACGAACGTATTGCCGTCGAGGATCTTCACCAGACCGTCGTTCATCCCGTCCTCCGCGAATAGCCGGCACGGGACCGCTTGGCGGCGCTCCGAGCCTTCCCCGGGAACAGACGCTGAAAGAGAACGAGCAGCCTCCAGTCGCCCTCGGCCTCGAACTCACCACGAAGCGCGGCCGCAACCCCGTTCAGCTCACCCGAAGCGAGCCGGTTGAAGAGCGCCCTGTCGGCGCGAACGACACAATCAGCAGCTCCACCCCTTCGCGAGACAGTCACGTCACCTTTCGAGAACGCGACCAGCCAGCGATCGACCTTCTTCCCGTCGACGAGCTCGAAGCGGTATGTACCCGTCGCTCCCCTGAGCCGAGGTTCATGCTGGCGCTTGCGTAGCTCCTCGAAGAACTGCGTCGTGGCATCGCCTGCGCTCACCATCGTGGAAGGAGCCTAACGCGTCCTCGTCCGAAGGCGCAGGTTCACCCGGACGAAGCTACTCAGAGGTCGCGTTCGTCCACGCGTCGGCCGCTCGCGAGCTCGGAAGCGGTCGGCCCAGGTCACGAGGCCGGCGCTGGTGCCGGCACGCCCTCCCCGCTTCCGGCCAGGCGCGCGCCCTTCGATGCGTCTTCGGCGTGGTATGCCTCGCGCAGCTCGTTCTCCTCGTCCTTCCCCGGGAAGAAGCGGAAGACGAGCGCCATCCCGATCAGGACCGCGACGATGGCCGCCGCGTATGCCCAGTTGTCGCCGTCGAGGAACGACGACTGCGCCGCCGCCGTGATCTGGCTCGCATACGCAGGATTGTGCTGGGCGACGTTCTCGGCGCTCGCGAACGAGAGCTGGAGCTGCGCCTGCGTGCTCTCGGTCACGTTCCTTCCGGACTGGTCGATCGCCGTACCCATCGCCGAGGCGTAACCGGCAGTCAGCAGGGCGCCGAAGATCGAGGTCATGAGGGCGCCGCCGAGGTCGCGCTGCAAATCGGCCGTGCCGGAGGCCATGCCGACACGCGTCACCGGCACGGAGCCGGTCAGC
>DATAEF010000068.1:0-2159 GCA_036258155.1 Gaiellaceae bacterium | reverse complement strand
GGGCCACGACGAGGCGGAGCGTCGCCCGGGTTCCCTCCTCGAGCGTGCTCACCGGCCTCGTTCCCGAGTGCGTGACCATCTTCGTCGGCATATACGTCGCGGGGTGGAGGCAGTTGGCGGTCACGCGCGCATCAGCGAGCTCCTCGGCGAGGTCGAACGTGAACATCACCTGCGCGAGCTTGCTCTGGCAGTACGCCTGGACGCCGTTGTAGTCGCGCTCGAGCATGACGTCGTCGAAGTCGATCGGGGCCTGCCCCGCCGAGCTGACGTTGACGATCCGAGCCGGCGCCGAGTCGACGAGCAACGGGACGAGGCGGCGAGTGAGCAGGAAGCCCGCAAGGTAGTTCACGGCGAAGCGCAGCTCGTATCCGTCGCGGGTCTCCATCCGCGCGCCGTCGCCGGGCAGTGTCACCCCGATTCCTGCGTTGTTGACGAGGGCGTCCAGGCGCGGTTCGTCTCGCGCCACGCGGTCAGCCATCTCGCGCACCTCGTCGAGCGCCGCGAAGTCGGCGCGGTACCAGCGCAGGCGATCGTTTCCGGTCGCGTCCTGGATCTCGTCGACCGTCCGCTGTCCGCGCGCGTCGTCGCGCCCGTGGAGCAGGACCGTGGCGTCACCGGAGGCGAGCCGCGTCGCGAGCGCCTTGCCGAGGCCGTCGGTTGCCCCGGTGACCAGGATCGCCTGCTCCTCGAGTGGTCTCACGCCCGCACCTCAAGGTAGCGTCGGGAGCACGAACCCGAGACCGCGGAGGCACGCTTATGAGCACGGTGGACATCCGGCGCCTGGAGCAACCCGACGAGACGCGCGAGTTCGAGCTCGGCCGGTTCGAGGTGGTGAGCCTCGGGGGCATGACGATCGGCCGTGCCGCGTACCAGCCGGGGTGGAAGTGGTCAACGCACGTCGGGGGCTCGCCGGATGCTCGCTGCGAGGTCGAGCACGTCGGGATGGTCGTGTCGGGTCGCGCGGCGGTGCTGATGAACGACGACACCGAGGTCGTGATGGAGCCCGGCGACCTGTTCCACGTCCCGCCCGGCCACGACAGCTGGGTGGTCGGAGATGAGCCGTACGTCTCGCTGCACTTCCTCGGTGCGGAGGAGTACGCGGACTAGCCCGTCACGGGCTCGCCGGTCTCGGCGACCCGCGCGATCAGCTCGGCCGCCCGCTCGTTGCCGGGCGACGCGCGCAGCCACCGGGACATGGCTTCGAGGCGCTCGGCCAGCGGCCTGTCGGCGAGCAGCCGATCGATTGCGTCGCTCATCGCATCTTCGGAGAACGTGTACGTCGGAAGCCTGATTCCGCAGCCGGTCTCGTCCATTCGCTGGGCGTTGTCGTGCTGGTCCCAGAACAGGGGGAGCACGATCGTCGGGACGCCGAAGTGGAGCGCTTCGGTGATCGTGTTGTTCCCGCCGTGCGTGATCACGAGGTGCACGTCGGCGAGCAGCGAGGTCTGGGGCAGGAACTCGGCGCCGGCCATGTTGTCGGCGAGCTCGTACTCGTCGTGTTGGGGGCCCTTGGAGACGACGAATCGATGCCGCGTGGAGCCCAGGACCTCGACCAGGCGCTCCATCAGCGGGACGTCGCCGGACCCGAGCGAGCCGAGGCTCAGGTAGACGAGCCCGCCGTCGCCCTCCGCGAGCTCCGATGGGACCGACCATTCCGGATCCGTCGTGCGCACGCTCGAGCCCAGGTTGTGCCATGTCGGGCCGAGAGGATTCGAGCGCGGGTAGTCGACCTCGGGCGGGTAGATATAGATGTTGAGCAGCGGCGAGGAGTGGATGAACTCCCCCTCGGGCAGCCCCGGAGCGCCGCGCTCGCGGCAGTACTCGTCGAACCCCGCCCACAGGTCGCCGCTCGCGCGCCGATACTCGTTTTGGTAGGCGTCCCACTCGGAGCGGTCGTCGATCGGGAGCCCGCAGAATGTCGGCGGCAGGTCGGGATCCTTGAGCTCGAGCGGGTTGCAAGACACAATGCGCACCCAGGGGATGCCCGAGGCGGGAATCGCCGGGAACGCGCACACGTTGTCCTCGACGATCGCGTCGGGGCGGAGCTCGTCGAAGATCTCGCGCAGGCGGTCGTCGACGTAGCGCGCGCCGCCGAGCAGGGCCTCCCAGGTCGGAACGATGAACTCGGAAAGCTGCTCGAAGGTGCTGCGGCGGAACAC
>DATAEF010000067.1:0-10007 GCA_036258155.1 Gaiellaceae bacterium | reverse complement strand
CGCTCGAGGCGCCGAGCGCCTACCTGATGAAGTCGCCGCCGAAGCAGATCCGCGACGACGAGGCTCACGAGCAGAGCGAGCGGTTCATCGTGAAGAACGCCCTCGCAAAGCGGAAAGCAGGCGCGAAGGCGTGACCGGAATCCGCTTCGCGCGGATCTTCTGGATCGGGGCGGCGGGGATCCTCGTCCTCGCCGCTCTCGTTGCGCTGACAGCGGTCGTCGGCGGCGAGTTCTCCGACAATGACGGCCGCATCCTCGGAACGCTGGCCGCAACGCTTCTTGCGGGCTCCACACTGATCGCGGGAATCGCAGTCGTGGACCGCGGTGAACGCGCGCTCGGGTGGGCCGCCGTCGTTGTTGCGGCGCCTGCGTATGCGACCGTTGTCTACGCGATCTGGGACTTCGTCTTCGACGGTGGCGGCGACAGCTGGCGTTGGGGATGGGGCGGTGTCCTCGTTCTCGTCGCAGCTCTCATCGCCGTCACGGCCCAGCTCATGGCGCGAACCACGCTGGGCGTACGACTGGCCTGGAGTGCCGGAGTTCTGGCTGCAGGCGCGTCCGCGATCTCGCTCGCGGCAATCTGGCAGGACGATCCCGGCGACACGATCGGAAAGACGCTCGCGGTCGCCTGGATATTCACCGGCCTGACCTACCTGCTCATCCCGGTGCTGCATCGGTTTGCGACTGCCGGAGCGGCATCGTCCGACGAGCGTGTCATCGCGAGCCTCGACGACGTCGAGCTCGTCCTTACGCGTTCACACGACGGTCTCGAGATCGAGCTCGATCCAGGCGAACGCCTGATCCTCCGCAGGCGGGAATCCGGGCTCAGGCCCGTGGGGTCCGACTCCGGCTGACGCGCGGCGCCGTGTCCTCCGCCACGAAGCCGACGCGCTTGTGGCTCGAATCACAGAAGGGCTTCGTCTGCGAGTGGCCGCAGCGGCAGAGCACGATTCCGCTGCCCGGAGGAAGCACGAACTCGTTGCCCTCGGCGTCGATCACCCGCACCGGCCCTTCGACCTTGTACGGCCCGTTCGCACGCGCTTTGATCGTGACGTCGGTCATTCGGCCACTGTACGGGGTCAGACCCGTGCGCCTGACCCGCCGGGATACACTCGCCCGATCGTGAGCCTTCGGATCTGCTTCGTCACGCCGTTCGCGTGGTCGCAGCCGCACGAGGTGAACGCGCATGTCTCAGGCACGGCGGCTGCGCTCCGAGAGCGTGGCCATGAGGTCACGGTGCTTGCTCCATCGTCTCGCGCGCGCGACCTGCTCGCCGGGCGCCGGGCTCTCCACCGGGAGATCCGGGCAGATGTCATTGCGGTCGGCCCCTCCATCCCGCTGTCACGGCGAACGAACATGGGCATACCGGTCGCAGTGCGCGCAAACCTTCGGCTGGCGCTCGCCAGAGGGCACTTCGATGTCGTACACGGCTTCGAGCCGGGACTTCCGAGCATCTCGTACCTCGCCCTGACCTCGACGCGCGCGCTCACGGCCGCAACCTTCTTCTCCCCGGAGCGGTTGGGGTACCCGGCTCGCCGGTCGCGCAGGGATCGGCTCCGCATCCGCATCGACGCGCTTCTTGCGACCTCGAGCGAAACGGCGGACGCTGCTGCGGAGCGGTTCGACGGCGACTACGGCCTCGTTCCACTCGGCGTCGACACGGCGCGCTTTCAGCCGGCCCCCAAGCGCAACGTCATCGTCGGCGAGCTCGAGGCAGCAGGCCGGCCGGTGACGCGCGCGCTTCTTCGGCTACTGCGCGACCTTCCCGAGTGGGAGCTCACGCTCCTGCATACGAAGCCCCTGGGCTTTCGCCCGACCATCCCGCGGTCGGTCCGCGGCCGCGTGCGCGTTCGGTCGGCGCGCACGGAGGATCAGCGGGCGGCGGCGCTGCGGAACGCAGCGATTTTTGTCCCAGCGCCCTCGGGAGAGGAGCGCCTGCGGCTCGAGGCGGCCGCGTGCGCGGCGGCGATTGTGCAAGACGAAAGTCCCGAAGCGGTCGCACACGAAGTCGCCCGACTTGCCTCCGACGAGAGGCTCCGAGTTCGGATCGGGGCCGACGAGCGAGTGGCAGCAGAGGACGAGAGCTTCGCGCGCGTCGCCGCCGAGCTCGACGCCGTCTACACACGACTCGCGAGCAAGCGACGGCTCCGCGTTCCGTCGCCTTCGGCCGAGGACGATCCGCTGGCGGATCGCGACTGGATCGTGGTCGACCTCCACATGCACACGGACTGGTCTCACGACTGCTCGACCCCGACCGAGGACCTGCTCGACCACGCCGAGCGCATCGGTCTCGGCGCGATCGCGATCACGGACCACAACGCGTTCGGGGGCGCGCTCGAGGGGATCGAGCTCGCGCGCGCCCGCGAGGTCGTCGTCATTCCCGGCGAGGAGGTCAAGACGGACGGACAGGGTGAGGTCATCGGCCTCTTTCTGGGCGAGGAGATCCCGCGGGGCATGTCCTTCGCCGACACGATCGAGGCGATCCGCGACCAGGGTGGCCTCGTCTACCTGCCACACCCGTTCGACCGGCTGCATGCCATTCCCGACCCCGCGACGCTGCACCGCCACCTCGCCGAGATCGACGTGTTCGAGGTCTTCAACGCGCGGCTGCTCCGTGAGTCGTTCAACGACGAGGCGTTGCGCTTCGCGCAGAAGTACCGGCTCCTGCAGGGCGCCGGCTCCGATGCCCACGTCCTCCAAGGCGTCGGCACGGGTGCAGTTCGCATGCGGCGATTCGAAGGGCCGGAGGAGTTCCTGCTGTCGCTTCGCAACGGCGAGATCCTGCGCCGACCGAAGTCGCTCGCGTACCTGCAGTCGCTCAAGTGGGTCGCCCAGGTCAAGGAAAAGGTTCGCTGAGAGAGAAGGTGCTCGAGACCCCGTGCCAGCGGCCGTGCCCACCGACGAGATCTACGAGCGTTACCTGAAGAAGGCCATCTCCGAGATCAACGAGCTCGGAGACGAGCTTGCGCGTGCGGGCGACGAGCTGAGGGTTCCGGTGGTCGGGTCGGGTCATCCGCTCGCCGACGTCTTCCTCCTGAAGTTCTCGCCGCAGCCCTCGGAGATCCAGGAAGGGGTCGCGTACTTCGGCCGCGCGGGGCAGGCCGTGCTCAAGTCGCTCCAGCGGTTGGGTGTCGATCCGCTGGCCGTGTACGGGACGAACTGCCTGAAGTTCGGAACGGAGGACCCGGCGGACGCGGCATCCTGGCTTACGCGCGAGCTCTACATCGTCCAGCCGAAGCTCGTCGTGACGATGGGCGGGGCCACGACGGCATTCCTCAACGAGCTTCATTTCCCCCTGTCGGGTGCGATCGACCAGGACGCCGAGGGTTCCCTGCAGCGCTTCACTCCCACGATCGACGCACTCGTCACCCCCGACATCGACGAGTCGCTCGACGAGCAGCCGGCGAAGACCGCGTTCTGGAACGCGTTCAAGGCGCTCGGCCCTTGGTGGGCGGAGCAGCCACCGTATTGATGCGCAAGAGCGGAATGCTCGTGAGTGCGCGCAAGCGGAATCTGCGAGTGCAGATTCCGCTTGCGCGAAGATCCCTGAAGGCGCCCGCTTCGCGGGCGCTGATGCGCGGATTCCGCTCGCGCGAAAATCCCTAAAGGCGGCCGCTTCGCGGCCGCGGTATCAATTGGACTTCGAACCGCTACCCCTGGCAAGACGGCGCGCTCTCTTGCTCGCCGCACTTGCAGTCGGCCTCATTGTCTATGCCGCCGGCGCGGAACGTCTGCCCGCGCTTCCCTCGGGGCTCGATGTCCTCTTTCACAGCGCGATCGTCTTTCCCGTGTTCGCCGCGACGATCTGGATCGCGCTCCCGCTCGCACAGGCGGGCAACAAGACTCTCCTCGGGATCGCACTGGTCTCGGGCGGGGCGGCACTGACGCTCACGTTCCTCGACGTCGGCTCGGCCGCGAACGTTGCGAAGCTCGCTTTCTACGCGATCGTCGGCTTCTGGTTTCTGACCTTGTTCGAGGAGCTGTGGTGGATCGCCCTCGTCGCGGTGCTCATCCCCTGGGTCGACATCTGGTCGGTGGCCGCGGGCCCGACGGAGTACGTCGTCGAACAGCGACCCGGGCTCTTCGAGCGGATATCGGTCGCGTTTCCGAACCCGGGTGAGACGGCGACGGTCAACATCGGGCCGCCGGACATCCTCTTCTTCGCGCTCTTTCTCGCCGCGGCCGACCGCTTCGCGCTGCGCGTTGCCTGGACGTGGATGGGAATGACCGGATTCCTGGCCGGGACGCTCATGCTGGTCTGGAGCTGGGACGGCATCGCGGGTCTACCGGCGCTGCCGGCAGTGTGTCTCGGGTTCCTGCTCCCGAACGCGGACCTGCTCTGGAGGAACGCCCGCGGCGTACGTGCCCAGGCACCCTCCTAGAGCGAGGTCACGCCCCTACACGCGCTCGAGCAGCGATACCGACTCGACGTGCGGCGTGTGCGGGAACATGTCGACCGGCCGGCAACGTGCGAGCGCGTATCCGAAGTCGTCCCTCAGGACCTGCACGTCGGACGCGAGCGTCGTCGGGTTGCAGGAGACGTAGACAATCCGGCGAGCGGCCAGCGCCCCGGTCCTCCGAAGCGCCTTGCCCGCGAGCCCCGCTCGGGGCGGGTCGACGACGACGACGTCGGGCGCCCCCGCCTCCTCGACGAGCTCCTCCAGGGTCTGCCCGACGTTCCCTGCAAAGAACTGCGCGTTCCCGATCCCGTTCAGCTCGGCATTCTCGATCGCGCACGCCACAGCCTCCTCCGAGATCTCCAGTCCCCAGACCGAGGACGCCGAAGGAGCGAGAGCGAGCCCGATCGTGCCCGTCCCGCAGTAGAGGTCGAAGACGTTCTCGGAGCCGGTGAGAGCGGCGAACTCGCGGGCGAGCGCGTACAGCTGCTCGGCCATCTCCGTGTTCGTCTGCAGGAAAGCGGAGGGGCGCAAGCGAAAGCGGAGTCCGAGGATCTCCTCCTCGATCGCCTCGTCGCCCCAGAGCAGCCGGGTCGGAAGGTTGGTCTGCTCCGCCGGAGTGTCGTTGATCGCCCAGTGGATCGAACGCACCTCGGGGAAGCGACGGAGAACGTCGACGAGGTACCCGCTCTCGAAGTGCTCGCCCGGGGCGGTGACGAGGACGACGAGCACCTGACCCGTGTTCCGGCCTTCCCGAACGACCAGGTGGCGCAGGTATCCCTCGCCGGTCGCCTGGTCGTACGCCTCGAGCCGCTCTTCCCGTGCCCAGTCGCGAACCGCTGTCCGGATGGCGTTGCCGAGGTCGGTGGTGAGCAGGCACTCCTCGATCCCGATCACCTCGTCCCAGCGCCCAGCGCGATGAAAGCCGAGCTCGATGCCGTCGTCGCCGGTCGAGAACGAGTACTCGAGCTTGTTGCGGTAGCCGTACTCGGACGACGCGGGCAGGATCGGCTCGAGGGGCGGGTCCTCGACGCGT
Source organism: Gaiellaceae bacterium (assembly GCA_036258155.1). GTDB lineage: Bacteria > Actinomycetota > Thermoleophilia > Gaiellales > Gaiellaceae > GMQP-bins7. The sequence continues at coordinate 4,575 of DATAEF010000067.1, read as the reverse complement.
CCGATCCGGACGAGCGCGTCACGCACCTGTTGCGCCTTCTGCGCCAGCTGCGCGTCGTAGGCGAGGTCCTGGAAGCGGCAGCCGCCGCAGGTCCCGAAATGCCGGCACGGCGCGTCGACCCGATCGGGCCCGGGTTCGAGCAGCGAGCTCGCGAAGCCCTCGGCGAACCCGCGTTTGACCTTGGTCACGCGTGCACGAACGCGATCGCCGGGGAGCCCGCCGCGTACGAAGACGACGAAGCCGTCGTGCCGCGCCACGCCGTTGCCGCCGTACGCGAGCGACTCGATCGAGAGCTCGAGCTCTTCCCCGTTGCGAACAGGCGCGGCCACGACCAGCCCAGCGTAGCGCCCCTTAGGTGATGTCCCGCCTGCTCGTACGGAGCAAGGCGAGCATTGTCGCGAGCGCGGCCCAGGCAAGGGCCATGCCGACGGAGCCCGCGAACGGCAGACCTCCCCCGCCCGAGTCCACGATCCCGCCGAGCGACGCCGCGGGCAGATACTCCGCAGCGCCGCCGACGTCGAGGAGGCCCAGGAGAGCCCAACACAGCGGCTCGGCGACGAAGATCCAGACGAGCGCGCCTACGAGCGCGCCGACCTGCGATTGGACGGCCCCACCGATCGCCGCTCCGAGGACCCCGGCAAGCACAGCACCGACGAGTGCGCGCAAGGCGGCATCGGTTGCCTCACCGAGCTCCAGCGGCACATCGAGGATGCCGAGCCAGACGGCGCCTATCGACGCCGTGACGACGAGTGTGATGAGCATGAGGCCGGCACCGGTGGCAGCCCCGGCCAACAGCTTGATGGCGACGAAGCGACCGCGCCGTGGCGTGGCGAGCAGCGTCCGGGCGATCGTGCCATGGCGAAACTCGTTCGTGACGAGGATCATCCCTAGAAGGAGCGAGAGAAGCGCGGCCGGGAAAGCCGCGTCGAGCACGATCCGGAACTGGAACTCGGGATCGCTCCGATCCTGGGCTTGCGTTCCACCGATTTGTCCGGCCGTGGCGAGCCCTGCGAGAAGCAACGCAACCAGCGCGAACCCCCACGTGCTTCGCAGGGTCCGGAGCTTCAGGAGCTCCGCGGCGAAGAGGCGTGTCATGCGCCCCGCTCCCCCGGCTCGCCCGTGAGCTCGAGGAAGACCTCCTCGAGCGTCGCACGCGCCACAGACAGCTCGTGCAAGACAACCCCGCCGGACGCTGCGATCTCGCCGACTTGCTCGGGCGGCGCCATCACCTCGAGACGTCCCTCCACGACGCTCCGAGCGTCGAGCCCCGCGCTGACGAGCAGCTCAAGGAGGCGATCGGCATCCGGAGAACGAACGGTGGTGGAGCCCGCCGCGAGTGCCTCCACCTCGGCTATCGCAACATGTCGAACGAGCTTCCCACGATGGATGATCACGACGTCGTCCACGGTCTGCGCGACCTCGGCGAGGACGTGGCTCGAGATGAGGATCGTCCGTCCCTCGCTCGCATGGGAGCGAAGGAAGTCACGGAGCCAGCGGATGCCCTGCGGATCGAGCCCGTTCGCAGGCTCGTCGAGGACGAGTACCTCGGGATCGCCGAGCAGCGCCGCGGCGAGACCCAGACGCTGTCGCATGCCGAGCGAGTAGCCCTTGACGCGCCGCTTGCCCGCGGCACCCAGATCGACGAGCGCAAGCACCTCGTCGACGCGCGATCGCGGAATGCCGCCGGCGACCGCGAGCACACGGAGGTGGTTTCGGCCCGATCGCCCAGGATGCGCGTCGAAGGTCTCGAGCAACGCGCCGACACGCTGCAACGGCATTTCCAGCTCGCGGTACCGGCGGCCGAGCACCGTCGTAGAGCCCGACGTCGGGAGGACCAAGCCGAGGATCGCCCGCATGGTCGTCGACTTCCCCGCGCCGTTCGGCCCGAGGAACCCCGTTATCGTGCCGGGCGCCACCGAAAACGACAGATCGTCGACCGCGAGCGTCGAGCCGAAGCGCTTCGTGAGCCGTTCGACCTCGATCACGGGCTACTGCAGCACGCTCACGTAGACGGAGCGGTCGCGAGGCCCGTCGAACTCGCAGAGGAAGATCCCCTGCCAGGTTCCGAGAGCGAGCGAGCCGTCGTCGCGCAACGGGACGACGACGCTCGGCCCCATCAGCGACGCTCGGACATGGGTCGGCGCGTTCTCCTCGCCCGGCTCGACGTGCTCCCACGGCCAGCCGTTCTCCACGATCCTCTCGAGCGCGGACTCGAAGTCGCGCGCGACCGCGGGATCCGCATGCTCGTTGATCGTCACGCCGGCGGTCGTATGGGGTACGTAGACGGCTACGGCCGAGCCAGGCTCGCCGGCAACCGCGTCGCGCACCTCGTCCGTGATGTCGAGGACGTGGCTGCGGCGCGCGGTGCGAACTCGGATCTCTCGCACTCGATCTAGAGCGCACCGCCGGCCGCGGGCGGAGCCCCCGCTTCGAGCGGGCTCGCCCCGTCGGCCGCCGACCGGCCTAGATGCTCCTCGACGTGCAGGAGGTTGTCCTTGCCACGCTCGACGACTGCCAGCAACTCAGTCATCGACGCGACTTCCTCGCGCTGCTCCTGGAGGAACCAATGGAGGAACTGCTCGCCGACGAGCTCGCCCTCCTCGCGCGCGAGCTTGACGAGCTCGACGATCTGTGTCGTGACACGCTTCTCCTGCTCGAGCGCGAGCGAGACCGGTGCGACTGCGTCCTTGAACTGTGTCTGAGGAGCATCGACCCCCGGAACGACGACCTCCTGGTCGGCGTCAAGCAGGTACTGCACCATCATCATCGCGTGATTCCGCTCCTCGACCGCCTGGCGATAGAAGTGCGCGGCGAGCTGGGGAAGCGTCTGCGCGTCGTAGTAGGTCGCGATCGCGATGTACTGCTGGGAGGCGCGGAACTCGTAGCCGATCTGCTCGTTCAGGGCTTCTGCGAACGTCGCCATGCCGCGACTCTATCCGAGTTGCACGTTGTAACTTGGGCCGATGCCTGGCGTTCCGGACGATCTCAAGGGTCGCAGCCTCACGCGCATCGGTAGCTGCTCACGAGACGAACTCGAGACGCTGATCGATCTCGCGGACGAGCTCAAGGCCGAACGGGCCCGCCGACCCGAGCTTCGGCTTCTTCCCGGGCGCACGATCGGGCTGATCTTCCACAAGCCCTCGACCCGCTCGTAATCCGTTGACGTTCGAGGATCACGTGCGGGCCGCGCTCGACGAGCTCCCGCCGAATATCGTCGATGCTCTGAGTAACGTCGCCGTGGTCATCGAGGACGAGAACCCCGATGACCCGGACCTCCTCGGCTTGTACCACGGCGTGCCGCTCCCGGAGCGGGGAGACATGGCCGGCACGCTCCCCGACAAGATCTCGATCTACAGGATTCCGCTCGAGGAGTCGTTCGCTGATCCGGAGGAGCTTCGCGAAGAGATCCGCATCACCGTCCTGCACGAGCTCGGCCACTACTTCGGGCTCGACGAAGATCGGATCGCCGAGCTCGGCTACGAATGAGGTTTGGACGGCCGCGAGAGCGGGAATGCGACCGTCACGAGGCACGTTTCAGCCATCGTGACACCGAATCAGATACACGTCGAGATCGAGCGGCTCTCGGAAGAGCGCCAGGATTTGTGGCACCTCCTTTCGCAGGGGCTCGACGACACGGTGAAGGACGAGATCAAGGAGCTCGACGATCGCCTCCAGGAGCTCTGGCAGGCACTCCGCATGGAGAAGGCCCGCCTCCGCTTCGGCGAGCGGGAGGAGATCGTGCGCCGCGCGCGCGCGGAAGAGCGCCTCGAGCGCGCCGCGTAGAAGCGGCTGTCGAGCAGGAGAACGTCCCTCCCACGCATATCATCGATGCGTGGCCCTTTTCGCGCGTCGCCAGCCCGAGCCGTTCTCGATCGAGAGCGAGCAGGAGCGCCTGCGCGCGATCCGCCTGGCAGCCGAGCAGGAGCTCGGCAGGCTCAGGCTCGAGCTGACCGAACGTGTCGCGGCAGTCGAGCAGCGGGAGCGCGAGCTCGCGGACGCTATCGCGCGCGTGAACCGGAGCGCGTCCAGAAGGCCGGTGGTCGGTGACGACCGGGCCCTCGCCCACGCCCAGGTCGGCCTTGCCGCGCACGCGCAGGAGCTGAACCGCCGGGAGAGGGAGCTCGCGGCCCGCGAGCGCACATACCTGAGGATGGAGGCGGACCTCACTCGGCGTGCCGCTGCCGCGGCTGAAACTCCCGAGGAACGCCTGGCGCACATCGATACGCGGCTCGCCGCGCTCCAGGAGGCCGAGAAGGCGTTCGCTCGGACGCAGGCGCAGCTCGCCGCGCAGAGCGAAGAGCTGGCGAGCCGTGAGCTCGCCCTCGCCGAGGGCGAGCGCCTGGGCGGCGGCGCACCGATCACGAGCCGGGGCGAGCTCGTCGAGATCGACGAGCGGCTGCGGCGGCTCGAGTACGAGACGCGGTCCGCGGCCGAGCGTGGTTTCGGGGACGCGCTTCGCGCGCTCGAGCACAAGGGCCTTCGCGGGGCGCCGCCGAGCTCCTGATCCACCTCTAGACTGACCCTGCCCGGGGCGTTAGCTCAGCTGGGAGAGCGCCGGCTTTGCAAGCCGGAGGT
>DATAEF010000066.1:0-4323 GCA_036258155.1 Gaiellaceae bacterium | reverse complement strand
GTGTACTGGGATCTCTACCGCGCGACGCGCCAGAGCCCCGGCTCCGTGATCGCGAAAGCCCTGGCCGGCGTCGAGAACGCGCTCCTCGACCTCAAGGCACGAGCGCTCGGCGTCCCCGTGTACGAGCTCTTCGGGGGCCCGACCCGCGATCGCATCCCGATGTACTGGTCGCATTGCGGGACCACTCGCGCCCGGGCCTGGGAGGTGACGCGAACGCCGAAGCTCGGCTCCTACGACGACGTCGCCGCGCTCGGGCGCGAGGTCGTCGAGCACGGCTACTCGGCGTTCAAGACCAACGTTGTCGTCCCGGGTGACGAGCCGAAGGTGCTGATGCCGGGATTCAACGAGGGCGGCGGCACGCTGCAGGCGGCCGAGATCGCCGATGCCCTCGTGCGCCTGCTCGAGGCGTTCAAGGCCGGCACCGAAGGCGCCGCCCGGCCGATCGTCGATCTCAACTTCAACCTCGAGCCGGAGGGCTGCGTCAGGGTCGCCCGGGCGCTGGAGCCCTTCGACCTGCTCTGGCTGGAGGTCGACCTGTTCGATCCCGGCGCGCTCGCGCATGTCCGGCACGTCGCGCCGATGCCCGTCTGCTCGGGAGAGAACCTGTACGGAAGCCGTGACTTCCGGCCGTACTTCGAGGTGGGCGGAATGGACGTCGCCTCGGTAGACGTGATCTGGAACGGCTTCCACCAGGCCAAGAAGATCGCCGACCTCGCCGAGACGTTCGAGGTCTTGTGCGCGCCCCACAACTACTACTCGCACCTCGCCACGTTCATCGCCGCGCAGTGGTGCGCGGCGATCCCGAACGCGCGGATCCTCGAGTACGACGTCGACGATGTGCCGTGGCGGGACGAGCTCGTGTCGAGCGTGCCCGAGATCTCCGGCGGAGAGCTTCGCGTTCCGTCAGGGGCGGGGTGGGGCGTCGAACTCGACGAGGACGTCCTGAGCGCTCACCCCTGGCCGCGAGCCTAGCTTCTTAGGCCGCTGCAGGCACCGGCTTCTTCGTAGCCTCATCCTTTTCGCCCGGGTCGACAGCGACCGCCGCGCGAATCTCGAGGCGCACGATGAGGACCAGGGCCGCGGCTGCGACCGCGTACGCGCCCACTCCGATCGCGTACGAGGTCGAGATGCCGTAGAAGACGGCGATCGCGACACCGAAGACCGAGGCGCAGACGGAGGTCGCGCCGTTGATGCCCCAGAGGAATGCCCTAGGCGCTCCCGGACGAGACGAAGCTGCGCGCATCCCGATAGGGAACGCCATGCCCATCAGCAGCCCGCAGGGAGCGAGGATTGCGACGGCGGTCGCGATGCGCACCGGCGTGGTCGCGCCGTCCATCCGCTCGATGACCTCCGGCGTGAGCAGCCCGAACACTGCGACCGTCGCCACGAGTGCTCCCAGGGGAACGAGCGTGAGCTTCGGGCGACGTGGGTCCGTCACCCGGTCGCTCACCATGCTCCCGATCCCGCTCGATACGAGCAGCGAGAAGAGCACCACGGTCAGCGCGTACGTCGGATGGCCGAGGAAGATGCTGAGCCTCTGGAGCTGGGCGATCTCGATCAGGAGGAAGCCGAGCCCGATGCCGGCGAAGTAGACGTAGAAGGGCGTCATGCCGCGGTGGGCCTCCGCGCGCGTGCTCACGAGGAGCGGAACGACGATGAAGGCGGTCGTCATGCCGAGAATGGCGAGTGCAAGCAGGCTGAGGACGAGAACCGGTCGGGTCGAGTCGTCCTTCGAGAACCCCGCGCCCCCGAGCAGCGTCCCGAGGTCCGCCATCTGGAAGAAGAACGGCCGATCGTCGGTGGGCGCCGAGATGTCGGCGTCGAAGGCGGCGATCGCCTTGCCCGGCCCGTCCGGCGAGGCGAGCGCCGCGAAATGCTCGTCGATCGCCTCTCCCGGTGTCAGCACCGGCGTGAATCCGAGCCTCGCGGCCTCGCGAGAGACGGAGGCCAGGGTCGCGTCGGAGAGCGGCTCAGAGCTCACGAGCAGTGTCATCGCGCTCACTCCCGCGCCGTTCGTCGGGGAGTGGTAGACGAGGAGGTGGTCGCGCGGGTCGGCCGCGCCCCGCTCCTTGAGTACCGCCGCCGCCAGCGCGACGGCCCGGTACGCCTCGAGCGGTCGCTCGCGTCCCGGAATCGTGTACCAGCGGGATACGGAGAGCATGCCGCCCGGCGTCAGGCGATCGAGGAAGACGTCCCAGGCACGAGTCGTGTAGAGGGAGTTCTCCGTCAGGGCGTACGCGCCGGCCGAGGACGCCGCCCAGGTGTCGATCAGCGAGATCTGGATGAGGTCGTACCTGTCGTCGTTGCGGGTCAGGAAGCTGCGGGCCTCGTCCTCGACGAAGGTGACGCGTCGGTCGCGGTCGAGATGGCCGGTGAAGTCCCCGTACACCCCGTTCGTGATCTCGAGGATGTTCCCGTTGATCTCGACACCGGTGACGGACCTCGGATCGAACTCGAGCGCCGAAAGGACGTCCCGTCCTCCGCCGACGCCGACGACGAGGACGTCTGCATCGTCGAGCGCGTGATGGGCGAGGTTGGAGATGTCGTAGCGGAGGTAGTCCGTCCGCGACGGGTCGCCCGTGTATCGGGTCAGCGAGGTGGCCGCGTTGCTGTCGATCACCATTCCGAGCTCCTCGACTCGTGTCTCGGCCGGCAGCGATCTGCTGAGTCCCACGCCCGACGGGCCGGAGGGGCCATGCGTGAAGTCGTCCACGGTCACCCGTGAGAAGGCGTTCCACTTCTCGTAGTCGTGCTGGAAGTCGGCCTCTCCCTTTGCCCAGACGATCCGGAGCAGCGGGTGGCCGCTCGAATGGAGGACGCCGTTCAGCACCGCCCCCGAGCCGAGCACGAGAGCCAGCGTCAGCGACAGCACCACGCCTCGTCGGCTGTCCGCGTCGAGGGCGAAGACGAATGCACCCACCGCGGCGAGCGCGCCGATCGCGATGACGAGGCTCGGGCCGTCGAGAACGACGAAGAGCGCCACCACGAGGATGCAGCCGAGCGCGGCGCCGACGAGGTCCGCGCCGTAGAGGCGGTTCGTCTGCGCGGGAAACCGCGTCAGGGCAAGGCAGACCACGACGCCGCTGCAGACGAACGGGATCGCGATGACGATGCACGTGAGCACGATCGACCAGGCGCTGGCCACGTTCAGCTCGGGGTCGAACGGAATCGCGAGCTGGGTCACGAAGCAGACCGCGATCGCAAGGCTGAAGAACAGCGAAAACAGCCAGAGCCGCGCTCGCACGTCGCCGTCGCGAAAGCGATTCGGTAGGAGGTGGACGAGGAGCGCGCCGACGGTGAGTCCGAAGAGCGCGACGGAGATCGCGACGAACGCGAAGTGGTACCACATGGTCACGCTGAAGATCCGCGTCAGCACGATCTCGTACATGAGCGTCGAGAGCGTGATGAGGAACAGCCCGGCGAACGTGCCGGGTCGCGCGCGAGGAGGATGCGGCGAGGCGCTCGAGTCGACTCCCTGGCGAGCTGTCACGAGCCACCCTTTCTAGCGGAGGGGCCGGATCCTCGCCGGGCGGTACGGTTCCGCAATGGTGACCGAGGGACGCGCACGTTGAGGGCACTCGCGCGCCGTGCGGCCTGGTCGGCGGCGGTTCGGCTGGGCCTGCAGGTGTACGAGCCGAACCCCGAGAACGTGCCGCGGCTCGACTCGCTGACCGAGTACGTCGAGGATCCGAGACCCGTGAGCGACGACCGTACGACGACGGCAACGGAGGAGCTTCCCGATCTGACCTTGCTGCCGGATGCGCTCGAGGAGGTGCTCGACGTCGAGCGGTTTCGCGGATTGCGTGTTCTCGAAGTCGGGCCGAAGTACGGCGTCCATGCGCGCTGGATCGATCGCGAGCTCTCACCGGCGGAGCTGGTCTTCTCGGACTTCGCCGCGGATCGGCACCTCCACGCCAAGTGGGTCGACACCCTCGGTAGCCCTCATAGGTTCGTATACGGCGACCTTCGCGAGGCGCGGGGGCTGCTCGAGCTCGAGCCGTTCGATCTCGTCTTCTTCCTCGGTGTGCTCTACCACTCGATCCATCACCTCCCGCTGCTCGGGATGCTCAACCGCGTGACGAAGCCTGGAGGGACGATGCTCTTCGAGACGACGGTCGACCCGAGACCGGATGCCGTCGTGCGACTGCGCTGGCCGGAGAACGGGAAGGCGAAGGGCGTTCCGACGATTCAGGCCGTGAGGCTGGAGCTCGCGTGGACGGGCTGGCGGAAGGTGCGGCGTTTCACCGCGTACCGGCCGGGGACGAGCGAGGCGCTCTTCCTCTGCGAGAAGACGGACGAGCTTCGCGACGGCGCCGACCTCGC
>DATAEF010000065.1:0-8789 GCA_036258155.1 Gaiellaceae bacterium | reverse complement strand
CGGATACGCCAACCCAGCGGAGATCCCGCCGACGACGCGAGCTGCGAAGAGGACCGTGTCGGACGGCGCGAACGCGGCGACGAGCGAAGCGGGAACCGACAAGCACATCCCGAGGACGAGCATGAGCTTGCGCCCGTAGCGATCGCCGAGCGCCCCGAGGTACAGCACCGACGCGGCCAGGCCGAGCGAGTAGCCGACCGCGATGAGGTTGAGCGTCGTCTGCGAGGAGTCGAACGCCTCCCCGATGTCGGGCAGCGCGACATTCGCGACCGACAGGTTGAGGTTCGCGACTCCGGCGACGAGGATGAGCGCTACGAGGACGAGTCCCGCGCGATCGGGCCTACCCTCGTCGCCGCCAGCTGGAGCGTCGGACGCGCTCATTCGGCGATTCCATCACAGGCAAGCCGCGTTGTGCATAGGGTTACTGGCGCCACTTAACGTACGAAGCGGAAACGGGAGGCTAGGAATGGAAGAGATCGGCCCTGTCGAGTACATGATCGTGTCGTTCCCCGGCAACCGGTTCACAGGCGAGATCGCGCCTGCACTTGCGAAGCTCGTCGAATCGAACACGATCCGAATCATCGACCTGGCGTTCGTGAGCAAGGACACGGACGGTGCCGTCGCAGCATTCGAGCTCAGCGACATCGACGAGGAGGTCCGGCGCGGCCTCGATGCGCTCGGCCTTGAAGCAACCGGGCTTCTGGGCGAGGAGGACCTGATGGACGCTGCCACCGAGCTCGAGCCGGGCTCGTCGGCAGCGATGCTCCTCTGGGAGGACATATGGGCAGCCGAGCTCGCGGGCGCTCTCCGAGGCGCGGGCGGCGAGCTCGTCGCTATCGGTCGCATCCCACACGATGTCGTCATGGAGGCGCGCGAGTACGCACTGTCCGCCGCCGCCAACCCCACACAGGAGGGTTGACATGTTCCGTCGCAGAGGAGGTCTAGTTCGCGCGGCCGCGACAACGGCGGTCGTCGCGGGGACAGCGGGGGCGGTCCGACATCGCCAAGATCAGAAGTACGCCGCGCAGGACCAGGAGGCCTACGATCAGCAGGTGGCCGCGCAGCAGGCCGCCGCGGCGCAGGCCGCCCCGGCCGCGCCCGCTCAGCCCGACTACGCAGCCGAGCTCGAGCAGCTCGCACAGCTGAAGGCACAGGGGATCCTCACCGACGAGGAGTTCGAAGCGAAGAAGAAGCAGATCCTCGGGATCTGACCTGCTGACCAACGACTGAAGGGAGAACAGTGCTCGCCGCCGACTATCCGTTCCTCGACATCCTCTGGACGATGTTCATCTTCTTCCTGTTCATCATCTGGATCTGGATCCTGATCACGGTGTTCGCGGACATCTTCCGCCGCAAGGACACGTCCGGATTTGGGAAGGCGGCATGGATCATCTTCGTGATCCTGTTGCCGTACCTCGGCGTGCTCGTCTACCTGATCGCGAACCATGACGGGATGGCCGACCGCAACATCCAGAAGATGCAGGCGCAACAAGAACAGATGGACGCCTACGTGAAGTCCGTCGCCGGCTCAGGCGGTGCAGCCGCCGAGATCGAGAAGGCCAAGGGCCTTCTCGATTCGGGCGCGATCTCGCAGGCCGAGTTCGACTCCATCAAGGCAAAGGCACTCGCGGGCTCCTAGCACGCCCTCCGTGGGAGCCGCCGCGGCGGCGGCTCCCACGTTTTCGTTCTCCGGCGTCATGGCGCCGATGAAGGTCGCCGTCATCGCGCATTGCGAAAGGGTTCTCAGAGCGCCGGCGCGCTCAGGAGCTCGGCGGCGCGCTCGGCGATCATCACCGTCGGCCAATTCGTGTGGCCGCCCGGGAGCGTGGGCATGACCGAGGCGTCCGCAACGCGAAGACGCTCGACGCCGCGGACACGCAGCTGCGTATCGACGACCGCCGTCGCGTCCGACCCCATGCGGCAGGTTCCCGCAGGGTGATAGAGCGTCTGCGAGAGCGCTCGCACATGGGCGCGAAGATCATCGTCCGAACGAGCGTGCTCGCCCGGTTGCAGCTCTCTCTCGACGAAGCTCGCGAGCGGTTCCTGTGCAAGGAGGCGACGTGCCAGCCGCAAGCCGTACAGGAGCGTCGCCATGTCCTCACCGCCGGGATCCGAGAGGTATCGCGGGTCGACGGCCGGCAGTACCTCGGGGTCCGCTGAGCGGATCGTCACCGTCCCGACGCTCCTCGGCCTGAGCAGGACGACGGCAAGTGTCAGGCCGTGCTCGGTGGGTTGGGTGAGACCCTCGTCCTCGAACAGGACGGGCGCGAGGAGGAGCTCGAGGTCGGGCGCCGGGAGATCGGCTTTCGTGCGGACGAAGGCCACGGCCTCGCCGAGATTCGACGTGAGCGGGCCCCGGCCTCGGATCGCCCAGTTGACGAGATTTCGCAGAGACTCCGCAGTCGCGAGCGTCTCGACGCCTCTCGTCTTGACGAACAGGCCGTTGGCCAGGTGGTCGAGTAGGTTCGCTCCCACTCCTGGCGACTCGTGCGCAACGTCGATCCCGACGGCCTCGAGATGTGCACGCGGGCCGATTCCGGACAGTTGCAGCGTGTGCGGCGAGCCGACGGCGCCGGCGCAGAGCACGACTTCGCGATCGGCGAGCGCTTCCTCCTCGACCTCCTCATCGTGGAGTCGGTAGGCGACCCCCAGAGCACGCCCGCCCTCCAGGAGGACGCGGGTGACGAGCGCACCGGTCACCACGGTGAGATTCGGTCGACGCCGTGCTGGGTCGAGGTAGCCCTCGACGACGCTGAAGCGCCGCCCACGCCGCTGCGACACGGGTACGAAGCCCACTCCCTCGTTGTCCTCGGCGTTGAGATCGTGTGTCAGGGGGATGCCGGCGCCCTGGGCCGCATGGACGAACGCCTCGGCGAGGACGTGCCGCTCCGGGAGATCGGCGAGCGGGAACGACGACGCGGCACTCCGCGCGAACGCAGGCTCGACGTCGTTCCAGGCCCACCCGTGACAGCCAGCTTCGGCCCACGCGTCGTAGTCCGCGCGATGCCCGCGCAGCACCATCATCGCGTTCATTGCCGCCGATCCGCCGACCATGCGCCCGCGGGGAAAGACGATCTCCCGCCCGTCGAGCCCGCTCTGGGGAGTGGTCGAGTCTCCCCAGTCAAGCTCGGTTCGATAGAGCTTGGAGAACGCGGCCGGGATCTTGACCTCGAGCTTTCGCGAGCGCGGGCCGGCCTCGATCAGCAGCACGGAGACGTCCGGGTCCTCCGTCAGCCGGGACGCGAGGACGCAGCCGGCCGCCCCGGCCCCGACGATCACGATGTCGTGCATCCGGCGAGGATACGACTGTTGCGCTCTCGTCACGAAGCCGTTCCCCACCCGTCACGAGTTGTGGCCTACGCTCGCACCATGGCTGTGGCGACGGCGAACGCGCGAGCGGTGGCGACACCTTGGGGGGCGGCGACCGTGGTCGAGGAGGTGTCCGTTCCGCAGCGGGTCGCGGAGAAACGGTTCTCGGTCGTCGTGCAACTCCTCGAGACGCGAAGCGGCGAGCGCCTTATTCGCTACGCGTATGCGACTGCGGGATCGGCTCGTCGCGGTCCCGTGACGATGCGGGCGCGCGATCTCGAGCGACTGCGGGCGGCGCTCGAGCGCGCGCCCGTTCTACGGGAGGCGCTTGGCATCGGCTAGCCCGTCGTTGCGAGAGCCGGGAAGCGCGGCGGGTTCCTATCTCCGCCCGTCACGACGTCATGTCCTCGCGAGCGAGTGCTGAGCTGCCGCGTCGACGAGAGCTTCGAGCAGAAGCCCTCCGTCAGAGGAACCGAGCAGCGGGTCGACGGCATGCTCGGGATGGGGCATGAGGCCCATCACGTTGCCGCGCTCGTTGATCACGCCGGCGACGTTCCCGAGCGAGCCGTTCACGTCCTCGTCGTAACGGAGCACGATCTGGTTGCGTGCAGCGAGCTGGACGAAGGTCTCCTCGTCCGCATACCACGCGCCCTCTCCGTGCTTGATCGGGATCACGAGCTGCTGTTCGGCAGTGCACAGCCGCGTGAAGACCGTGTCGGTGTTCTCGACGTGGATCCGGACGTCGCGCGATACGAACTCGAGCTGCCGGTTGGGACGGAGCACACCCGGAAGAAGCCGCGACTCGCACAGGATCTGGAACCCGTTGCAGATCCCGAGAACGGGGCCGCCGTCATTGGCGAAGCGGCGGACTGCATCCATGGCAGGCGCAAGGCTGGCCATGGCACCTGTCCGCAGGTAATCCCCGTACGAGAAGCCCCCCGGGAGCACGATTGCGCCCGTTCCCGTGGGCAGCTCGGACTCGTCGTGCCACACGAGCTCCGACTCGGCGCCCGTCGCCTCGAGAGCCCCCGCCGCGTCCCGATCGTCGTTCGACCCGGGAAAGACGACGACCGCGACGAGGGGTCGGTCGCTCACGAGTCGTCGATCTGGATCTCGAAGCTCTCGATCAGTGGATTTGCGAGGAGGTCGGCGCACATGCGCTCGATCGCCTCGTGAGCGCCGTCCTTGTCCTCGGCCTCGAGCTCGAGGTCGATGACGCGACCGACGCGCGCGGCCGACACGTCGAACCCGAGCTTCCGGAGCGACCGCTGCACTGCATCGCCTTGCGGGTCGAGGATGCCGTCCTTCGGTCGGACGACCACCGTCGCCCTTAGAACCCCTTTCACAATGAGCGACCATGACGGACGATCATCATGAAAGAGGTCTCTACGGAAGGCGTCACAGAACGACCTCCGGCCGCGCTACGTAGTCGTCGAAGGGGATCTCGGTGATCCGCTCGAATGCATCGACGTACCGGGCTCTGGTTCCGGCGACGACGTCCTCGGGAAGCTCCGGCCCAGGCGGTGTCTTGTCCCACCCCGACCGCTCACACCAATCGCGGACGAACTGCTTGTCGAACGACGGCTGGGGCCCTCCGGGTCGGTAGCTGTCGGCCGGCCAGAACCGTGACGAGTCGGGTGTGAGCGCCTCGTCGCCGAGCACGACCGTCCCCTCGGCATCGAGCCCGAGCTCGAACTTCGTGTCGGCCACGATGATCCCGCACGCCTCGGCATGGGCCGACGCGAATCGATACAGCTCGAGCGATGCTTGCTTCGCCGCGTTGTACCGGTCGACGCCGCACAGCCCGGCTGCTTCCTCCTCGCCGATGTTCAGGTCGTGACCCTCCTTCGCCTTCGTCGCGGGCGTGAAAATAGGCTCCGGCAGGCGAGCCGACTCGACGAGCCCGTCCGGCAGGTCGTGACCGCAAACCGCGCCAGTCGCCCGATAGTCGCTCCATCCGGATCCCGCGAGATACCCGCGCACGACGCACTCGATCGGGAGCATCTCGAGCTTCCGGCAGACCATTGTGCGCCCGTCCTCGCGGAGCGCGAGGAGGTGGTTCGGCACGACCTCGCGCGTTCGCGCGAACCAGAACGCCGAGAGCCCGGTCAGCACCCGCCCCTTGTCCGGGATGTGCGTCGGGAGGACCACGTCGAACGTCGAGATGCGATCGCTCGCAGTCAGGGCGAGCGTGTCGTCCCCGAGCGCATAGATCTCTCGTACCTTGCCACTGGCAACGTGGGTCGCGTCAGATGTCATGCGCGCACCTCCTCGCGGTCTGCAGCGAGGGCCTCCAGGCGCGCGAACACGACGTCGGCATGTGTCGTGAACGCCGCCATGTCGAAGATCTCGGTCACGTCCACACGGCCGGCTATCTCCGCATCCGCGCGAACGAGGCTACGGAAGTCGAGTCCCTCGTCCCAGGCCCGCATGGCGTGTCGCTGCACCGCGCGGTACGCCGCGTCCCGTTCGAGCCCGGAATCGACGAGGGCCAACAGCAGTCTCTGGCTGAAGAAGAGCCCACCCGTCGCCTCGAGGTTCGCACGCATCCTCTCCGTTCGAACGACGAGGCCCTCGGCGAGCCACACGAAGCGGTCGAGCACGTAGTCGACGGCCAGGAATGCGTCGGGGAGCACGACGCGCTCCGCGGACGAATGGGAGATGTCGCGTTCGTGCCAGAGGGCCACGTTCTCGAGCCCGACGCCTGCATAGCCGCGCACGACTCGTGCGAGGCCGCAGATCCGCTCGGACACGATCGGATTGCGCTTGTGCGGCATCGCGGACGATCCCTTCTGCCCGGGCGCGAACGGCTCTTCGACCTCGCGCACCTCGGTTCGCGCAAGGTGCCTGATCTCGAGTGCGAAACGGTCGAGCGACGATGCGAGAAGCGCGAGAGCCGACAGGAGCTCGGCGTGCCGGTCGCGCTGCAGGATCTGCGTCGAGCTCGGAGCAGGCTCGAGCCCGAGCGCCTCGCACGCGAGGCGCTCGACTTCAGGAGTCGTCGTCGCGTAGGTACCGACCGCGCCGGACAGCTTGCCGACCCGCATCCCTTCGAGCGCGTGCTCGAGTCGAGTTCGATCCCGCGCCAGCTGAAAGGCCCAGCCGGCAAGCTTGAGGCCAAACGTCGTCGGCTCGGCATGGACACCGTGGGTTCGGCCGATGGTGAGCGTCTTGCGGTGCTCTTCGGCCCGGGTCGCCACCGCCGTGAATGCTCGGTCGACACCGTCGAGCACGAGGCGCCCCGCGTCCCTCGTCGCGAGCGCGAGCGCGGTGTCGAGTACGTCCGATGACGTCAACCCGTAGTGGAACCAGCGACCTTCCGGACCGAGGCCCGCAGCAACGGCGTCGACGAAGGCGGCGACATCGTGGTTCGTCGCCCGTTCGAGCTCTGCAACCCGCTCGACGCTCGGAACCCGCGCGCGGCTACGAGTCGCTTGGGCCGCGGAGGTCGGCACGTTCCCGACCTGCGCCCACGCGTCGAGCGCGGCCAGCTCGACTGCCAGCCACCGTTCGAGCTTCGCCTCGTCCGACCATACCCGCGACATGGCCGGTCTGGCGTAGCGAGAGATCACCGACTCGATTCTATCGGGGCGTCCAGGACGAAACGTTGCCAACTCGGCTCGATGCCGGTCACCCCTTGTCACCACTTCGGCGTTAGGCTGGAAGCGGGAGGAGGCGTGGGGTGGCCCCAGGCGCCCGGCCGAGTTCACCCCGGACGCAGCGCAGTGCTGAGCGTCAGGCCGCCGGCGGCAGCACGCGCGATGTCCGAGCGGTGACGCATGCCCGCAAACGCGATTCGATCCACTGCCACGTATGCCGCTTCACGTGCGGCGGCGAGCGTCTCACCGACGCCCGTGACGCCGAGGATCCGGCCACCGTTCGTCACGAGCCGATCACCGTGAAGCGCCGTTCCCGCCTGGAAGACCAGGGCTCCGGCCGCCTCGGCCTCCTCGACACCTCTGATCTCTGTGCCGCGATCGCCCTTCGCAGGGTACTCGCCTGCAGCTAGGACGACTGTGACCGCGGACGCCGAGGCGGTCGCCTCGATCGTGACTCCGCCCAGCTCTCCGGCCGACGCGGCGGCGAGCGCCTCGAGCAGGTCCCCGTCCAGCAGCGGGAGAACCGATTGTGTCTCGGGATCGCCGAACCGGCAGTTGAACTCGAGGACCCGCGGCCCGTTCGAGGAGAGCATGATGCCCGCGAAGAGCAGCCCGACGAACGGGCTCCCACGGCGCTCGAGCTCGCCGAGAATCGGACGATGAACCATTCCGACGAGCTCGTCGACGTCTGCGGGCGTCAAGCCTGGAACGGGAGCGTACGAGCCCATCCCACCCGTGTTCGGCCCCTCGTCGCCGTCGAACGCTCGTTTGAAGTCCTGCGCGGGAACGAGCGGGAGCGCGTTGCGACCGTCGCAGATCGAGAAGAGCGACACCTCTGCGCCCTCGAGGAGCTCCTCGACGAGAATCCTCTGACCGAGGGCGCTCACCGCACGGAGCGCACCGTCGAGCTCGGCCTGGGTGCGACACACGTAGACCCCCTTGCCTGCTGCGAGACCGTCGGCCTTCACGACACAGGGTGGCCGTGCGATCGCAAGCGGGTCCGCGGTCGGCACGCCTGCCGCCACGAGCACCTCTTTGGCGAAGGACTTCGAGCCCTCGATGGCCGCGGCGGCCTTGCTCGGCCCGAATATGGGGATCCCGACGCGACGCAGCACGTCCGCGAGACCACTGACGAGTGGAGCCTCCGGGCCCACGACGACGAGATCGATGTCCAGCGACCCCGCGAGCGCGAGCAGGCCCTCGCCGTCGCCGGCGCTGATCGGATGGCAGTCGGCAAGACGCGCGATTCCGGGGTTTCCGGGTGCGGCGTGGAGCTCGGTCAGATTCGGCGAATGCGAGAGCTTCCAGGCAAGCGCGTGCTCACGGCCACCCGAGCCGACGAGGAGAACACGCACCGCGTGAGTCTAGTAGTGCAGCGTCTGACTTCGCTCGCTCCCGACGGAGTAGGCTGCGGCGATGGATCGGCTCGCATTCGGACACTGGCTCGACCGCTACGTCGACGCCTGGAAGACGTACAACGAGGAGGCGATCGGCGAGCTGTTCAGCGAGGACGCGCGTTACCGGTGCCACCCGTGGGACGATGCCGACGAAACCGTGAGCGGACGCGAGCAGATCGTCGCGAACTGGTTCGCACATCGTGATCGACCCGACTCGTGGGCGGCCGAGTATCGCCCATGGGTGACCGACGGAGGACACGCGGTCGCCGTCGGCGTTTCCAAGTACATGGGCCCAGACGGTGTGACGGTCGAGCGTGAGTACCACAATGTCTTCCTTTGCCGCTTCGCCGCGGGCCGCTGCACCGAATTCACCGAGTACTACATGCGCCGCCCGGACTAGCATCTGGAGCTGCTCTCACCGGAGGGCGAGCACGTGCTCGCGGGCGGCGCCCGTGCCGACGAGCGTCACGACGACCCCGAGCGC
>DATAEF010000064.1:0-7701 GCA_036258155.1 Gaiellaceae bacterium | reverse complement strand
CGAGCAGCGCGCCCCCGATCCCGAGCAGCATCGTCACGATGACGCCGACGCTCTCGTTCCCCGGGACGAGCCGCTTCGCGATCACCCCGGCGAGAAGCCCCAGAACGATCCAGCCGATGATGCTCACGCGCGGTCTTCCTTCACGATGGTCGTCTGCGGGCTCGATCCGCCGCCGCCGCTCTCACGGCCCCCGAAACCGCCCCAGCTCGACCAGAAGACGAGCGAAGCAAAGAGACCGATGACCCCGACGACGACGAGAATGACTCCCGCGACCTGCACGTCGATGCCCGATACCTCGGCACTGACGGCCCATGCCAGAACGGCGCCGATCGCGATGAGGAAGATACTGAGGCTGATTCCCATTTCACGCTCCTTGTATGTCCGTTGCTGCCCGGCGACACTCGCCGTCGCGCATGGTTAGTACCCGCCACGCCGCGGCGAAAAACATGGGGGTCAGGAGGTCAGGGCGGCGCGGTCGACCGTAGCGTGTCGGAGGAGGCGACGACCTGCGCGGCCTGGCCGAGGCCGACGATCGCGATCGCCCTCGCGATCGGCGCCGTGGGCTCCAGCACGAGCACAAGCTTTCGGTTCTCCTGGCGACGGGCCACTTTGAAAAGCACATGCAAGGCTGCGCTGTCGACGAACACGACACGATTCAGGTCGATGACGAGCTGTGCGTCGGTCGGTGCGATCTCGACGAGACGCTCCTCGAGTTCGCGGGCGTTCGTCAGGTCGAGCTCCCCAGCTAGTCGAACCTGGACGATCCGCTCGCCGTCGTCGAGTCGCTCGAGCTCGTAGGACGACATCCGAACGAGAATACGCGTCTGCCGGTTTGGTCGGCGGGCAGGTTTGGATGCAATACGACGTGGGTACGCATACTGCGCAACATGCGCGAATCGGTGATCAGCCCCTCAGCCGACAGCGACTTCCGGATCGACGAGGACCATCCTCGTGCTGGAGCCGCGGTACTCGCGCTCCATGGCGACGCCGATCTCCATTCCGCCGACGAGCTGCGCGCGCGTCTTGGTGCGGTCATCGAGGCTGGCGCCTCACTGCTCGTCGTGGACCTCTCACGTGTCACGTTCATCGACTCGATGGCACTCGGTATCCTGCTGGAGGCGCTGAAGCGTCTTCGCGCTCGAGGCGGCGTACTACGTATCGTGGGGCCACGACCCGACGTCCGCAGGATCTTCGAGATAACGCTTCTCGACCGCATCTTCCCGCTGGACGCCACACGTTCCGAGGCGCTCGCCGCGGACGCGCACGACGGGGACGGGAGTGCCTAGAGAGCCTCGTCGAGCGTCGAGTGCACGGGAAGAATGTCGTCCACCGCGGTGATCTCGAGGACACGGAGGATCCCGGGGTCCGAGGCAACGAGCGCGACGGGCGTCTCGGCTGGGTCCGAGTCTCGTGCGATGGTCATGAGCAGGCGCACGGCGGCCGAGTCGAGAAACGTGCACTGCGAGAGATCGATGACGAGGCGGGACGGGGAGCCGACCGACCCGATGCGCTCCTCGAGCGTAGGTGCAGTCGCCATGTCGAGTTCGCCTACGACGCGAACCACATACGCGCCGTCTCGCACGGGCACGAGCTGTACGTCAAAATCGCCGATGCTGCTCACCGTGGACGAGTCTAGGTTACGGCGCTTTGCGGACCGAGGTCATGGATGAACGAGTCAAGACCAAAGTGACCGAGAAGATCGTGCTGACGATCCCGTCCGAACGCCGCTTTCGCGGAGTCGCCACGCTTGTGCTCGGGGGCGTGGGCAGCCGTCTGAATCTCCCGTACGAGCGCATGGACGACCTTCAGCTCGCACTGCTGAGCATCCTCGACGCGGTGGGCGGAAGTGAGGTCTCCATCGAGGTGGAAGCCGAGGATCATCACGTCGCGGTATCGGTGGGGCCGCTCGCCCAGGGGAGTGGCGATGACGAGGGTCTCGACCGCGTCCTCTCCAAGCTCGTCGACGGCGTCGAGCTCGGACGTCGGGATTCGGGCGCCGAGTGGCTCACGCTCACGCTCGCCCGGGACGCACCCGCAACCGCCTGAGACAGATGTGCGGAGTGGAGCCGAGCGCTTCACTCGGCGTCTAGTTGGCGTCCTTCGCGGAGATGCTCTCTACCATCCGACCGGTCGACTCCGGATGAGCTTCCCGCGCGACGTCCGCCTGGGCGAGAATGCCGACCAGTCGGCCTTCGGACACGACCGGCAATCGGCGCACCTGCTGCTCGGCCATCCGCTGGAGAGCCTGGTCGAGCGGCTCGTGTGGGGTCGCAACGAAGGGGTCCTCGCTGCACACCTCTGAGACGACGACCTTGTTCGGGTCGAGATTCTTCGCCACGACATGGAGCACGAGATCGCGGTCGGTCACCATCCCGCGCAGCTCGTCGCCCTCGACGACCGGCAACGAGCCGACGTTCTCCGACGACATGACTCGCGCCGCCTCGACCGCCGTGGCGTCGGCTCCGATCGCGCTTGGATGTGCCGTCATCGCGTCTCGGACGGTCCTGCTCTCGTTCATCGGATCCTCCTCGATAGGTGTACGAATCACGTTCCCTGGCTAAGCCGCTCCGAAACTTGCGGCTCTCCGATGGCCGCGGTTTCGAGAAGAGTCGAGCCGGGCATCCTCGAGAACATGAGCTCCTGTCGAGACATGAGCTCGCGCGGTCGGAGTGAGCGTGACGGAGCCACACCCGGCCTGACGCTCGTCTTCGTGGGACGTCGACGGAGCGGTGTGTCGAGACGGATGGAAAGCCTCATCGCCTGGGTCAAGGTCACGCAGAAGCGGCAGCTTCGGGTTGTCGAGGTCGACGCCGATCGCCATCCTGGTCTGGTCGAGCGGCTGGCCGTCACCGAGGTCCCGACGCTTCTCTTGCTGGAGAACAGGCGAGTCGTGGGCCGGCTCGAAGGACGCGCGACCGGTCGCCAGATCAACGAGCTCATCCGACCGCACCTCGCAGCGTAAGACCGTCGCCGCCGACATCGAGGGTTGACAGCGGGCGCCGAGGTCCGCAGTCTCCATGAGACTGATATGTCTGTTCGATCTTCGACCCCCCTCAAATGCAAGCGCGTTCGCATCCGGTACGCGACCGGCGAGGTCGAGTACCAGTTCGAGCAAACCCTCCCCGAGGTCGGATCGAGGCTCGGTCGTAACGGGTCCGAGGGTTTCGTCACTCAGGTGCACCTGGAGGGCCCCGACGATGCCGTGGTGACCGTTGGCACGCCCGCGCCCGAAGGTGTCATCTGGGACGACATTGCCTCATCGTCCAGGCGGACTGCGCGTGAGAGACTCCTCGACGCGGCTTACGAGCTCTTCTCGCAACGCGGAATCCGGGCGGTCGGAACCGAGGAGATACTCGACGCCGCCGGCGTCTCGAGATCCACGCTGTATCGGCTGTACGGCTCCAAGGAGACTCTCGTACTCGCCTTCCTGCAACGCCGCGAGCATCGCTGGACGCGCGAGTTCGTCGAGGCCGAGGCCCGAAGGCGCGGATCGACGCCCAGAGAGCGCCTGCTGGCCATCTTCGACGTGTTCGACGAGTGGTTTCATCGGGACGACTTCGAGGGCTGCTCGTTCATCAACGTGCTCCTCGAGATGGGCCCCGAAGGCCCGGTCGGCGACGCTAGCGTCGCGCACTTGGAGTACATCCGGGCGGTCGTTGCCCGTCTCGCAGAAGAGGCGGGTGTGCGCGACCCGGCCTCGTTCGCACGTTCGTGGCACATCCTGATGAAGGGGTCGATCGTCTCCGCGGGTGAGGGCGACGTGCTGGCGGCGCGACGGGCGAGGGAGATGGGTGAGGATCTGCTCGACAAGCACCTCGCCGCCCCTGTTTTCGACCCGGTCTAGCTCGCACCGCCGGGTCACCGTAACCGGCGCGGGAGAACCAGTCGTGTTCAGGCCATGCTCGGCGCTGGCCGAGGCCGACTACGCGATCACAGGTCGCGCCGAGCTGCAACGTATGGCTCTTGACGCGTGGAGAGCTCGGACGAAGGCGCCGCTACTGCGACCTGTGCAGGGCAAGCGCGCTATGTTCCATCAGACCGGACGCGGCGGAACTCTGCTACGGGCGTGCAAGGCAACCCGCCTCCCCCAGGGTGGGCACGCCGCCCTTCCCCCGTCGCGTCCGGTCTGCTCGCTTGCTGAGACGACTCGCGCCCGGTTGGGTTAGTGCCCGCGCAAGGAACTTGCTTGCAATTTGCGACCAGCCGTATCGCGAAGGTGAATCGCCCCGAGCGCGGCTTGGAGAAAGGGCGCCTGGCCCCGGGGAAGGGATACCGCGCCCGGGGAAACTCCAGTGTAGCTCGGGGCTCTGCGCATGCGAGAGCCTCGCGTGCGCCCGGTGAAGCTTGTTTGATCGGGGCGACCCCCGCGGGCCGCCCCGATCCTTGATGACTAGCCGGTGAGAGCGGCGCAGACCGCAGCCCGTACGACCGCTGGGTCTTTTTGGTTTCTGACCTCCGAGATGAGAGGCCCATCTCGAACGGGAGGATGATCACCTTGTCTTGGTTGCCATCCCGGGTCTCCTTCTCTCATGGCGCGCACACACGCGAGCGACTCCCGGATTGGCCCAGCAGGGGCGACAGGACTTGAACCTGCAACCCCCGGTTTTGGAGACCGGTGCTCTGCCAGTTGAGCTACGCCCCTAGGGTTGCGAGGTCGAGTGTAGCCCCGGGTGGCGCCGTGCGGCTCGACCGTGGCGTGGCATTACCCTGCCGTACGTGCACAGGCGCGCGCTCGGATTCCTCTTCCTGCTCCTCGCGACCGGCCTCGGGCTGATCGCGGCCTTCTCCGCGCTGGAGGGAGGCCGCGCGTGGGTGATCGCGGCCGCGGCGGCGGCGCTTGCGCTCTGGATGGCCGGTCTGGCCAAGCGCGCCCTCTGAGGAATCCGCCTCCGCACGGCGTATTCTCTCGCAGTGGCTGTGGTCGATCAGACTCAGGCGCTCTGGCAGGAGTACCGCAAGTCGGGAGATCAAGCACTCCGCGACCGGCTCATCCTGACCTACGCTCCGCTCGTCAAGTTCGTCGCCGGTCGTGTGGGCGCGAGTCTGCCGGCGCACGTCGACGAGCAGGACCTCGTGTCCTACGGCCTGCTCGGACTCATCGGGGCGATCGAGCGATTCGATCCGGGGCGCGAGATCAAGTTCGAGACGTTTGCGATGGCACGCATCCGCGGCGCGATCATCGACGAGCTGCGCTCGCTCGACTGGGTACCTCGCTCGGTCCGGACCCGCGCACGTCAGATCGAGCGCGCGATCGCCACGCTCGAGAAGGAGCTCATGCGCGCGCCGACGGACCAGGAGATCGCAAAGAAACTCGGTGTGACGGCCAACGAGCTCGAGGAGAGCTTGCACGAGATCTCACGCTCGTCGGTCGCGGCGCTCGACGAACTCTGGTCGCCGTCGGGAACCGGCGACCAGATCGCCCTGATCGACACGATCGAGGACGAGACGGGGCCGGATCCCGAGATCTCGCTCGAGCAATCGGAGGTGAGAGAGGCGCTCGCCGAGGCGATCTCCGAGCTCCCCGAGCGCGAGAAGCTGGTCGTGACGCTCTACTACTACGAGGAGCTGACCCTTCGCGAGATCGGGGAGGTGCTCGGCGTCACGGAGTCACGCGTCTCGCAGCTCCACACGAAGGCGATCCTGCGTCTGAAGGCTCATCTCTCCGGCGCCGCGCGCGAGCCGGCCGAGACCTGAAGCGCTCGTCGCGCTGGGTTCTCGAGACGACCGACTGCTGGGTGCTTTTCGTCGATCGAGCGAAGCACGCCGTGCCGTCGGTTTCAGACGCCCATCGCATGCCGCTTACTCGAGTGTCCCCCGTAGCCTCCCGGCGACGACTGACTAAGCTTGGCGGCCGGAAAACGCAAGCGTCGAGAAGGAGAGCCAGCCCATGCCCGAGCCCGCAAAGATCCGCAACGTCGCCGTCGTCGGCCACCGCGGGACGGGGAAGACGTCGCTCGTCGAGGCGCTCCTCTTCCAATCGGGAGCGAGCAACCGGCTCGGCACGGTCGAGGCCGGAACCACCATCTCGGACTCGGACGAGGACGAGCACAAGCGGCAGCTCTCGATCGCGATGTCGCTCGAGCACGTGAGCTGGCAGGACCGGAAGGTCAATCTGATCGACGTTCCAGGGGACCCGAGCTTCCAGGGCGAGCTGCGCACCGCCGCGCGGGTCGTCGAGGGGGCACTCGTCACGGTGTCGGCTGTCATGGGTGTCGAGGTCGGGACCTCGCGGGCCTGGAGGCTCGCGTCGGAACTCGGCCTTGCGCGCGTCGTGTTCGTGAACATGCTCGACCGCGAGCGCGCCGACTTCTTCCGCACGCTCGAGCAGCTCCGGACGCAGCTCTCCACGCAGTGTGTCGCCGTCCACATCCCGATCGGCGCCGAGCACGAGCTCACGGGGATCGTCGACGTCCTGCACATGTGTGCGTACACGAGCCCCGAGGGCGGAAAAGAGGGTGAGCCGGGCCCGATCCCGGACGAGATGGCGGAGGTCGTAGCCGAGTATCGCGAGAAGCTCCTCGATGCCGTCGTCGAGACGGACGAGGGGCTCATGGAGCGCTACCTCGACGGGCAGGAGCTGGACGCGCACGAGGTCGCCGCTGCACTGAAGGCCGCCGTCACGAGCGGCGACGTGTTCCCCGTCGCGTGCGGCGTCGCGACGAAGAACCTCGGTACGCACGCGCTCCTCGACCTCCTCGTCGAGGGGGTGCCCTCGCCCGCGAAGAAGGGCTCGCCGATCGACGTCGACGGCGCCTCGACGGCGCTGTTCGTGTTCAAGACGGTTGCCGACCCGTTCGCCGGCCGCATCAATCTCTTCCGCGTGCTGAAGGGCACCGCCACCGCCGAGACGACGCTCGTCAATCTGCGCGCGAAGGGGAAGGAGCGCCTCGGCTCGCTGCTCGAGCTGCAGGGGAAGGAGCACAAGCCCGCGCTCGACTTCGGCGAGGGCGACATCGGCGCCGTGGCCAAGCTCAAGGAGGCGCAGACCGGCGATCTCCTCGTCGACAAGGAAGTCGCGATCGAGGCGCCCGACTTCGGGTTCCCGGAGCCGGTCATGAGCTTCGCGATCACGCCCAAGTCGAAGGGCGACGAGGAGAAGGTCGCGACCGCGATCCGCCGTCTTGCCGAAGAGGATCCAACGCTGCGGCTCCGCCGCGATCAGCAGACCGGGGAGGAGATCCTCTCGGGGATGAGCCAGATGCACGTCGAGGTCGCGCTCGAGCGCGCAAAGCGGCGCTTCGGGGTCGACGTCGAGCTCCATCCCCCGCGCGTCCCCTACCGCGAGACGATTCGCCGCGAGGCGCGCGCGCACGGGCGCTACAAGAAGCAGACGGGCGGTCGCGGCCAATTCGGCGACTGCCACATCGTCGTCTCGCCGACCGACGGGGAGTATGAGTTCGTGGACAGGATCGTCGGCGGCGTCATTCCGCAGGGCTTCAGGCCTGCCGTCGACAAGGGCATCCAGGAGGCGATGCACCACGGCGAGCTCGCCGGCGCACCCGTGCAGGGCGTGAAGGTCGAGCTCGTCGACGGCTCGTACCACACGGTCGACTCCTCCGAGATGGCGTTCAAGATCGCCGGCTCGATGGCGTGGAAGGACGCGTACATGAACGCCGACCCGGTTCTCCTCGAGCCCATCATGGAGCTCGACGTGACCGTGCCCGACGACGTCGTCGGTGCCGTGAACGGTGATCTCAACTC
>DATAEF010000063.1:0-4938 GCA_036258155.1 Gaiellaceae bacterium | reverse complement strand
TGCCCGGCCGCGCTAGGTGGGGAGTCAGCGGTTCCCTGAACCCGAAATCCGCTCCATGCGGGGCCGAACGCCGTCCGAGGGACGGTTCGTCGGGACTGGGTCTGCGCACGCAGCGTTGACGATCGGGTCCCGCGCACTGGGAGCGTCCGAACCGCGTCAGGTCCGGAAGGAAGCAGCGCTAAGGACTCCCTCTCAGGTGCCGCGGTACCGCCCGATCCGAGCAAGCGACGCAGGTACCTCCGGTGACGCCGATCTCGAAGCCGGAGTGCGCAGCCGGGCATTAATCGCCGACCTGCTTGAATCCGCCGAGTGACTGCTCTCTACCGGAAGTACCGCCCGCAGGGCTTCGACGAGGTCGTCGGGCAGGAAGCGGTCGTCAGGACCCTCCAGAACGCGATCGAGAACGACCAGGTGCGCCAGGCGTACCTCTTCGCCGGGCCCCGCGGCACGGGCAAGACGTCGATGGCTCGCATCCTCGCGAAGGCGCTGAACTGCGCGGGCACGCCGGGCCCGTCCCCGTCGCCGGACAAGACGTGCCCGGTGTGTCTGTCGATCGCGAGCGGCAGCTCGCTCGACGTCGTCGAGATGGACGCCGCCTCGCAGCGTGGGATCGACGACATTCGTGAGATCCGGGAGCGCGTCGTCCTGCAGCCGGTGCAGGGCCGCTTCAAGGTCTACATCCTCGACGAAGCCCACCAGCTGACGGGCGCCGCCTGGAACGCCCTCCTCAAGCTGATCGAGGAGCCCCCACCCCACCTTCTCTTCATCTTCTGCACGACCGACCTCAGTCAGGTCATTCCGACGGTACGCTCGCGCTGCCAGACGTTCGTGTTCCAGCGCCCTCGCCTCGCCGAGCTCGTGACGCTCCTCCGGCGCGTCGCCGACGGGGAAGGTATCCAGGCGCAGGACTCGGCGCTCTCGCTGATCGCGCGCGGGGCTCGAGGCTCCTTCAGGGACGCGGTTTCGACGCTCGACCAACTGGCCGCGGCGACGGGTAACTCCGTCGATGCGCAAGCCGTCCTCCAGCTCGTCGGCGCCGTCGAGGAGGAGTCGCTCCTGCGCTTGTGCGACATGGTCGTCGATCGCGACACGGCGGGCGCACTCGTGTTCATCGAGGAGCTCGCGGAGCAGGGGCAGGATCTCGGCCGACTCGTCCACGACCTGCTCGAGCACCTGCGGCATCTCCTGCTCGTCCAGCACATGGGCCACGTGCCGGAGTCTCTCCCGGTGACCGAGGAGACGAAGGATCTCCTGCGAGAGCAGGCGAACCAGCTCCCCGAGCCGACGGTGTTGCGGTTGATCGACCTCCTCGCGGTCGCGCTCGACGACATGCGACAGGGCGGCGACCCACGGCTCCCGCTCGAGCTCGCGCTCGTGAAGGTCACTCGACCGCAGGCCGACCTCTCACGCGAGTCGCTCGCTCATCGTGTCGAGCTCCTCGAGACGCGCGCGGCCCCCGGAACAGCGCACACGCCAGAGCGATCACCTCCCGTCGCGACGCGCGCTGCGCCGGATCCGTCGCCAGCGCAGCCTGAGGAGTCACCGCCCCCTCGGGTCGAGCTCGAGCAGGTCACGGAGGCGTGGCAGCGCAGCATCGTCGAGGCCGTTCGCGAGCGCTCGATTCCCGTCGCGAGCCTGCTCTCGGAGGCCAGTCCCACCGACCTCGCCGGAGACACGCTGACGCTCGAGTTTCCACCGGGCGCGGACTTCCACCGCCGCCAGATCTCCGAACCGCAGAACATCGGCCTCCTCCGGGACGCGCTCTACGAGGTCACCGGGCGCAGGTTCGCCGTCGTGCTCGAGACCGGCGAGGGCGAGGCGGAAGCTGCCGACGACGAGCCTCCGGGCGAGGATCGCTTCATCGAAGCACTAAAGGACACCTTCGACGCGAAAGAGGTCAAGGAACTCCCTTCGGAGTGATCGACCATGTCGATACGTGGCGCTGGACGACGCGAGGCGTCGTCCTCGGTCGCGCCCATATTCCGATATGGGCGCTTCCTGCGTCCTCGCTTCGCGTCGTCCATCATCCCCGTCTCGACGGGCAATCACCCCGAAGGGAGTTCCACCAGTGAAGTTCGACATGAACAAGATGCTCCAGGAGGCGCAGCGGATGCAGGCCGAGCTCGCAAAGGCGCAGGAGGAAGCGGCGAACGAGGTCGTCGAGGCCTCGGCAGGAGGCGGCATGGTGACCGTGAGGGCCAACGGCGCCGGAGAGGTGGTCTCGATCACGATCGACCCGCGCGCCATCGACCCCGACGACCCGGAGCTGCTCGCGGATCTCGTGCTCGCGGCGGTGAACGAGGCGCTCCGCTCGGCGCGCGCGTTGATGGAGTCGAAGATGTCGGGCTTGATCCCCGGCGACCTGGGTGGTCTCGGCGGACTGCTGCCCGGGAGCTGACGCTCGAGAAGGCGTGTCCGGCCTGGACATCTAGGCTGCAGGTGTGCTGAGCCCCGCAGTCGAGAACCTCGTCACCCAGTTGACGAAGCTCCCCGGCATCGGCCGGCGCACCGCGCAACGTCTCGCGTTCCACCTCCTCTCCGCTCGTCCGGAGGAGGCGCTCGAGCTCGCGACCGCGATCGAGGAGGTCAAGGCACGCGTCCGGTTCTGCCGCGAGTGCGGGAACCTCACCGAGGATGAGTTGTGCGCCGTCTGCGCGGACGAGCGCCGCGACCGGTCGGTCATCTGCGTGGTCGAGCAGCCCGTCGACGTCGTCTCCGTCGAGCGCACCGGAGAGTTTCGGGGCCTCTACCACGTCCTGGGCGGCGCGCTGTCGCCGCTCGACGGCGTCGAGCCGTCCGACCTCCGGATCGACGCACTCCTCGACCGGGTCGCGCGGAACGGCGTCGCGGAGGTCGTACTCGCCACCAACCCGACCATGACCGGCGAGGCCACGGCCGCCTACGTTGCCGACCGGCTGCGCGGCAAGGTTCAGGTGACGCGGCTCGCGAGCGGGCTTCCCGTCGGCGGCGACCTCGAGTACGCGGACGAGGTGACTCTCGGCCGCGCGCTCGCCGGGCGCCGCGAGATGTGAGAGCTTCCAACGCAATGATCGACATGGCCGTTCAGTGCGTTGGGAGCTCTTGAACCGTTTTTCCCGCTAATTGCGTCGATCTGGATGCGGGACCTCTTGCATCCGCCGCACCCACTTCATAGATTGCACCCAGTGAACCGGCGGGCCCTCGGGTCAGTCGGTTCACTATTTTTTGTGGACGTTTCCCGGTCGGCTCCGGGCACGTCCGTACACTGCGGCGATGGTGACGGCGAGCGACGAACCGTGACGAACCGCACACGAGTCGCGGTCGTCGGTGCGACGGGTGCGGTCGGTTCGGTGACGCTCGCCCTCCTGCGCGAGCGGGGCTACGGCGACGTGCGCGCGTTCGCGTCCGCTCGTTCGGCAGGCACCGAGCTGGACGGCCTGACGGTGGAGGAAGCGACCCCGAACGCGCTCGGCGCCGGAGACCTCGACCTCTGCCTCTTCTCCGTCGGAACGAGCGCGAGCCGGGAGCTCGTGCCTGTCGCCGTAGCAGGCGGTGCGCTCTGCATCGACAAGTCCGCTGCATTCCGGCTCGAGAATGGCGTTCCGCTCGTCGTACCCGAGGTGAACGGAGATCGAGCTCACGAGAACGCCGGGATCGTCGCGAACCCGAACTGCTGCTCCATTCCGTTGTCGATCGCGCTCGCGCCGCTACGGGATGCGGCGGGACTTCGCCGAGTTCGTGTTGCGACCTACCAGTCCGCGTCGGGCGCCGGAGCTTCGGCGATGGACCGGCTCCGCGGGGAGTCGGTCGAGGAGCACGACCTCCGCATGGACTGGGACTTCGATGGCGTCGAGTTCGACGAAGAGGCGAAGATCCGCGCAGAGACGCGCAAGATCCTCGAGCTTCCGGATCTTCCGGTCAGCGCCGCATGCGTGCGCGTCCCGATCCTGGTCGGCCATGCGGAGGCGCTCTGGGTGGAGACGGAAGCACCTCTCTCCGCTGAAGAGGCGACCCAGGTTCTCGGCGAGGCCGACGGTGTTCGCCTCGTCGAGTTTCCGAGCCCGCTGGAGGCCGCCGGACTCGACGGCGTGCTCGTCGGACGCATCCGGACCGACGAGACCGTCGAGAACGGGCTCGCTCTCTTCCTCGCCTGCGACAACCTCCGTAAGGGCGCGGCGCTCAACGCGATCCAGATCGCCGAGCTGGCCCTCCGCGAGCGCTCGGTCGCGCCGAGCTAGCCGCCGCTCGGGGGCGCCGGAGCGGGAGCAGGCTGGAACGCCTCCTGCACGACGCGGAGCACTTTCTCGCGCGTGCCCTCGGCGACAGGCTGTAGCCCGCCGAGCTCGAGCCGCGCGAGCTCGATCCGACCGGCCGAGCGCACCGTGCGAAAGCCGAAGTCGGCCAAGAAGTCGCCCGGAAACACGGTGCGGTGCACGAGAAACCGGTCCGCCGCCGACGTCCCCTCCCGATAGCGGTACGCGAACGCCTCGAGCGCCGTCGCCCCCTTGTCGCGCGCCTCGCCGATCGCGGCGAGGAAGAGCGACTGCTCGACCCACGGCTGCGACTCCGAGAGCAGGTACGCGCACGTGACGAGCACGGCGTCGTCCGAGGGAGGGCCCGCCGGGAGATCGGCGGCGCGAGGAAAGAGGTGTGCTGGGCCGTACTGCATGGAGCCGAGCACCCGACCGTCGTCGTCGCGGTAGATCGTGCCCCACGCTCCCCATTCCCCTTCGGCTCGCTCCACCCACTTTCGCTTCTCCGGCTCGCGATTGCCGCGGCTCTGCCACCACACGCACGACTGGCACACCGCGGGTGCCGTCTCGAGCGTCGCGCCGGTGAGGCCGGCAAGCCGGGTCGTCACCCCGCCGATCGTACAACCAGCTCGGTCACCTCCGGCCTGGCAAAGAACCGGAACGGGACGAACGTCGTTCCGAGGCCCGGTGAGACGTGAAGCACCGC
>DATAEF010000062.1:0-2113 GCA_036258155.1 Gaiellaceae bacterium | reverse complement strand
AGGTCCATCCCGCGCCGCTCCATCTCGCGGGCGACGTTGACCATCTCGTCGAGCGACGGCGTGATCAGTCCCGAGAGGCCCACGACGTCGCAGCCCTGCTCGAGCGCGGTGTCCAGGACCCGGTCCGCCGGCACCATCACGCCGAGGTCGATCACTTCGTAGTTGTTGCAGCCGAGGACGACCCCGACGATGTTCTTTCCGATGTCGTGGACATCGCCCTTGACGGTTGCGAGGACGACCTTGGCGGCAGGCGGACGGCCACCGCTCTCCGCGGCCTCCTCCTCCATGAACGGCTCGAGGTAGGCGACGGCGCGCTTCATGGCGCGGGCGCTCTTCACGACCTGCGGGAGGAACATCTTTCCGGAGCCGAAGAGGTCGCCAACGACCTGCATCCCGCGCATCAGCGGCCCTTCGATCACGTCGAGCGGCCGCGGCAGCTCTTGCCGCGCCTCCTCGGCGTCCTCTTCGATGTGGTCGACGATCCCGTGGACGAGCGCGTGCTCGAGGCGCTTCTCGACCGGCGCATCGCGCCAGGCAGTGTCGAGCTCGCGCTTCGTCCCCTCGCCGGCGACGGTTCCCGCGAAGGTGACGAGGCGCTCGGTCGCGTCGGGCCGCCGGTTGAAGATCACGTCCTCGACGTGCTCGAGGAGGTCAGGGGGGATGTCCTCGTAGACCGCGAGCTGGCCGGCGTTGACGATGCCCATGTCGAGCCCGGCCTGGATCGCGTGGTAGAGGAACGCCGCGTGCATCGCCTCGCGGACGACGTCGTTGCCGCGGAACGAGAACGAGAGGTTCGAGATCCCGCCGCTCGTGCGAGCTCCTGGACAGCGCGCCTTGATCAGCGGCAGCGCGTCGATGAAGTTCTTGGCGTATTCGTCGTGCTCCTCGATCCCCGTGGCTACGGCGAGGACGTTCGGGTCGAAGATGATGTCCTCGGGCGGGAAGCCGACCTCGTCCACGAGCAGCCGGTACGCGCGCTCGCAGATCTCGACCTTGCGCTCGACGGTGTCGGCCTGGCCCTGCTCGTCGAAGGCCATGACGACGACCCCGGCGCCGTAGCGGCGGACGGTGCGCGCCTGCTCTAGAAACGGCTCCTCGCCCTCCTTGAGGCTGATCGAGTTGACGACGCCCTTCCCCTGGATGCACTTGAGCCCCGCCTGGAGGACCGACCAACGCGAGCTGTCGACCATGATCGGGATCCGGGCGACCTCGGGCTCCGTGGCAACGACGTTCAGGAAGGTCGTCATCGCCTGCTCGGAGTCCAGCAGGTCGGCGTCCATGTTCACGTCGAGGAGGTTCGCTCCGCCGCGCACCTGCTCCAGCGCAACATCGACCGCGCCCTGGAAGTCGTCTGCCTCGACCAGCCGGCGGAACCTGGCCGAACCGGTCACATTCGTCCGCTCGCCCACCATCACGAAGCCCGTGTCAGGGCCGATCTCGAACGGCTCGAGGCCGCTGAACCGTGGGCGCCGCTCGTTGGTGGGCAGCTCGCGCGGCTTCACGCGTTCACCACCTCGGTGATCGCCTTCACGTGCTCAGGCGTCGTGCCACAGCAGCCGCCGACGACGTTGACGAGGCCGTCGCGGGCGAACTCGCCCAAGATCCGGCTCGTGTCGCCCGGCTGCTCGTCGTGCTCGCCCATCGCGTTCGGCAGGCCCGCATTCGGATGGCACGCGACGTAGGTCGTCGCCACCCGCGAGAGGTCCTCCACGAACGGGCGCATCTCGGTGGCGCCGAGCGAGCAATTGACGCCGACGATGAACGGATTGGCGTGCTCGATCGACGTCCAGAACGCCTCGACGGTCTGGCCCGAGAGGTTCCGGCCGCTCTTGTCGATCGCGGTGAACGAGATCCAGAGCGGCAAGTCGGGCGCGACGTCCTTCGCTGCGACGACCGCGGCCTTCGAATTCAAGGTGTCGAAGATCGTCTCGATCATGAGGATGTCGACGCCGCCCTCCGCGAGGCCGCGGATCTGCTCCGCGTATGCCTCTCGGACCTGGTCGAACGTCGCGCTGCGAAACGCCGGATCGTCCACCTTCGGCGAGAGCGACAGGGACACGTTCAGCGGGCCGATCGAGCCGGCGACCCAGGCCGGCCGGTCGACCTCGTCCGC
>DATAEF010000061.1:0-29469 GCA_036258155.1 Gaiellaceae bacterium | reverse complement strand
TGCCGCGAGCAGGAGGCACGAGCGCACGGCGACGCCGTCCAGCCGCACGGTACACGCGCCGCAGACGCCGTGCTCGCAGCCCACGTGGGTGCCGGTGAGCCCGAGCCGGCCACGGAGGAAGTCGGATAGGAGGAGCCGCGGCTCGACGGTCTCGGCGTAGCGCTGGCCGTTCACGGTCAAGCTGACGTCGATCACACGACCGTCCTGCCCCGAGCACGAGCCACCGCACGGTCGACGAGCACACGGACGAGCTGCTTCAGGTATGCCGGCGTCGCGTGGATCGACCCCCACGGCTCGACCTGTGCAGCAGCCGACTCGCCTGGATGCTCGGGATCGACCTCGAGCACGATCGGCCGCTCGACGACGGAACCGAGGACGACACGAAGCTCGTCGCCGTGCACGCGGGCCGATGCCATCGCCAGCGCATAGTCGCCGGCGCGCTGCGCGAGCTCCTCGAAGGCGTAGGTCTCGTCCTCCCGAGGCTGCGGCCAGATGGTCTCGACCACGATCTCTCCGGGCTCGAGCGCAGTCGTGTACGGGCCGAGGAAGAAGTCGCCAGCGGGAATCTCACGCGTCTTCGACCGAGAGGTGGCGACGACCGAGCCGCCTGCCGTCACGAGCGCGACCGGAAGCTCAGCCGCGGCGTCGGCGTGGGCGATCGAGCCGCAGACGGTGCCGCGGTTGCGCGTGACGAAGTGGCCGACGTTTGGCAGCGCCTCCGCGAGCAACGGGTGCGCGAGGAGCCGCGGATCGGCCTGCCGCACGGTTGCTCCCACCCGCATCGCCCCTTCGTCCACGACCTCGTTCAGGACGGGGATCCGGTTGATGTCGACGAGGAGCGCCGGCCGTACGAGGCGCATGCTGAGGGCGGGCACCAGGCTCTGTCCGCCCGCGAGCACCTTCGCCTCGCCGCCGTTCTGTGCGAGCGCATCGAGCACGCCCTCGAGGGTCTCCGGGCGAAGGTAGTCGAATGGCGGCGGCTTCATCGCCGCAGGAGCTCCCATACTCGGGCCGGCGTGAACGGCGGCTCCACGTCGTCGCGGGTTATGGCGTCGGCGACAGCGTTCGCGATTGCTGCCGGCGCGCTCATCGTCGTCCCCTCCCCGAGTCCCTTCGCGCCGAGCGGGAGGAAGGGCGACGGCGATTCCCGGTGCGCGATCGTCGGCGTCGGAAGGTCGGGCGCGGTCGGGCAAAGGTAGTCCATGAACGACGCTGTGAGAAGGTTCCCGAGCTCGTCGTAGACGTGGCGCTCGTACAAAGCAGCAGCCGCGCCGTGTGCGAGGCCGCCGCGCACCTGGCCCTCTGCGAGGAGAGGATTCAACAGCCGACCCGCGTCGTGGACGGTGACGTAGTCGAGTACGGTAACCTCGCCGGTTGCGCGATCGATCTCGACGACGGCGACGTCGGCCACGAAGCCGTGCGCGGCAGAGGACGCGACGCGATCCTCGTCGTCGGGCGGGAGCAGGTTCGGGGCCGCGTAGTAGGCCGTTGCCGCGAGTCCCGGCTCCATCCCGGGCGGAAGCGCCTCCGGGTTCCAGTGGGCAGTGCCCGCAGTTCGTCGAAGGGACGCGCCATCGTCGCCGAGGTGCGTCCTAATCGCAGCGAGCTTCGCCGCGAGTTGCTCGGCAGCACTCGCGACCGCGCCTGCACCCACGCCCGAGAAGCGCGACGAGTAGTTGCCGGAGGCGATCGTCCACGGTGATGTCGACGTGTCCGAGTCCGTGAGAACGTCGACGTCGCCGGGTTCGACGCCGAGGCGGTCGGCGACGATCTGTGCGATCACCGTCCCATGGCCCTGGCCCTGCGGGGTCGTGGTCATCCGGACCGTGATTCCGCCGAGAGCGGAGATCGTGATCGAGCACCCCTCGGCATTTCCCGACTTGGGAAGTCCGCGCGTATCCGCCGGCTCGGCGAGCGTGATGTAGCCCATGTTCGAGACCGACGGCTCGACGACGCAGGCGACCCCGACGCCGACGAGCCTCCCTTCGGCGCGGGCCGTTTCCGCCTCGGCCCTGCGGTCGTCGTACCGGGAGAGTTCGAGCGCGTCGTCGAGGCAGCCCTCGTAGTCGCCGGAGTCGTAGAGAGCTCCCGACGGAGTCGTGTACGGAAAGGCGTCGGACCGGATCAGGTTCTTCCGCCGGAGCTCGGCGGGGTCGAGCCCGAGCCGGCCTGCCGCGATAGTCATCGTCCGCTCGAGCGCGAGGTAGAGCTGCGGGCCGCCGAACCCGCGGTTCAGGCCACTCGGCATCGTGTTCGTGAGGACAACGCGGTTGCGGGCCGCCACGTTCCGCAGGCGGTAGGCGCCTGAGAGGGACCCGTGCATCCGGTAGAGGGTTGCCGGCTCGGGCGCGCGAACGTATGCACCGACGTCCTCGATCACGTCGTAGCGCAGGGCGACGAGCTCGCCCTCGGAGGTGAACGCGGCTTCCACCCCCGTCACTCGACCCGTCGAGGAGGAGCTCGCAGCCAAGTGCTCGAGCCGGTCCTCGATCCAGCGAACGGGCACGGCAAGCTTGCGCGACGCGAGGCCCATGAGGACGATGTACGCGAAGACCGCGGACTTGATCCCGAACGACCCTCCCGAGTCGGGCGGCGTGATGAGGCGCAGCTTCGAGCCGGGGAGCCCGAGCGAAGCGGCGGCGACGCTGTGCAGCGTGAACGGGCCTTGAAAGTTCGCCCATGCCGTGAGCGAGCCGTCCGCGCCGTTCCAGTCCGCGACCACTCCGTAGCACTCGAGCGGCGTGCCGCTCCAGCGGTGGAAGCGGAACTGCTCGGTGACCACGAGGTCTGCGCCCGAGAGCGCACCGTCCACATCGCCGTAGTGGAATGAGCGGTCCGACACACAGGCCGAGGTGTCCGCCGCGACCTCTGCGTCGAGCACCGGATCGAGTGGCTCGTACTCGATGTCGATCAGTTCGAGCGCGTCCTCGGCAAGGTAGCGATCGCGTGCTACGACGACGGCCACGGGCTCGCCCACGTAGCGCACCGTCTCGTGCGCGGCGGCGTAGTAGGGGATCGGGGAGTCGATGCCCGCCGGGAAGGGACGTGAGAGCGCGACAACGTCCTCGCCGGTGAGGACGCCCGTGACGCCCGGGAGCTCGAGCGCCGCGCTCGCATCGAGGCGGGTGATGTGTGCATATGCGAACGGCGAGCGGAGCACCGCGGCGTGCCGCGCGTTCGGAACGGGATCGAGGTCGTCGATGAAGCGGCCCTCGCCGCGCAGGAGTGCCTCGTCCTCGAGGCGTGGGAGCGCGCGCCCGACCCACGTCTCCACCGCGACCTTGGCGCTCACTCGCCTACCTTACTATCGCCCTGTGGCAGGGCTCCGCGACGATCTCCGCGAGCTGCTCGAGGCCGTGCGCAGTGGGGAGAAAAGCCCCGACGACGCGCTCGAGGAGCTCTCGGCGCTGCCGTATCGAAACCTCGCCTTCGCGCGCGTCGACGTCCATCGGGAGCTTCGTCAGGGAGCGCCCGAAGCGATCCTCGCCGAAGGCAAGACTCCCGCGCAGGTCGCGGGGATCTTCGCAGCGCTACTCGAAGGCGGAGCCGGCAGCGTCCTCGCGACTCGGGCGGACGACGCAGCGCGCGCCGCCGTGCGCGAGGTTGCGCAGGACGCCGAGGAAGACACGGTCGCCCGGTGCATCTGGGTCGCTCGCGGCGTGCCCGAGCCGCGCGGACTCGTGGCCATGGTCTCCGCGGGCACGTCCGACGGGCCGGTGCTGCACGAGGCGCGGATTCGCGCAGAGCTCCTGGGCACGACCGTCGCCATCTACGAGGATGTGGGCGTTGCAGGAGTGCACAGGCTCGCGGAGGCGCTCCCTGACATCCAACAGGCGGACTGTGTCGTCGTCGTCGCGGGGATGGACGGTGCGCTCGGAAGCCTTGTCGGAGGACTCGCACGCGCGCCGGTGATCGGAGTTCCGACGAGCGTCGGGTACGGCTCGGCGCACGGTGGAGGAACGGCCCTGAACGCGATGCTCGCCTCGTGCGCTGCCGGGCTTGCCGTGGTCGGGATCGACGACGGGCTCGGCGCCGGGACGATTGCGGCCCTGATCGCGCGAGGACGCGAATGAGCCGGGTGGCATATCTCGACTGTGTCGGCGGATTGGCGGGCGACATGCTCCTGGCCGGGCTGCTCGACGCCGGAGCCGATCTCGATCGACTGCGCGACGTTCCTGCCGCACTCGGGCTCGCTGGGGTCGAGATCTCGGTCGAGCACGTCGAGCGTCACGGCGTCGGGGCACTCCATCTCCGGATCGAGGCGCCCGACGACGTCTCAGATCGCGACTACCGCGAGATCCGGCTCATAGTCGAGGCGGCCGACATCCCGGAGCAGGCACGCACCCGTTCGCTCGAAGCATTCGCACGGTTGGCGGAAGCGGAGGGCCGGATTCACGGCGTGCCCCCCGGCGAGGTGCACTTCCATGAGCTCGGCTCGCTGGACACCCTCGTGGACGTCTGTGGCGCCCTCGTCCTTTTCGACGAGCTCGGAATCGAGCGAGTGGCCTGCTCGCCGCTTCCTTTCGCCCGCGGGTTCACGAGGGCGGCGCACGGAGTCCTCCCGTTGCCTGCTCCCGCGACACTTGCGCTGCTCGGAGGCGCGCTTTTCGCGGGCGTCGATACCGAAGCAGAGCTCGTCACACCGACGGGAGCGGCCATCGCCGCGACCGTCGTGGACGAGTGGGGTCCGCTGCCTCCCCTCACACTCGAGCGCGTCGGGTACGGCGCGGGCACGAAGGAGCTCGACGACAGACCCAACGTCGTGCGCGTCGTCATCGGCGACGAAATGGGATCACGCCGCACAAGTCTGACCCCGGTGGTCCTGCTCGAGACGAACCTCGACGACTTCCTGCCCGAGCTCGTCCCGGACGCGGTCGAGCGGTGCTTCGCTTCTGGGGCGCTCGACGTGTGGACGGTCCCGGCCCAGATGAAGAAGGGCCGGCCGGGTTTCGTCCTCTCGGTGCTCGCCCGCCCCGAGGCGGAGACTGCGATCGCACGTGCGCTGCTCGAGGAGACGTCGGCGCTCGGCGTCCGCGTCAGCCGCCTCGAGCGCTACGAGCTCGAGCGCGAGGAGCGTCGCGTCGAGGTGGCCGGCGGAACAGTTCGGGTGAAGATCGGAATGCTCGACGGCCGGGTCGTCAACGTTGCTCCGGAGCATGACGACTGCGCCGCGCTTGCGAGGTCGACCGGCCGAGCCGTACAGTCAGTCTGGGCCGAAGCACTCGCGCGGGCCCAGAACCCATGACGAGAGTCGAGGAGCTCGAATCCAGGATTCGCTCGCTCGGGAGCTGCGTCGTCGCGTTCTCGGGCGGTGTGGACTCGTCCCTCGTGGCGGCGATCGCCTCTCGCGCGCTCGGCGACCGCGCACTCGCCGTAACCGCTGTGTCACCGGCGCTCGCGACCGGCGAGCTCGACGGGGCGCGGGAAGTCGCGAAGGCGATCGGCATCGCGCACGAGGTCGTCACGACCGCCGAGCTCGAGCGTGACGGATACCGGCGCAACGATCGCGACCGCTGCTACCACTGCAAGACCGAGCTCTACGACCGGCTCTCGGCGCTCGCCGGCCGGCGCGGTTATGCGGCCGTGCTCTCGGGCGCGAACGCGGACGACCTCGGCGACTGGCGGCCCGGGCTTCGCGCCGCTGGCGAGCACGGCGTCGTCCATCCGCTGCTCGAGTCGGGCGTCGGGAAGGATGAGGTGCGCGTCCTCGCCCGCGAGCTCCGAGTGCCGAGCGCGGAGAAACCCGCGTCGCCGTGTCTCGCGTCGCGGATTCCGTACGGAACCGCGGTCGATCCGGCGACGCTGGCTCAAATCGACCGCGCTGAGCTCGCGCTCAAGGCGCTCGGGTACCGGGTGCTGCGCGTGCGCCACTTCGGCGACCTCGGCCGTGTCGAGCTGAGCGCCGAGGAGCTCGACCGCGCGCTGTCGCCCGGAGGCCGAGCTGCGGTCGTTTCCGCGGTCGCGTCCGCGGGCTACGCGGCGGTCGAGATCGACGACGAACCGTTCCGTTCGGGATCGCTCAACGCCTCGTTCACGCGTCGCCTCGCCGTGGCCGAGTCCTAGACGCGCCTCCGCGCGAGCTCGACCTGCGCAGCGGACGGCTCGCCTTCGTTCAACGCGCGGAAAGCCTCTATCACCGCGCGCGGGTCGCGGCAGTGGCGCTTGGCGGCCATCGTGAGCGGCTCGTGGAACGCGCCTCCGCAGTGGGCGCACGCGAAGGAGAGCCTCGCCATGAGGGCGGCCGCCTCTCCTTCCGGGAACATGCGCAGGAGCTCGACGATCGTCGTCGAGCCCTTGATCTCCCGCGACTCCGGCGGATCCGCGGACGTGCCGCGTGCGACGAGCCCCGGAACGGCTCGCTGCGTCAGTGGGCCAGCGCCTCCTCGGGATAGCGCAGCGCCTCGGCGTCCATGCGCACCATGTTCGCGGGAAGCTGGTAGCGCGCATA
The DNA here is from genome assembly GCA_036258155.1 of Gaiellaceae bacterium. GTDB lineage: Bacteria > Actinomycetota > Thermoleophilia > Gaiellales > Gaiellaceae > GMQP-bins7. The sequence continues at coordinate 23,021 of DATAEF010000061.1, read as the reverse complement.
CGGCAGGACGATCACTTTGGCGTCCGACCCGTGTCGGTCCATCGCCTCCGCGAAGGCCTCGTCGAGCGCGGTCGTCGCGTCGAGCCCGATGTCCGCGGCCATGTCGAGGTTCTCCTCGAGCGTGACGAGTTTCAGGTGCTTGCGTGTCATGACCTCGTAGATCGGCACCCAGATGCAACCGGCCCACATCTGGATCGCGCGCGCGTGGATGTCCTTCAACACCCGCTGGTAGTTCTCCGGCGTTGCCGGCATGTACGGCTTCATCAGGTCCATGAGCGCCAACCCGGGGAAGTCGCCGATCGCCGTGGAGACGCCCGGCGAGGGAGAGCAATAGATGATCGAGCCACCGTCCTTCACGACGAAGTCGGCCGACATACAGCCCCAACCCGTGTGGAAGAAGAGGTGGTCGGTGGGGGCGAAGACACCGCAGATCGCGATGTCGGCCTGCGTCCCAGGATGCTCGTAGGCGTAGATCTCGTTGAAGCTCTCGATCGCGTGGCGGTGTGCCTCCGGGTGCGATCCGAAGGTGCATTCGATGACCCGTCCGTGCGTGTCGAGGACGACGTTCATCGTGGCGGACAGGCCGCACATGGTCGCGACTTCGTCGATGTCCGAGCGCATCGGACCTGCGTACGCGCCGTAGTGTGTCTGCGGCGAGGGGACGAACGCGCAGTGGTTGGACTCGATCGTCTCGTCCGAGACGACTCCGGGCAGGATGAGCTTCCCTCCGCCGCCCGCGCCCCAGTGGTTCGACTGCGCCTGCCCGATCGAGACCTTCACGTCGCAGGCGGCGACCTCCTTGTGAAGCCAGACCGGTGTGCCGCGGGACGAGACACCCACGTACTCGTAGTTGTCGGCGTTCCGGGGGTCGTTCTGGTGAAACGAGATCCCGAGCCGCTCCATGCGGGCGAGGTTGTCCTTTCCGACCTTCTGCTCGATGTCCGAGTCCGACATGGGAAAGACCTTCCCGTTGGCGCAGACGATCACGGCCGGCTTGCCAGCGGCTTCGATCGCGTCGAGTACGGGAGGAAGGAGCCTCGATTGCGGAGTCGGCCGGAACTGGTTGTCGATGATCACGCACACCCGTGAAGCCGAGGCCACCAGCTCCGAGAAGCGCGGGCCGGAGACGGGGGCCTCGAGCGCAGCACGCGCAGCCTCGGTGGGATCGACTACCGGGCTCGGCTCGTCCGGGTAGATCGCCGCGAGGAGGTTTCTGTCGAGGATCTCGAGCTCGAGCGTGTCGCGCGCCACCTTGTCCTCGTCACCCGACGCACCGATCGTCAATGGGTCGAGCGACTCGTAGGGGATCACAGCCGTGTACGTGTTCGCCATCGTTCCTCCCAGTCGAGTCTTGAAGCCAGGCTATGCCCGCTCCTGCCGAGCGTCAAGCGTGGCGCACGCGTGCGTAGCTTGGCGTTGAAAGCGGCCCTGCGGCTTGGTACGTTCGCGTAGCCGGTGGCCGAGCGAATTCGTGCCTGGGGAGTCGTAGGAACCGTGCCGCGGGTAGCCGCGGCCGGGCTCGTCGGCTTTGCGCTCCTCTACATCGTCGTCATCGCCGAGCCGCCGCCAGAGATCGGCGGTAACTGGCGTACGACATCCAGCGGCTCCGCCATCGACGACTGGCAGAGCTTCGCGATCACACTGCTGAACGGCCTTACGTTTGCCGGATGGCTGTTCATCGTTGCGAGCGGCTTCTCGCTCATCTTCGGGCTCATGCGGGTCGTGAACATGGCCCACGGCTCCTTCTACCTGCTGGGCGGCTACATCGCCTATGAGATCCAGCAGTCGATGACGGGTCAGGGGTTCTCGCTTCAGTCGTCCGAGGTGACCACCTGGGAGTGGGTCTACCCTGCGCTCGTCGCATGCTCGGTGGTCGGCGTCGTCGGGCTGATCGTGCAGCAGGTGTTTCTGCGCTGGAACATGGGGCAGGAGCTGCGCCAGGCGCTCATCACGATCGCCATCTCCGTGATCATCGCCGATCAGATCATCGGGCACTTCCCCCGTCACGTTCCGGAGGGGACGGTCAAGTTCGGCGGCAACGCGGTCGGCATGGCCTGGCCTGGCTGGGCGAACATCCGCATCGAGCTTCCGCTGACCGGCATCGACTACTCGCTCGCCCGGCTGATCGTGCTCTTTCTCGGCGTGATGGTCGGGGTTCTCCTCTGGCTGTGGCTCCATCGGACCCGCACCGGGATGGTGATCCGTGCAGGGGTCGACGACCGTCAGATGACGTCGGCACTCGGCGTCAGCATTCAATCCGTCTTCGCGATCGCGTTCGTCGTCGGCTCGGCCCTGGCGGCGTTCGGCGGCGTCGTAGGCGCCTCGCAGGGCAACGTGGCCTCGGGGCAGGACGGCCAGTGGCTGCTCTACTCGCTCGTCGTCGTGATCATCGGCGGCATGGGGTCGCTCCTCGGCGCGGCCGCCGGATCGCTCCTGTACGGGCTCGTGTTCTCGTTCGCGGCGTCGTACCTGCCGACGACCGGGAACGAGTGCTGCACGAACTACGCAATCGTGTTCACGTTCGTTCTGCTGGCCCTCGTGCTCGCCTTCCGGCCGCAGGGGCTGTTTGGGAGGATCGGGTGAGCAGGCTCGACGCGAAGACCACCGTGGAGCGGGTCATCGGCGTCGTGCTTCTGCTCGTGGCCGCCCTCGGGCCGCAGCTGTTCAACGACTACTGGCTCGACGTGATCCTCACCCAGGCGCTCCTACTCGGAATTGCCGCCGCCAGCCTGATCTTCCTCTCCGCCTACGGCGGCATGGTCTCGCTTGCGCAGACGGCCCTCATGGGCATCGCCGGTTACATGCTCGGGAACATGGTCACGCAGAGCGGGCCGGGCGGGGAATCCAAAGGGCTCGTGCTCGGGTGGGACCCGACCCTGGCGCTCGTGCTCGCGATCGTGATCACCTCGGTGATCGGGCTCATTTTCGGTGCCCTGGCGTCGCGGAGCTTCGGCATCTACTTCCTCATGCTCACGCTCACGTATGCGGTGATCGCCAACCTCTTCTTCGGGTCGGTGACCCAGTTCGGCGGCTTCTCGCCGATCGCCGGCGTCAACGAGTACACGCCTTCGTTCGTCGGAGACATCGCCACCGATCGTGACCGCCTCTACTACATCGCGCTCGCCGTTTCGGCCGTCGTCTACGTCCTAATCAGGTACATGACGAGAACGCCGTTCGGCATCGCGTTCGCCGGCATTCGGGACGAGCCCGTGCGGATGGCGTCGCTCGGGTATGCGGTGCCACTGCACAGGATGCTCGCGTTCGGCTTTGCGGCGTTCATCGCCTCGCTGGCCGGGATTCTCTATGTCTGGTGGAACGGCCAGATCGCACCGCAGGATATGGGCCTCGGCCCGACCATCGATCTGCTCATCATCGCCGTCATCGGCGGCCTCGGCCGCATCGAGGGTGCCTGGATCGGCGCTTTCGCGTTCATCGTCATCAACAACTACGTCGTCAACTGGGTCCCGACCGGGGGCCTGCCCGTGGTCGGAGGGCGGTTCAACACGATAATCGGGCTCGTCTTCCTCACCATCGTGATCGTCTCGCCCGACGGGCTGACCGGGCTGTGGGACCGAATCTGGGATAGGGCACGCCGTCGTGGAGGGCCGCCACAGGTCGAAGTGGAGACTCGTGAGGCGGCGATGGGAACGAGCTCGTCGTGAGGGGGTGGAAAACGAGACGCGACTTGGCGTAGGCTCACCTCTGATCCAAGTACGCAGGTTGGAGTGCAGGCATCGAGAAGGAGGGAAGATGAGAGTACGCAGGTGGAAGCTCGTGCTTCCGCTCGGAGTGGTCGCGATCGCTGCCACGGCGCTCGTCTCGACGTCGCTTGCGGCGCCAGAGGCGAGAGAGGTTCGCGTCGCGATCATGACCGACTGCAAGGGCGCGTTCGGAGCGAACTACGAGAATGACATCGGCGGCGCCCAGGCGGCTTTTGCCCAGTATGCGGGCGGCAAGCCGAAGAGCAAGCAGAAGCCGTCCGCTGGCATGACCGGCATCAAGGTCGGCGGCACGTCGGTGAAGATCGTCGGCTACGGCTGCGGCGACGACACGGCCCCGACCGCGATCAAGGAGACGCGGCGGTTGATGGAGGGGCTCAAGGCCGACGTCATGGTCGGCCCGCTGTCCGGTGACGAGGCAGTGGCGATCGCGAACTACGCGAAGGGCAAGCCGACCAAGACGTTCATCATCGGTACCGCGGCCTCGCAGGATCCGACGATGCAGATCGCGCCGAAGAACGTGTTCCGCTACCACGGCGACGGCGCCCAGTGGAACGCGGGTCTCGGCGAGATCGTCTACAAGAGGCTCGGCTGGCGCAACGCCGCCATCATCATGGACGACTACAGCTTCGCATGGACGTCTGCGGCGGGCATCATCGCCGACTTCTGCGGCATCGGCGGCAAGATCACGAAGCGTGTGTTCCCGCCGCTCAACACCACCGACTACGCCTCCTACGTCCAGCAGCTCCCGAAGCCCGACCAGATCGACGGGTACTTCTGGGTCGTCGGCGGCACTGGCACGGGGGTGAGCCTGAAGGCGATGGAGCAGGCGAACGGCAAGATCGACCCGAAGCAGCTTGCCGGCAACCTGTTCCTCATCGATGGGGCAGCCGGCAAGGAAGTGGCGCCGCTGTATCCGGGCGCGTACGTCGGCGGGTTCGGCTCTGCTCCTGGTCTGAAGACGGCGCAGGTGAAGCGCTACGAGGCCGTGATGAAGAAGTGGTACCCGACGCAGGCCAAGGCGGCGGCGTCCGGCTTCGTCTACAACTACTACAACGCCGCGTGGGCCCTCGTCTTGGGGCTGCAGAAGTCTGCCGGTGTCGTGGGGGCAAAGCTGCAGGCGTCGATGCCTCGCACGCTCGCCTCGGGCTACCAGGTCAGCAACAAGGGTCTCGTCAAGCTCGACAGCCGGCGGCAGGCGATCCAGGACCAGTTCCAACTGCAGATCGGCAAGGGCGGCGTACCATCGATCGTCGGCTTCGTGCCGAACGTCGACCAGACGTTCGGCGGCGTGTTCGGACCGAACAAGCCGGCGCCCGGCCGCGCCTTCCCACCCTGCACGAAGAGGAAGTTGCCGTGGCAGGGGAAGATCAGGGTGGTCAAGAACGGCGTCGTCACCAACCAGGTCATCAAGTAGGTCGGTGAGCGAAGCAGCACCGTCCGTCGAGAACGCCGAGCCGACCCTCCGCTTGCGGGGGGTCGGCCGGCGCTTCGGTGGGTTGCAAGCCGTTTGGGGCGTCGACCTGGACGTCCCACACGGTGAGCGTCGTGCCGTTCTCGGCCCGAACGGGGCCGGCAAGACGACGCTGTTCAACGTGATCTGTGGCGACCTGCCACCGTCGAGTGGCACGATCGAGCTGTTCGGGGAGGACGTGACCGGAAAGCCAGCCCGCCACCGGGTGAAGCTCGGTCTCGCCCGCACCTACCAGCAGTCACGGCAGCTCCTCGGGCTCACCGTCGAAGACAGCATCTACCTCTCGATCGTCGGCGTTCGAGGTGGACACCTACGACCGGTGCTGCTACCGCGCCGCGAACGCGAACTGCGGGAGCTTGCCCGTCTCGCCGCGGGGAAGGTCGCAATCGACAACAAGCTTGGCGAGCTCGTCGGCTCGCTGTCGCACGGCGAGCACCGGCAGGTCGCGCTCGCGATGGCGCTTGCCGCCGAGCCGAAAGTCCTGATGCTCGACGAGCCGGCGTCCGGGCTCTCACGTGGGGAGCGGCAACTCTTGACGGATCTCCTACTCGGTCTCGATCGGAACATCACGCTGATCCTCATCGAGCACGACATGGACATCGCACTTCGTGTCGCCGAGCGGGTGACGATGATGCACGACGGTCGTGTGATCGTCGAGGGAACTCCCGACGAGATCCGAGCCAACCAGACCGTCCACGACCTCTACCTCGGGCGCGGCCACCACCGTGAGTGAGCAGGCCGTTGTCGCGCTGCCCGAGGTCCCGCCGACGCTCCTCGAGATCCAAGGGCTGAACGCGTTCTATGGCAACGCCCAGGCGCTCGAGGACGTCACGTTCTCGATGGTCCGCGAGTCGATCGCAATCGTCGGTCGCAACGGCATGGGCAAGACCACGCTGTGCAACGCCATCATGGGCATCTCGCCTCCGCGCACGGCAGGGTCGATTCGGTTCGACGGCGGCGAGCTCGTCGGCGTTCAGTCACACAAGATCGCCCGGCGGGGGCTCGGCTATGTTCCGCAAGGTCGTCGCCTCTTCCCGTCGCTCACGGTCGATGAACACCTTCGCATCGCTTCCCGTAGTGCGTCCTCGAACGGAGGCAGCGAGTGGACGCGCGAGCGCGTCTACGATCTCTTCCCGCGCCTGGCCGAACGGAAGCGAAACGGCGGTGCCCAACTCTCGGGCGGAGAGCAGCAAATGCTGGCGATCGGACGGGCGCTCGTCACGAACCCCAGGGTTCTCATCATGGACGAGCCCTCCGAGGGCCTTGCACCGACGGTCATCGAGAGCCTCATCGAGACTCTTCGCGTTCTCGAGGAGGAGGGCCTTGCGATCCTCCTCATCGAGCAGAACCTCGGTGTCGCAACTGCCCTCGCCGAGCGTCAGCTGGTCATGATCGGGGGGAGCATCGCAGCCGAGACGACCGCGTCGCAGCTCTCGGGCGACCCCGACTTGCAGCGTCGCTACCTCGGAGTCGAGCCGCTGTCTCACTAGGCTTCTCGTCCGTTGTCACGGCGAGCCATCGTCCTGCTGTGCCTACTTGCCCTAGCCGGATGCGGCGGTGAGGGCGCGCGTCCCGACCTCGCGTTCGTGAGCACTCGCGACGGCGACTACGCGATCTTCCAGATGAATGCGAATGGCGGCGCCGAGCATCGAGTGACCCACGAAGCCGGGAACGCGGGGGTCCTGTTCTTCCAGGTGGAGCCGGCTTGGTCGCCGGACGGTACGAAGATCGCATTTTCGAGCCGGCGCAATGAGACCTTCGACATCTACGTGATGAACGCCGACGGAACCGGCACGAAGAGGCTCACGTCGACACAGGACGACGACTCCCATCCGACCTGGTCTGCGTCGGGGCAGCGGATCGCGTTTGCCCGTGGTGGCGACATCTACACCGTGACTGAGAGTGGCTCGCAGGCGACACGGATCTCGGACGTCACCGCGGAGGAGTCGGACCCGTCTTGGTCACCGGACGGCTCCTGGATCGCGTATGTCCGCCGGACCCCGGGGACAGTCGTCCGGGAGATCTGGCTGATGCGCCCCGACGGATCGCAGCGGCACCCAGTCACCTCTCAGGGCGGCCGCGTGTTCACGCCGGCCTGGTCGCCCGACAGCTTGCGAATCGTCTTCTCGAGCAATGCCGAGGACGAGGTGTACGAGCTTTACACGGTGGGGCTCGACGGGAACGGCTTGCGCCGCGTCGTCCCGACGGCAGGAGACAACTTCGAGCCCTCGTGGTCGCCCGACGGAACGAAGATCGCGTACCAGGAGGGCGGAGGGATCTTCACCGTCGAGATCGGGGGCGGGAGCGTCGAGCGGCTCACGGACAGCGCGAACAACGACTCGAGCCCTGTCTGGAACCCGCGTCCGCCGCCGGACGAATAGCTCAGAAGGTACCGAAGCGCTCGTACGCGTCGAGGGGCGACATGCCCTCGCGCACCGCGGCACGGATCTCGTTCTCGGTCGCCGCCTTCGCCTCTGCTTCGGCGAGCACGTCCTCGGCGATCGCCTGCGGGACGACGACCACACCGTCGTCGTCTCCTACGACCCAGTCTCCTGGTTCGATGCGAACTCGTCCGATCGTCACGGGCACCTGCGTCGCCTCGAGCTCCCAGCGCCAGGTCGAGTCCTCCGGCGTGACGAAGCGCGAGAAGACCGGGAAGCCTTCCTCCAGGATGAACCGAACGTCGCGGCAACCGCCGTCGAGCACGCACCCGGAAACGCCCCGCGCCTTCAGCGACGTCACGGAGAGCTCGCCGAGGTGCGCCGACACGTCGTGAGCGCAGGCGTACACGGCGACGTGGCCGGCGGGAACGTCGCCGAGCATCCGGAGGACCTTGCGGAGCGCGGCGTCGTAGTCCGTCGTCGGCGCCGCCCGGCCCTCGACGGTGTACGCCGGGCCGGCGAGCTTCATGCCGGGCTCGAGAGGCCGGATCGCATGGGGAAGGGTCTGCTCGTGCGATCCGCGCGCGTCGAGGATGTCCGCGAGCGCAGCCGAGTAGACGGCGGCGAGACGATCTCTCAAGGCTCCGGTATCCCCAGATCGTCCGGGCGGTCGGCGCCGCGGCCCTCGACGAGCTCGGGAGCACGCTCCTGGAGCAGTCGCAGGACCAGCTGGGCGCGGCGCACGCGCTCGCGACCGAGCTTCACGGCGAGGTCGTCGAGGTGCAGCCCGGACGGGTAGATGTTCGGTGCGTTGCGAAGCCCGAGCTTCACGTAGATGGGTGACGCGACGCGAATCATGTCCGGCACGTCGTAGAAGCGGACGAAACCGCCCTGGTCGTCGGGCACCTCGACGTAGACGTCGAGCGGCGTCGAGCACGCGGCTCGGAGCTCGCCGAGCTCCGCGGCAGCGAGGTCGGTCGCGACGTTGATCGTCGTCGCGCCCAGCTCCTCGAGGGTACGGGCAGTCGCGGCGTTCGCGCATGCGAGGAGCACCGACGTCTTGAGAACCAATGACCTCGGAAGCGCACCGTCGCGCTTCATCCCGCCCAGCGTCGCAAGGACTCCGAGGTCCGCGACAAGGAACGAGCGAATGCCGAGTGCGGCGCCGCGCCGCACTTCCGCGACACACGCGTCCACACCCGCATCCGCGCGGGCAGATCCTCCTGCAGCAGCGGTGACGAGTGACTGGCCGCCGGTATCCCAGGCGCCGCGCGGGCCGAGGAAGAGCGACACCTCGACGCCCGCCTCCGCACCGAGCCTCGCCATCGCGGAGATCTCGTCGTCCGTGAGCATCATCACGCCGCTTCCCTGCGAGACGCGCCGCACGTCGACGCCACGGCTCGCGGCTTCCTCGAGCACCGCCTCCAGGACCCGCGGTCCTTCGACCGACGGGATCTCGATTCGGTAGCGGAGGCCGTCTGCGAAGCGCTGCTCGCTCATGCGCGCCAGACTAAGTGCTCCACTACGCCCAGAATGTCTCGAAGGCCTCCGGGTCGCCCGGGAGGGCGAGCACTTCCCGAACGAGCCCGCCCTCGATCGTGAACAGCAGAACCTGGTCGAGCTCGAGCGTCCGTCCGTGCCTCGTCCCGCGTGCGCGATAGACCGCGGCTGCCCGCTGATCGCTCGTCAGAACGTCGAGAAGCTCGGAGCCGTACGTCCCCTCGGTCTCCTTCGACAGCCGCGCGAGGAAGCGAAAGATGCTCTCACGGCCGCGGTAGACGCCGGCCATCGCCCCGCGCCCGGGCACGGTCCAGACGGCGTCCTCGGCGAAGACGCCCCGAAGCGCCAGGCCCTCCTTCCGTGCGAAGGCCTCGAAGATACGCCGGACGATCGCCTCGCTCTCAGCGACCGGCACGACCCTCCTCCCAGCGCGCGATGAGGCCTTCGACGTGGCGCCGCTGTGCCGTCGTGAACGGGATCAGCTCGAGGAGCCGCCGAGCCTCGGCGGGGTCGTCATTGGCCACCGCGGCTTCCAGGTGCTCGCGCTGAGGAGTCGGTTGCCGGAGCTGCCTGCGCAGCCAGCGCAGCAGGCTCACGGCCGCCTGGTCGGTCATGCCGAAACGTACCCGTCAGCTGGATGTGTCGGCGTCTTCGGGCTCGTCGTCGTCAGGCTCGCTACGAGGGCTCGTCTCTTCCCCGGCCAGGCTGTAGGCACTGAGTCGATTGGAGAGACCCGCCATCCAGCTGACCTCATCCGACTCGTCGCCCGGCTCCGCTTCGCGCGATCTGGGGCGCTTGGGTCTGCCCGAACCCGCTGCGGGTCGTCCGCGGGGAGTCCTGTTCGCGTCGCGTCCGAACTCCGTCTCGCCGTCCTCCTCGGAGCGCAGAGTGGGGAAGCTCGTCGCTGGCGGGAAGTTGAGACCGCTGGAGTTGCCGGCATCGGGCTTCTCGGCGGCGTCGACAGGCGGTTTCGGCGCCGGTACCGCCGGCTCCGAGGGTAGAGGCGCGGCCCACTCGGGCTCGGGGAGAGTTGGGTTCGGGGGTCGGTTGGGGTCGACGATGTAGTCGGGAAGCGGGCCGAGATCCTCCTCGGCCTCGGGCTGGGGCTCGGGAGCCGGCCGTGGCGGCGGGTCGGGCGTCGTTCCCGGAGGGATGATGAAATCGGGAAGGGACTCGGGTGCGATCGACACGACCGGCTCGGGCGTAGGCACGGGTCTGACGGGCGGCTCCATAGCCTCATGCTCCGAAGCCTCGATCACATACTCGGGCAGTGGCGATGGATCAGGCGCGACGCTGAACTCGGGCGTGTCCACAGGCTCGGGCTCGGGCTCGGGCTCGGGTCGAGCCTCGGGCGGCTCCGGATCGGAAGCAGGGACGGCTTCGGCCATGGGCTCCGGCTCACGAGCGACGGGCTCGGGCTCGGGCTCGGGCTCGGGCTCGGGCTCGGGAACGACGGTCGGTGCCGGCACGTGATCCGGCTCCGGCTCGGGAAGCGGAGACGCCTCGGCAACCGGCTCGATGTGCGTCGTCTCCGGAGCGATTTCTGCGACGGGCTCGAGAGGGGCGACTGGGTCCGGCGTGACCAGCTGCTCGGGCTCGTCCGAGCGAATCGGAACCGCCTCGACGAGCTGCTCGGCCGCCACGACGGGCGGCTCGACCGGCTGTGGCCCCGGCTCGGGCGCTGGAGTGGCTGTCGGCTCCAGGCCGACCACGGGTGCGGCTCCTGCGACGACAGGCGGTGGAGGCGGCGCTGACGCGACTGGTGGATGCGCCGTTTCGGGCTCCGACGTCGGAGGCTGTTCCCAGAGCGGACGGCCGCCGACCGGGCGTTCGCGAAGCACGTGGCGGCTCACTCGCCCGCGGACGGTCGGCAGCACGTCAACGAAGACGATCTCCCGGGGAACCTGCTGCTCGGGCAGTGCCTCCCCCACGAATTGGCGAAGCTGGGCCTCGAGCTCGGCTGATCCTTGGCCGCCACGCGCTTGAACCACGTAGGCCCGGACGAACTGGCCGCCTCGCTGCAGGTCGCGGAGTCCGACCACCGCGCTTGCGGCGATGGCCGGGTGCTCCCGAAGCACTCGCTCGACGTCGTATGGACCGAAGGTCCGGCCGCTGCTCGAGATCACGTCCTCGGCCCGGCCGACGAACCAGAAGAAGCCTTCCTCGTCCGCCTTGGCGACGTCGCCCGTCAGGTACCAGTCGCCGCGAAAGGCGCTCTTCGTCTCGTCGGGGGACTCCCAGTAGCCGGCGAACAACGTCGGCGGGCGCCCCCGCACAGCCAGATCTCCCTCGATCCCCACGGGCAGCTCGTTCCCTTCCGCGTCGATGATCCCGACGTGATGGCCGGGCAACGCGCGTCCGAGTGAGCCGGGTCTGAAGCCGTCCCCGGCACCGTTTGCGACGACGATGTTCGTCTCGGTCTGACCGTAGCCGTCGTGGATCGTCATGCCCCACCGCTCCTCGAAAGCCTCGATGATCTCGGGCTCGAGATAGTCGCCGGTCGAAACGAGGCGTCTGAGGCGCGGCGAGCGAAACCGATCGAGCTCGCGCAGCCCGGCGAGCGCTCGGTACTCCGACGGCGACTGGCAGACGATGGTCGGCCCGAGCCGATAGAGCAGGTCGAGTCGCTCGTGCGGGTCGAACTCCCCGTGCTGGAGAACGACCTCGGCTCCGCGCGACCAAGGCCCGGCGAGCGCGTTCCAGACGGCGTGAGCAGAGTCGGACGGCACCGGACACCACACGGCATCGCCCGGCCCCGCATCGAGCCAGTGCTCTGCGGCGACCCGACTCGCGAAGACGGATGCATGTGTGTGCGCGACGCCCTTGGATTCGCCCGCGGTGCCAGGAGTTGAGAGGATGAAAGCGAGATCGCGGGACGACGTGTTGTGCGTCGGCGACTCATCGGGAGCGTCCGATGCGCGGCGCGCGGATCCGTCGTCGAGGTAGTGGACGTCGGCCGTGAAGGTCATCTGCTCGATCGCCGGCTGCACCGAGCGCTCGGCCACCAGGAGTGCGGGCTCGGTGGCGGAGATGCGAACCTCGAGCGCAGCGGCCTTCAGGGTGGGTGCGCACGGGACCGTGATGGCGCCGATCTTGATGACGCCGAGGACCACCTCGAGCCAGTCGAGGCCGCTCTCGGCGAGAACCACCACCCGGTCCTCGGGGCGAACGCCATGCTCGCGGAGGATCGAGGCCCAGCGAGTGGCTCCCTCGGAGATCTGCATGAACGAACGCGGCTCGATGACGCCGTCCTTGCCCAGGGAGGTCAAGGCGCGTCGCTTCGGGTCGCCGGCGAGCGCCTCGACCACGTCGCGCGTGAAGTTGAAGTGGTCCGGGATGTGCCAGCGCTCGTCCTTGAGCGCGGGAGTGAACGCAAGCTCGGCTGGCGAGCTCGCAGGCGCGTTCGAGCGCCCTCGACGACGGCCGATGCGAAGACCTTTCACGGCACGTCCATTATCGACCCGATTGGCGCAGAAGCTGAATCCGAGTATTCACTCTTCATGGAGTTTGCGGGTACGTCTACACGAGACCCAGTTCCGCGGCGAAGGGCTCGCCGGCCGGAAGGCCCTCCGAAAGCCGGAATCCTCCCGCCTCCTCGAGAGCCTCAATCCGGTCGGGCAGCGGGGGATGCGTGTTGAAGAGGCCGGACAGCGCGAGCACTCCGCGTTGCTCCGAGTCCACGCGATCGGTCGGACTTTCGACCCAAAGGTGCGCCGTGGACGCGTCCGAGTAGCGCACGGTCGTCGCGTCGAGCTCGAGCCGGCGGAGGGCCAACGCCATCGCTTCCGGGTCGTTGAGGATCTCCGCAGCGCCGGCGTCGGCGAGGAACTCGCGGCGGCGGGACAGGCTCAGGCGCAGAAGCAGCGCTGCGTACGGAGCGAGGATGAACCCTACGACGGCGAGGATGACGACGAGTGCCCCACCTCTCCGCGAGCGCCCGCCGTAGGCGAGGGAGCGAAATCCAATGTCGGCGATGAGCGCGATGACGCCGGCGAAGACGACCGCCATCGTCATCAGGTACGTGTCGCGATTGCGGATGTGCGACACCTCGTGGGCGAGAACGGCCTCGAGCTCGCGCTTCGGCATCGTCCTCAAGAGCCCCGTCGTCACGCCGATGTAGCTCGACTTCGGCCGGAGGCCTGCAGCGAACGCGTTCGGCGCCTGGTCGTCGACGATCCGCACCTCCGGCGTCACCGGCAGCCCGGCTCCGATGGACACGTTCTCGACGAGCCTGTGCAGGGGCTTCAGGTCGGCTTCGCCGAGCTCTCGGGCGCCCGTCATTCTCGCGACCAAGCTGCGCGAGCGGACCAGCGCGAACACTCCGTAGACGATGGCGACGCCGAGCGCGACGGCGCCCAGCGAGTAATCGAGCGCGAGCCCGACGAGACCCGCGAGCAGGAGCAGGAGCAGTACGAAGCCGACTACGACGATCCCACTGCGAAAGCGGTTCGAACGGATCTGCTGCTGGAGCGTCACGTCGCCTGGGAGAACGACACCTGCGGCGGCGCGGTGTCGCCCTGCGCGGAGAAGAACTCCTTCGCCCGGAAGCCGAAGGGCTTCGCAATCAGCAGCCAGGGGACGCTCTGGATCGCCGTGTTCAGATGCATGACGGTCGAGTTGTAGTAGCGGCGGGCGGCGCTGATCTTGTCCTCCGTGTCGGTGAGATCCTCCTGGAGCTGGAGGAAGTTCTCGGACGCCTGGAGCTCGGGATACGCCTCAGCGACGGCGAACAGGCGTCCGAGCGCAGCGGTGAGACCCTCGTTCGCCTCGGCTGCGGCGCCCGGCGCACTCGCGTGCTGGAGCGCTGCTCGCGCTTTCGTCACCTCGTCGAACACGGCGCGCTCGTGGGCCGCGTAGCCGCGCACTGCCTCGACGAGGTTCGGGATCAGATCAGCGCGGCGCTGAAGCTGAACGTCGATGTTCGCCCAGCCGGTGTCGGCCTCGTTCCGTAGACGAACGAGCCTGTTGTACCCCAGCGCGAGAACGATCCCGAGAAGGGCGACCGCAGCGAGGACGATCCACAGCCAGAGCACGCTTCGAGTCTATGTTGAGCTCCCAACGCAATGAACGGCCATGTCGCTGAGCGGCGCTGGACGTCCTGATGCTGCGTCCTCGGTCGCGCCCATATCGCTGCGGATTCGGCGCTCCTTGCGTCCTTGCCTCATGACGTCCAGCATTCGCCCAGCGACGGGCGATCATTGCGTTAGGAGCTCCTCGCCTGTGGCCGCGGCGAGAGCCTTCCGGCCCTCCCGAAGCACAGGCTCACCGTGAGAGACGAGGATGCTCTCGATCGGGAGGTCGGTCAACGGCCGGAGCGACTCGGCGAGGGTGTCATGTGTCGTCTTCTCGGGGAGCCAGGACTCGGGGCACATCCGAACGCCTCCCGCGTCGTCCCCAAGAAGAACGTCGCCTGGGACGAGCGCGGCGTGCTTCGGGATCCAGTAGACGACCTCGGTGCTGCGCGCGGTGCGGAAGGCTTTGATTCCGCCCGGGAGTCGGCCGCCAGGCTTGAACGCATCGGTGACGACGCCTGACCGCCGCGTGACCGCGGCGCGCGCCGAAGTCGGCGCCCACACGCGGGCGCCGTACCGTTCGACGAGCGATGCGGCGCTGCGCGTGTGCCAGAAGATCGTGACGAGGATGTGCACCTGCTGACCGGCGACCTCGCGGTCGAGCGTGTCGAGGAAGCGCGCAGTTTCCTCCGGCGGAACGAGCGCGTCGATGAGCACGATGCCGTCCTCCGTCTCGTAGTAGACGCAGCCGACGTCCTCTTTCCACTCCTCGTGGTAGGCCGTCCAGCGCCACAGGTCGGGGGCGATCTCGAGGACGTTCATGCGACGACTCTAGAGCGAACCGCTCCGGTCGCATTCACGTATGGTCGAGTCGACCCAACCGAGAGGAGGACGCATGTCGAGAACACGAGTCGTGCTCGTCGTCGGGCTCGCGGTCACGGCGCTGGCGGTGGCGGGCTGCGGAGGTAGCGACGAGAACGCCGCCGAAACGGACACGACGACGACCGAGACGACGACCGAGACCGGAGGAGACGCCACCGGTACGAAGCTGATCGGCAGCGTCGCGTCGGACGCCTACACGATCACGCTGACGACGGAGGACGGAGCGGCCGTCACGAGCCTCCCTGCCGGTAGCTACACGCTCGAGATCGTGGACAAGACCGACATCCACAACTTCCACCTGACCGGGGAGGGCGTCGATGTCACGAGCGAGGTGTCGGGACAGGAGGACGAGAACTACGACATCACGTTGGTCGCGGGCTCGTACCACTACCAATGCGATCCGCATGCGAGCCAGATGAACGGGGACTTCGAGGTGACGGGCTAGCCGAACCACGTCTCGCACCACCAGTCAGTGACCGTGTGACCACGTCCGGTGCGTTGGGGCGCATCGACGCGGCGCTCCCGGACCCCGGGGCCTGGAAGTGGTTTCGCGCGCCGGGACGCGTCAACCTGATCGGCGACCACACGGACTACAACGACGGATTCGTGCTTCCAGTCGCGATCGACCGCGACTGCGTCGTCGCAGCTCGTCCGGCCGGCACGGTTCGCGTCACGTCACTCGAGGCCGGGGAGACGATCGCATTGGTCGCGGACGGGAGTGAGCCGATCGACGGGGTTTCCTCCTCGTGGGGGCGGCTCGTCGCCGCAGTCGTCCGTGAGCTTGCCGCCGTTGGACGTGCGCCTGCCGGGATGGACGCGATCGTGGCGTCCGACGTCCCCATCGGCTCCGGGCTCTCGTCGAGCGCGGCGCTCGAGGTCGCGTGCGCGATCGCTCTCGCGGATGCCGCGGGCTGGAGCTGGGAACCGGTCGAGCTCGCGCTCGCGTGCCGTGCGGCCGAGGAGCTCGCCACGGGCGTGCCGTGCGGGATCATGGATCAGCTGATCTCGATCGCCGGACGTGCGGGCTCAGCCCTGCTGATCGACTGCAGGTCGCTCGAGATCCAGGTGGTTTCTCTCCCGCCGAACCTCGGAGTTCTCGCCGTCTACTCGGGACAGAAGCGCGCTCTCGCCTCGAGCGCCTACGCCGAACGGCGACGCTCATGTGAGGCGTTGGCGCGCGCAATCGGTGTCGCAGCCCTCCGCGATGCTACGTGGGCCCAGGTCGAAAGCGATCCGATCGGGCGTCACGTCGTGAGCGAGAACGACCGTGTCCTCCGGAGTGTCACCGCCATCGAGGACGCAGATCTCGAGCGCCTCGGCGATCTCATGACGGCGAGCCACGCGAGCCTCCGCGACGACTTCCGTGTCTCGACGCCAGAGCTCGACGTCCTCGTTGAGGTGCTCATCGCGGCGGGTGCGCTCGGGGCGCGGCTCACCGGTGCGGGCTTCGGTGGCTCGGTCGTTGCAGTCTGTGACGTCGATGAAATGCCCAGACTCGTCGAGGCAACGGAGAGCCGCTACCGCAGCTTGACCGGTCTCGAGCCGCTGGCGTTCGTGTGCCAGGCAGCCGCCGGAGCAGGGCCGCTCCAGGGCCCTGCCGCATGACACGCGCTGCCGGGAGTCCCGCCATGCGGAAACCGCGCTTGACAGTGTCCGAGTGATTTACTTGACTCGTCAGCGGCAGGGCCAACGAAACAGGAGGGAGACATGATCGAAGAACTCGGGCGAGACCGGCTCGCGCGCGTGTCGCGCCGGACGATGCTCGCCGCGGGACTCGTCGCAGCCGCAGTGGCGCTCGTCGTGCCCGCCTCGGGGCTCGGGAACGAGGCCTCGAACAGCCAGGCGTGTCAACTCTCGGTCTTCTCGTGGTGGACCGGGGGCGGCGAGGCCGCTGGCCTCGATCGCCTGATCAAGATCTGGAACAAGCAGAATCCGGACTGTCCGTTCAAGAACGAGACGGTGGCCGGCGGTGCCGGGTCGAACGCGAAGGCCGTGCTCGCCCAGCGGTTGTCCGCAGGGAACCCGCCCGACTCGTTCCAGGGTCACGCGGGCGCTGAGCTGCGTGACTACATCAAGGCGGGGCAGGTGGAGCCGGTGGACTTCATCTACAAGCAGGCCGGCTTCGGGAAGGCCATGCCCGCTTCGCTCATCAACCAGATTCGCTACAACGGCAAGGTCTACTCGGTGCCGGTGAACATCCACCGCGCGAACGTCCTCTGGTTCAACCCGAAGACGCTGAAGGCGAACGGCATTGCCGTGCCGAGGACGTGGGCGCAGTTCATGGCTGCGCTCCAGAAAGCCGAGGACGCGGGTCTGACACCGCTCTCGATGGGCGAGCAGTGGACCGCGGTCCACCTCATGGAAACGGTGATGATCGCCACGCTCGGCCCGAGGGGCTGGGCTGCTCTCTGGAAGCCGAATTCGGCGAGCAGATGGGCGAGCAAGAGCGTCACGAGCGCGCTGAACCGCTACAACACGGTGCTCGGTTATACGAACTCCGATGCAGCGTCGCTCAGTTGGCAGGAGGCAGGCAAGCTCGTCGCCGATGGTAAGGCCGCCTTCAACATCATGGGCGACTGGCAGGACGGCTACTTCAGCGGCAAGAAGTCGGGGGACAACCTCGCGTTGAAGCCCGGCAGTGGGTACGGCTGGGCTCCGGTGCCAGGCACCGCCAACGTGTACGACTGGCTGTCCGACAGCTTCACGCTGCCGAAGGGTGCCCCGCACCGCGCGGCTGCCGTCAAGTGGCTGACGTTCCTCGGCAGCAGGATCGCCCAGGATACGTTCAACCCGGTCAAGGGCTCGATCCCTGCTCGAAAGGACGCGAACACGAAGCTGTACGGCGCGTACCTCAAGACGGCGCTGAAGGACTGGAAGTCCGACGCGCTCGCGGGATCGCTCGCGCACGGTGTCGTCGCACCGGCTGCTTGGTCGACCGACATCAGCACGGCCCTCGGGCTGTTCCTGCAGTCGAAGGACGTGGCCAGGTTCCAGACGGCGCTCGTCGCCGCGGCCAGGAAGAGCGCGAAGTAGGAGAAGGCATAAGCGAGACAGACACGGCAACGCCGGCGAGCGAGTTGGTCGGGGGCCTGCCGTGAGGAAGATTCGGCGGTGGGGACCAGGGCTTCTCCTGGTCTCCCCGTCGATCGTGCTCGTGGCGGTTTTCGTCTACGGGCTCATCGGGTGGAACGTCAAGGTCTCCCTCTCCGACTGGCGCCAGGCGGAGGAGACCTCGGGCTTCGATACGAGCGCGTACAAGGAGCTCTTCCCGGGGGGCGCCGGCGAGACGGGCGAGTACGCCCGCGCCGTCGCCACGGGCAAGCCACCGGAGAGCCTGAGCACGGACCCCGCCTGGATCATCGACCTGCACCACGCCCTCCTCTTCACCGTTGCCTTCGTGGCGGGGGCGCTGATCATCGGTGCCTCGCTCGCGTTCCTGCTCGACAAGGGCGTCAAGGGCGAGGGGATGTTCCGTGCGATCTACCTGTTCCCGATGGCGGTGTCGTTCATCGCAGCCGGCGTCGTCTGGCGCTGGCTCATGAATCCCGCGCCGGGTGACCGGTCGACGGGGTTCAACCTCCTCTTCGAAAAGCTCGGGCTCGGGTTCCTCCGCAACGAGTGGTACCTCGGGCCGGACTGGGGCGCGGCGGCCCTCGCGCTGCCGGCGATGTGGGCGCTGTCTGGCTACATCATGGCGCTCTACCTCGCCGGCTTCCGCGGCGTCCCCGAGGAGCTGCGCGAGGCGGCGCGCATGGACGGCGCGTCGGAGTGGCGGGTGTATCGGCATGTCGTCTTCCCACACCTCAGACCGGTGACGCTGTCCGCGCTGATCATCCTCGGTCACATCTCGATCAAGGTCTTCGACCTGATCGTGGCCATCGGCGGGAAGCAGCTCATCACGCAGACGCCGGCGGTCTACATGTGGATCCTCATCTACGACGCCCGCGACTACGCCAAGGGCGCGGCGATCGCAACGCTGCTCCTCGTCGGGATCTCGGTGCTCATCGTCCCGTACCTGATCTACACGGTGCGCTCGGAGCGGCGCGTATGACCTCCGTCGCGATCGAGCCCACCGTCCGTCGCAGACGCCGACGCCAGACGCAGGCGCGAGCGCTCAAGTACGCGGCACTCGCGTTCGCCGCCGTCCTCGTCCTCCTGCCGGTCTACGTGCTGCTGGTCGCGAGCTTCAAGAGCGGCGGCGAGGCCGACCCGAGTCGGGCGTGGGCGCTGCCACGGGCGTGGACACTGGACGCGTGGCGCGAGGCGTGGAACGGGGAGCAGTACGGCCTCCTCCCGTACCTGGTGAACAGCTTCAAGCTCGTGATTCCGGCGACTCTCATCTCGACCATTCTGGGCTCCTTGAACGGCTTCGTCCTCTCGAGGTGGCGCTTTCCTGGAGCCGATCTCGTTTTCCTCTTCCTGCTGTTCGGCCTCTTCATCCCATACCAGGCGGTGATGATCCCGCTGACGCAGATCTTCATCGACGTGGACTTCCCGGAAGGAATCCCGCGGCTCGCGTTTGCACACATCGTCTACGGCATCCCGATCACGACGCTGATCTTCCGCAGCTACTACGCGACGATCCCCGAGGACCTCATCGAGGCGGCGCGCATGGACCGCGCCGGGATGCTGCGGACGTACTGGTCCGTCGTCCTGCCGATCTCGGCGCCGGCGTTCGTCGTCACGGCGATCTGGCAGTTCACGTCGATCTGGAACGACTTCCTGTTCGCCGTGTTCATCGTCACCGACCCGGCTTCGTGGCCGGTCACGGTCGCGCTCAACAACACGACCGGCTCGATCGTGACACCCTACAACGTGCAGATGGCCGCAGCCCTGATCGCCTCGCTGCCCACACTCATCGTGTACATCCTCCTCGGCCGCTACTTCATGCGCGGCCTCATGGCAGGAGCGCTGAAAGGCTGAGAGATGGCTGACATCGTCCTCGACAAGCTCGCGAAGCGGTACCCCAACGGATTCGAGGCCGTGAAGGAGCTCTCGCTCGAGATCGCGGAGGCCGAACTCCTCGTGCTCGTCGGGCCGTCCGGCTGCGGTAAGACGACCGCGCTGCGGATGATCGCGGGGCTCGAGGACATCTCCTCCGGCGATCTCTACATCGGCGGGAAGCGGGTCAACGACGTCCTCGAGCGTGATCGCGACATCGCGATGGTCTTCCAGAACTACGCCCTGTACCCGCACATGACGGTCGCGCAGAACATCGCGTTCAGCCTCAGGCTCGCGAAGCGGCCGAAGCAGGAGATCCGAGAGCGTGTCCACGAGACGGCGCAGCTACTCGGCCTCGAGGAACTGCTCGACCGGCGCCCGAAGCAGCTCTCCGGCGGGCAACGACAGCGGGTGGCCATGGGGCGGGCGATCATCCGCAAGCCGCAGGTATTCCTGATGGACGAGCCGCTGTCGAACCTCGACGCGCAGCTGCGGGTCCACATGCGAGGTGAGATCGAGGCGCTCCAAAAGCGTCTCGGAGTGACGATGGTCTACGTGACGCACGACCAGATCGAAGCCATGACGATGGGCGACCGGGTCGCCGTTCTTCGGTCGGGCGAGCTCCAGCAGGTCGACACTCCGACCAACGTCTACGACCGACCCGTGAACCTCTTCGTCGCGGGCTTCATCGGGTCGCCGCCGATGAACCTTGCTCGTGCGACGATCGACCAGGCGGACGGCAGCCTCGTCGTGCACATGGGCAGCGCGGTGATTCCGATCCCCGCGGGGCTCGTGCGCGAGCGGAAGCTCGATGCGTGGGCCGGCCGCGAAGTGATCGTCGGCATTCGACCCGAGGATCTCGAGGGGCCCCGTGAGGACGGAAGCAGTCAGGACGGGATGAAGCTCGAAGCGACGATCGATCGCGTCGAGGCGTTGGGCGCAAACATGCTCGGCTTCTTCACCGTGGATGCTGCCCCGGCGACCAGCGAGGCGATCGCCGAGGCGACAGGCGGCGGACTCGAGGAGGTCGCTCTCATCACACGGGAGGGGACACCGTTCTGCGCGACGTTCGAGCCGCGGGCGTTCATCCGACCGGGTGATCGGGTCGAAGTCACGGTCGACGTCCGCCACCTGCACTTCTTCGACCCCGAATCGGAGAACGCCGTCGGCGCCTGAAGCGTGCTGCACCTCGGCCTCCTCTCGACCGCGAGGATCAACCGCGAGATCTCGAGGGTTGCGGCGGTATCCGACCGGGTCGAGATCGTCGCGGTGGCGAGCCGCGACTACCGCCGCGCGGAGACGTATGCGCGCGAGAACGAGATTCCGCGCGCGCACGGCTCGTACGACGCTCTGCTGGCCGACCCCGAGGTGGACGCGGTTTATGTGCCGCTCCCGAACGCGCTTCACCACGAGTGGACGATGCGGGCGCTCGCAGCGAACAAGCACGTGCTTTGCGAGAAGCCCTACTCGCGGCTGCCGGGAGAGGTGGGCGAGGCATTCGATCGGTCCGAGGGAGCGGGTCTCGTGCTCATGGAGGCCTTCATGTACCGCCACCATCCGCAGACACAAATCGTCGCGGACCTCGTCACGAGCGGCGCAATCGGGGCACCGAGTCTCGCCAAGGCCGAGTTCAGCTTCAGGCTCGAGGATCCCGCTGACATTCGCCTGAGGCCGGAGCTCGCAGGAGGCTCGTTGATGGACGTCGGCTGCTACTGCGTCTCGGGCCTTCGGCTGATCGCAGGGGAGCCCGATTCGGCCACCGGCGAGCAGCGTGTCGGTGTGACCGGGACCGACACGTCCTTCCGCGGGGCGCTCCGGTTTCCGTCCGGGATCACCGGCCTGTTCCACTGCTCCTTCGAACTCCCGCGACGCCAGCAGCTCGAGGTCGTCGGCGAGGACGGGCGCATCCGTGTCGGGCGCCCTGGCGAGTCGACTGGGGTGGTGACGTCCTGCTCGAGCGGAACGGGACGGTCAGCCGGGTCGACGTGCCCGTCGCCGACTCGTTCGCCCTCGAGCTCGACAACTTCGCCCAGGCCGTCGCGGGGTCGCTACCGCCCCTCCTCGGCCGCGAGGACGCGAGCGGCCAGGCCCGCGCGATCGACGCGCTCTACCGCGCTGCAGAATCGGGCCAGACCGTATCGGTCTGAGCGTCGCGGAGCTCGAGCGGCTCGGTTCTGCCGTCCTCGATCCGCCAAGCCGCGAGCTCCCCGGTCCGGACGGTGTAGATGAGGTACGGTCGCCCCGCCCAGAGCCCGACGTTCTCCACGTCCGTACGCGAGGGGTGGGGCGGGGACGAGCCGTGCGAGTGGAATACGGCGAGCTCGTATCCATCGTCCTCGAGGAACCAGGTCTCGGGATCGAGGTCGAGCTCGAAGCGGTAGGGCGACGCGGCTGCGTTGCTGCCCCGCACGTAACGCTCCGCGACTCCGTCCTTCAACACGACCACGCCGCACGCTTCGTTCGGCGCCTCGTCACGGGCGTGCGCCTCGAGCTGGCCGCGGACCGCGGCCGGGATCACCACCAGACCGACCGCTCCATCGCGCGATCGACGTCCTCGGCGTCCCAGAAGCCGCCGGAGAGGTACTTCCAGCCGCCGTCCGCGAGCACGCACACGACGACGCCCTTCTCGAGCTCGGCTGCGAGCCTGAGCGCGGCGTGGATGACAGCGCCTGAGGACACGCCTCCGAAGATTCCTTCGCTGCCGAGGAGTAGCCGGAGGCCGGCCACCGACTCCGCGTTCGTCACGAGGAGCTTGCGGTCGAGCTTCGCCACGTCGAGGATCGGGGGAACGTAGCCGTCGGCAAGCGAGCGCAACCCCATCACCTCGTCGCCCGGAAGCGGCTCCGCCGCGGCGACGACGACATCGGGGAAGGTCTCGCGCACGCGCTCCCCGGCTCCCATCAACGTTCCACCCGTGCCGAGCCCGGCGACGAGGACGTCGACTCGGTCGAGAGCGGCGATGATCTCGGCCCCTGTTCCCTCGTAGTGCGCACGCGGGTTCGCCTCGTTCGCGTACTGGAACGGCATGAAGAGCGACGAGTCTCGGGCTGCAAGCTCGAGCGCGAGGCGAACCGCGCCGTTCGATCCTTCCTCCGCCGGCGAGTCGACGATG
>DATAEF010000060.1:0-31992 GCA_036258155.1 Gaiellaceae bacterium | reverse complement strand
ACGACAGCCGCGTACATCGTCTTCGCGGCTGTTCGGCTTCGCCATGCTGAGCGCCTTGGGTAGGCGCTCCAGAACAGGGGTAGTCATCTGGCGCCTCCTATCTGGTTTCTCCACAGGGTCGCGAAACGCGAAGCCGATGCCATCAGTGGCAATGCCGATGTGCGCCGGGAAACTACCGACCACTGCTCCTACTGGTATCGCAGCGCTTCGGCGGGCCGGATCTTGGAGGCGCGGATCGCAGGCGCCAGCGTTGCAGCGAGGGCGACCGCATAGACGACCAGGAAGATGACTCCGAGGTTCAGCCAGGGAACGACGAGCTCGAGGTTCTCCCAGCTCGGCTGCGATTGCTGGTCGCGGATGATGTTCCACGCGAGGAGTAGGCCGAGCGCAGTCCCGGCCAGAATCGAGGTCAGCGCGACGAACGAGGACTCGAGCAGGAACGCGACTTGCACCATGCCGGTGCGGAAGCCGATCGCGCGCATGACGCCGATCTGTTGTCGACGCTCGACTACCGCGCGCGCGCTGATGACGCCGAGCGCAGCGACGCCGACGATGAGACCCAGGCCCATGAACCCCTGGATCAAGCGGTTGAACGTGACGCTTGCGGCGACGGAGTCATCGACGACTTGCTGGATCGACTCCGCCTCGAACCCTCGCGCGGCGAACGCTGCCTCGAGGCCCGCGGCCGTGTCTTCCGGGTCCACGCCGTTGGCGAGGCCGAAGTAGTGGATCGTGGGCCGGATTCGCCCGGGGAACGCATCGACGAGAGTCTCCTCCGACGTCGAGATTCCAAGCATCTCGGGCGGCGCCGTGTCCTTGAGGATGCCGATCACGGTCAGAGTTGTCCGCCTGCCCGTCTGCTTGTCGAGCACCTCCACCGGGATGGGGTCGAACCCTTCCTCGAAGTAGAAGCCGGACAGCTGGAAGTCCGGCAGCACGCCAAAGTTCCAGTTATCGCGTCGGGGGGCGATCATGCTGTCGACGACGGCTAGGCCGGGTCGCTCTCGAACAGCTGCCCAGACTTCCTGCTCCGAGCCGTAGCCGCGCGCGATGTCGCCGAGGCCGAATGTTGTGTGCTCGAGGAACGGCGTGTCGAGCCCGCGTACGAGGTAGGTCTCGAACGGACGTCCCGCCCCAACCTGCTTCGCGTCGACCGCAAGCACCGACTGACTACCCACGGCGGTAAAGTCGCGTGTGTCCACTCCCGGTGCTCGGCGCAGAGCCACGCTCATGTCGTCGATCGGCGCGGCGGCGGTGGTCCCGGCGCGTATGTGGAATCCGCCGCCGTAGTCCTCGACGCCGATGGCGTGGACGAATGAGCCGTTCGAGGCGGTCCCGGTCACGAGTGTGAAGACGACCAGCGTGAACATGGCTAGCGTCGTGCCCGTCCGAAAGCGGGCGGCGAGCGGGTAGGCGATCGACATTCGCAGAACCGGCGCGAGGGCGCCGATCCGGCCGAACGTGCGCATCACGAGACCGAGCAACGCGGCAGCGTTGTGGATCATGACGAGGACGGCACCGACGATGATCATCAGCCCGGCGACGATCCAGGTGGTGAAGTCCATCGCGAGCGTGCCGAAGACGGCGTCCCACATGTTCCAGGGGAGCATGAGCGCTACGACGATCGCTCCTCCGCACGCGGTGTTGGCAATACGCTCCGGCACGCCCACGACCTGCAGCAACGGGATGAGGCCGAGCAGGACGAGCGAGACACCGAGCATGACCGGCGTCGCAGTCCCCGAGCTCGCCCCGGAAATCACGAGTGCCGAGCCGAGCAAGATCGCGACCGCCGCGAGCACGAGCCGGCGGCGACGCCGACCGGTCGGCGGCTCGGGAAGGTTCCGGATCGCGGTCGAGACGTTCATGACGCTCACGCGCCACGCCGAGACAGTGACTACGACGAGCGTCAGCAGCATCCCGAGCGCAAAAGCGATGGCGAGGCTGCGCGTCGTGACTGCGAACTCGATCTGGAGGCCCTCGTCCTCGTCGGCGGCGGCAAACGCGCTCGCCATCACGGTGACCATGCCGAGCGCAACGAGCGCTCCGAGCAGGGCCCCGACGAGCGCTGCAAGGAGGTCGTACGCGACTCCCTCGAAGGTGAACATCTGGACGAGGTGCCCGCGACGCGTACCGACCGCCCTTGCGATTCCGAGCTCTCCGCGCCGCTCGGCGGCGAGCATCACGAAGATCAGGAAAATGAGAAGGATGCCGGCGGCGATCGAGAACGTGCCGAAGGTCGTGAAGAAGGTCATGAACGCGTTGCCCGCGGCATCTGCGTCCTCGATGGCGTCGGCCTTGAGTGTCTGGATCTCGAGGTCGAGCGAGCGCACGACGGGCTGTAGCAGAGCGACGACCTCGTCCGTGAGCGCAGCGCCGGCGACGTCTCCGCCGCGGTTCGACACGAGGACGGCCCTGATCTGGCCCTCGCGGTCGTAGAGTCGCTGAGCCTGTGCTAGTGAGACGAGCACGGACGCGTCCGCTGTGCCCGCGCCGTCGAAGCGGACGACGTCTCGCACCCGCGCCGAAGTGGGGTCAGGTCCCGCCCAAACTACGACGCGATCCCCGGCCTCGACGCGGAGCTCGCGGGCGGCCTTGGTGTTGACGTAGACCTCCGCAGGGCGCAGGTCGGCGAGGGACAGCTCGGAGCCGTCGGAGCCGCGGATCTGCGAGAAGCCGTCCATCCGCGCCGGATCGCCGGCAAAAAGCACGACGCTCGGCTCGTTCTGTCGCTGGACCGGCGCCTGGACGGCGACCTGCTCGACGATCGCCCCGGTGATGCCGTCGACGAGGTTTGAACCGTCAGCAGCCCGTTCTATCTGGACGACTGTCTGCTCCGGCATCCAGCGAGTACCGCTCGCGGCTCCGAGCGCACCGGGGATGTCGTCGACTGCGCCCTTCGGCGCGATCGTCTCGTCCGTCGCCCCGAGCGTGGCGACGGCGGTCGTCTTGATCGTGTGGCTCATCGTGTCGCCGGTCGTCAGGGCCGCGGCGATGATCGTGGTGCCGAGCATCAGCCCGACGACGATGAGAGCGCTCCGGCCGCGGCGCCGGTCGACGCTGCGAAGCGCGAGCTTCACGAGGACTCGGTTGCGGACGCCGAGCGCCGTCAGCGCGCACAGCGCGATTCCGAGCACGACGAGCAGGACGACGAGAAGGGTGTCGACCGGTATGCCGAAGACTTCTTTCATCAGCTACGCCATGACGCGTTCCATGTCGGCGAACGCGACCTCGTAGTACTCCCGTCCTGGCGGGGCCTTGAACATCGTCACGTGGCGCTCGAGCTCTGCGGAGGCAAAGCCCGAGGCATCCTGCGCTCCGTCCTCGGTGTCCCAGAAGGTGATGATCATTCCCTTCCCGTCCGGTGTGACGAGGGCGACCGCGCCCTCGTAGCCCTCTTGCTCCGAGAGGCCAGGGGCGACGTGTGCCCGAAACAGCGCTGCAGCGTCGTCGATGTCGACGCGCATCGTGTCGATCTCAAGCAGCGTGACTCGCGAGTACATGTGGCACCTCCAGTCGTTGCTCCTCGACGACCTGGCCGTCGAGCATTCGCACGATGCGATCGGTCTTACGGCCGACCGAGATGTCGTGCGTGACGATGAGAAAGGTCAATCCGCGCTCGAGGTTGAGCCGGCGCATGAGCGCGACGATCTCGGCCGCGTTTTCGGAGTCGAGATCGCCTGTCGGCTCGTCTGCCCAGACGATTGCCGGGTCGTTGACGAGCGACCGCGCGATCGTGACGCGCTGGCGCTCGCCGCCGGAAAGCTCGTCCGGAACGTGACCCGCACGGTCGGTCAGACCGACGAGGTCGAGCGCCTCGAGCGCGCGCTCGCGTGCCTCGCGTGCCGGAACCCTCGCGACGAGGAGCGGAAGCTCGACGTTCTCGACCGCAGTCAGGACCGGGATCAGGTTGTAGAACTGGAAGACGAATCCCATTCGCCGCGCGCGGTAGTCCGTCCGCTCGCGATCCGACATCTCCGAGAGCGGCGTTCCTTCGATGACCGCCTCCCCGCCGTCGATCGAGTCGAGGCCGGACAGGCAGTTGAGCAATGTCGTCTTGCCGCATCCGCTCGGGCCCATGATCGCGACCATCTCGCCGGTTTCGAGGACGAGATCCACACCTCGAAGGGCATCGACCTTGACGGCGCCGGTGTCATACGTCTTTCGGAGCGAACGCGCTTCGACAATCGGTGTGTTCATGACAGTCTCCTTCGATCGTCGCGCGCAGCTTCGCTCTCGGAGCGCGTATTGGCATCGGCATGGCGCCGCGAACGAGGCGCGGGAAAGTACGCATCCGTACACGATTCCGAGAGGGAACTACGCGGCAGCGAGAGCGGCGGCGAGGTCCAGAGTGGATATGACCCCGATGGGCCGCTGCTCGATCGGATCGACGACCACGAGATGTGCCACCCCGTGCTTCGTCATCAGATTGGCTGCGTACTCGAGTGGCTCGTCGGGCGCGATCGTCACCGCGGGTGTCATCGCGGTGCCGCCGGCCTTCTGCTCCGTCAGCCGACGGACGCTCGCGGCTGCGACCAAGTCGAGATCGGAGATAACTCCCCACAGCGACGGGACATCCGAGGGTTCGTCGATTACGACGACACAGTGAACGCGCTCGTCGTTCATCAGCGCAGCGACGCTCCGCAGCGACGCACCAGACGGACAGGTCATGAGTCCCCAGTGCATTGCGTCTGCCACCCTGGGCTCCAGACCCGTGCCACCTGGGGAATGAGTTGCGAAAGCGCTCATCGGGGCAGAGTCGGCGAATTCGGCGGTCCGCGCATCGGCGCTCCCCCGAAACCGATGTGCGGAGAACTACTGCTCGACGATTCGGCCTGGGCACCGGCGACGCCTCAGAGCCTCTAGGCTGCCGTTCGCACGTCTCCGGGAGGCACATGTCACAGCAGACCGCACTCGACCGCCTGCGTATCCTCGTCGACGCCGGGATCGCACTGAGCTCAGAGCTATCGCTCGATGCTCTTCTGCAGCAGCTTGTCGAGACTGCGGCTCAACTCACCGGCGCACGGTACGCCGCGCTCGGCGTCATCGACCGGACGGGCCATGGGCTGGAACGCTTCCTCACGACCGGCATCGATGCCGAGACCTATGCCGCGATCGGCGACCTTCCACGAGGTCGGGGAATTCTCGGCGTGCTCATCCGTGAGGCGGAGCCGCTGCGGTTGCACGACCTCGGCGACGATCCGCGCTCCGTCGGATTTCCCGCTCACCATCCGCCGATGCAGACCTTCCTCGGCGTTCCGATTCTCCTTCGGGGCGTCGCGTACGGCAACCTGTATCTAACGGAGAAGGCAGGCGGAGGCGACTTCACCGATGAGGACGAGGAGCTGGCACAGCTTCTGGCTGCGCAGGCGGCCGTGGCAATCGAGAACACGCGGCTATACGAAACGTCCACGCGGTGGCTGCGCCACTTCGAATCCATGAACGAGATCGGAGACGCGCTCACTGGGGAACTCGAGCTCGAGCCGCTGCTCGGTCTGGTCGTAAGGAGGCTCAGGACCCTCATCCAGTCGAGGCTCGTGCTCATCGCACTGCCGGAATCCGGCGCCGAGGGGCTCCGCATTGCCGCGGCCGACGGAGACGGCTCGGACGCTTACGGGCTGATCGGGATGGAGCTCGAGCTCGGTGGCTCGAAGACGGGTCGCGTGCTCCAGCGGGGACGGAGTGAGCGGGTCGATTCGGTGCTTGACGATCCAGAGATCGATCAGCAGGTCGCTCGCAGAATGGGAATACGGTCCGCGCTCTACGTCCCACTCGTCGTGCGCGGGCGGCCGATCGGTGTCGTCATCGCGCATGACAAGCTGGGTGCGACGGCGAGTTTCACCGACGACGACGTCCGACTCACGGAGTCGCTCGCCACGCGCGCGGCGACCGCCGTCGACCTCTCCGAGCGGGTCAGCAGGGATGCCGTCCGACGCGTCGTGGAGGCGCAGGAAGTCGAGCGCGCCCGGCTGGCGCGTGAGCTCCACGACGAGACCGGGCAGGCACTGACATCGATACTGCTCGGCCTGAAGGCGCTCGAGGAACGCGTCGAGACCGACGACCGTCAAGCCGCGATCGCCGAGCTGCGCGGGCTGGTGGTCGCGACGTTGCAGGACGTGCGTCGACTTGCGGTGGAGCTTCGCCCCGCGGCGCTCGACGACTTCGGGCTCGTTCCTGCCCTCGAGCGGCTTTGCGACACGATGTTCGAGCAGGGCGGCGTCGCCGTGGACGTACAGTCGTATCTCGATGATCAGCGCTTACCCGCGGAGACCGAGACCGCGCTCTACCGAATCGTGCAGGAGGCACTGACCAACGTTCTGAAGCATGCCTCGGCAGCTCGCGTGACTGTAAGGCTGAGGCAGAGCGAAAGGTTCGTGGAACTCCTGGTACAGGACGATGGAGCCGGATTCGATCCGCGGGGCGTGCGTGACGGAGGTCTCGGGCTGGTCGGCATGCGAGAGCGAGTGGCGCTTCTGGGAGGTCGGATGGTCGTCGACTCGAGTGAAGGTGCGGGAACGATGCTCAAGGCGGAGGTGCCAATCGCATGATCCGAGTCCTGATCGTGGACGACCATGCAGTCGTGCGATCCGGCCTGCGACGGCTCCTGGACGCGGAGGCGGACATCGAAACGGTTGGCGAGGCGGCTAACGCCGACCGGGCGGTATTCGAAGCGATCGAAGGCAAGCCCGACGTCGTCTTGATGGACCTGGTGATGCCCGAGAAGGGCGGCATCGAAGGCATGCCGGCGGTGTTGCAGGCAGCTCCCGAGGCACGCGTGCTCGTGCTTTCCATGCAGGACGACCCAAAATACGTCCGGGCCGCATTCGACGCGGGAGCGAGCGGCTACGTCCTGAAAGAGGCCGCGGACACGGAGGTGGTGGCAGCGATTCGAGCTGTCTCCGCCGGCGAGCGATACGTGCATCCCGCGCTCGGTGCCAAGCTCATCGCCGCCGATGCCGAGGAGAGACGCCGGTCCGAACAGGATCCCTTGTCCGAACGTGAGCGGGAGGTCCTTCGGTTGCTGGCGCTCGGACACACCAACCAGGAGATCGCCGCGCAGCTCTTCATCTCCGTGCGGACAGCCGAAACGCACCGGGCGCACATCATGCAGAAGCTCAGCCTCTCGAGCCGCGCCGAGCTCGTGCGCTACGCGCTCTCCGAAGGACTGCTCGAGCCGGAGTAGGTCCGCGGTCAGACGAGCGAGCGATCGATCTCGCGCATTGCCTCCCGTGTCGTATGGTCGGCGCGCCATGTCAGATCGGCCTGAACCGAGACGACGCCTGGCACGCGCGCAGTGAGTCGTTCCAGGAGCTCGGCGTCACCGCGATTGTCGACTCTTCCGATCAGGCGAACGGCGCCGCGCTCGACCTCGACGACCACCACGTCCGGCGCCTCGAGCCAGAACGTGCGACGGATCAGGTCCTCCTCGATCTCCTCGCGGATCTCCGCGTCGGAGCGGACGAAGGCCCTCACGAGGTCGGTTCGAGTCACGATGCCGACCAGCTCCTCCCCTTTCATGACCGGGAGCCGGTTGACGCCGTACTCGGACATGAGGCGAGCCGCCTCCGCGACCGAGCAGTACCACGAGACAGTGATCGCCGGAGAAGTCATCGCGTCGAGCACTTTGATCGCGTTCGTCTTCGTGGCCTGTTTCGTAGCCCTTGCGCTGAGGCGCGACAGTCTCTTTCTCTTGGCCGGACCCCGCTCTTTGAAGAGGATGTCTCCCTCGGAAATGATTCCGACGACCTCCCGTTGGGCACCGCATACGGGCATGCCCGAAATGCCGCTCGCGACGAAGATCCTGGCGACGTCGCGGACCTCTGCCTCCGGGCCGATCGTCAGCACGTCGCGGGTCATGATCTGCTCGACTCTCATCTCATCCTCCTTTGGACTCATTGATCGTGATGCGCGATGCGCGCGAGAGCATCGGGCCAGGTGCCGATTCGCTGTGCGGGGAACTACGCACCACAGCCCCATGAGGCCCAAACGAAGAGGGCGGTGGGCCGCCCTCTTCGCTTTGTGCGCTCCGGGAGTGGAGCTCTTTGCATCCGGAAGCCTCCCGGCACTTCCGGATCAGCCGGTCACCGCTTGCGAGGTGATCGGAGCCTGTCGGGTCGCCGCCTCCGGCTCCCGGCCGAAGACTGCGAACGCGAGAATCACGAGCCCGACTCCAGTCAGCAGCAGTGCGATACCGACGACCATGCCGAAGACCGACAGCCGCTCAGCCATGTAGCTGACGTTCAACGCCGTGGTGAGTGCCGTCTCCGTGACCCAGATGTTGCGGGCGCCGTTCGAGACCGGCTGGCCGCTTTCGTCCTTCGCGGCAGCCTCCTCGTCGCTCGTGCCCGCAGGGTCGTCAGGCTTCGCCGCCGACTGGAAGCGGCCCATCTGCGCGTAGGTCAGCCCACCGGTGCTCTCGAGCGTGTGCTCGCGCATGACCTTGGCGAACGCCCTTGCCTGGTCGCCGGTCTCGACCTGCTCGCCGGCCCACTGGCTCGCGTGCTTCGCCACTGCCGGATCGTCAGCCGAGCCGAAGGTGATCCCCTCGTCCTTGATCGCGTCGCGGGTGGTCGTGTAGCCGGTGACGCCGAGGAAGATCGCGACGATGCCGAAGACGATCAACACCGCGCCGGCGACGAATCCGCCGATCTCCCAAACCTTTCTGCCTTTCATCGCTCCACCTCCCGGGTGAGCACTGCATTCATTGACCTGCTGAGTGTCGGCGGGTCGCCTCTCTCGGACATCGGGGCATTCGCGTCGCTCTCCTGCAGTCGAGCCGCGCTCCTAGTGCGGAGAAGTACGTACGCCGCCGGTGCGATTGCAGCGACGCAGCGGCGTGATCAGAGGGCGACGGCCTCCGGGACGGACGCGGCCCGAACGATCAGCACCGGCCGCTCGGAGTGCGTGGGGACACTACGCGAGACGCTCCCGAGCAGTGCCGAGGCGACGGTTCCATGACCGCGAGAGCCGACGACGATCAGGTCGGCACCGATCAGATCCGCGTAGGCGATGATCTCTGTAACGGCGTCCCCACGGAGCAACTTCGAGATTGCCGGCACGTCCTCACGGTCTGCCACGGCTATCGCGTCCTCGAGCACAGCTTCGTCAATGGCTGTCGGCTCGTAGGGGACGCGGCCCACGAGTCCGAAGCCGTTCGTCGACACGAGATCGAACAGCCGCACCACATGTACGAATGCGATCGCGGCTTCCTCGTGCTTTGCGAGCTCGACTCCAAGCTCGGCGGCATGCTGCGCTGCGGCCGACCCGTCTGTGGCGATGAGGATCCGCTTCATGGTTGAGCCTCCTCAGCGTTGTCCTTGCTTCATCGTCGGCCAGTTACGTCGCAGGGCATCCGCAAAGCCTCAGATCGCGCTGCGTACTTCTCCGTAGGCCGTCCCGCCCGGCGTCGCAACGGTGAGTAACGTCAGCCGTAAGTTCCCGAAGAGGACATGTCTCGTCCCGGCCGGCACGACGATCGCCTCCCCAGGAACCAAAGCCAGCACGTCATCGGTTTCCAGGCCGAGGACTCCGCTCCCCTCGAGCGCCAGGTAGAGGAGATCGCACTCTTCGAGCCTCACCTCACTGGGCCCGGGCGAGGTGAATAGCTCGACTCGGATCTCCAGGTTGGGCGATGAGTACGCGATCCTCTTGCCTCCGCCCGAGCGGTCAAGTTTCTCGCCCACATGCGCAAAGTCGAGCACCGACGCAGCCCGATCGGAGTTCATGAGCGGCTGAGCCTCCACTTCAAGCTCGAAGAGTCGTGGCTGCGGGCTCTCAGCTCATCTAGCACGATCCGCTGCTCGACAACCGCGTTGCGCAACTCCGCCAACTCGAGGACGAGATGTAGGAGCTCATCAGAAATCGACTCGACGGTCATAGCCAGCTGCGCGGCGCGGTCGTCCGCTTCCGCGGCGAGCCGCGATGCCACGTCCGTTACGTCTGAGTCGCACTCATGTCTTGCTATGTTCGGTGTGGTCGCCATCGTCATTCCGTACTTGTGGCTCGCCGCCCGACCGCGAGGTCACAGCCGCGCGGCGAACGGCGATCAGTGCACGATCAGTACATCGCAGTGCGCGCGCCGCTGAACTGTCTCGCTGGCGCTCAGTCCGAGGAGCCGTGAGATGAGTCCTGGCTCGCTCGTTCCGACGACGATCATGTCGGCGCCACGCTTCTCGGCCGCCTTCAGGATCAGGTCGGCCGGATCTCCGAGACCAACCTCGTAGTCAGCCGCAATGTCCAGTTCGTCCAACAGTGCCTTTGCGTGATGGAGCTCCTCGCGATGCAGCTCAGGCGGATCCGCCGGATCGATCGGACCAATCCCGTGGCCGGCGGGCACGAGTGCGCGCGCGACGCTGACCGCGACGACGAATGCGTCGAAGGCTTTCGCGAGCTCGACGACGCGCCGAAGAGCGCGCATTGAAGGCTCCGTGTCGTCGTAACCGAGCACGATGGTCTTCATGGAACACCTCCTGTTACACGAAGGCTCCTGCTCTCGGCTCGCGGACGCATCTGTAGAAACCCCTAGCGGGCATGGGCTTTCTACGCGACCGTGGCCGCCGGCAGGCTCTTGTCGGGAAGGACTGCTTAGCTCTTTACGATCGGGTCATCATGCGGCTCCCAACTCGTCGTACTCGCGCTGACGACCGCGGGAGCGTCGGTCCTCGGGGCTGGGGCGCTACCAGCTCTTCGTCGGCACGTTGATCTCTGGGCGCGCGATGCGCACACGAGCGTCGACTGCGACACAGCCATCGGGAAGACCGAGGACCGGGTTGAGATCCAGCTCCGCAACGGCCGGCACCTCAAGTCCAAGACGCGAAAGCCGTTCGACGAGATCGACGAGCGCCGGCACGTCTGCCGCCGGCGCACCGCGGAATCCACGTACGAGTCGACCCGCCTTCCCCTCCGACACGAGCTCCTCTGCGTCGACGTCGGTTAGCGGCGCGATTCTGAACGAGGCCTGTCCGATCAGCTCGGCGAGAACTCCTCCCGGCCCGAACGCGACCAGCGGGCCGAAGACGGGGTCTTGAACGAGGCCGGCCAGGAGCTCAGTTCCTCCCGAGATCATGGGCTGCACGATGACGGGACATCCGATCCGCTCGACCGCGGACCGAACTGCCTCTTCGCTCGTCAGATCGAGCGCGATGCTGCCCGTCTCCGTCTTGTGTGCGCCGGGCGCGGCCGTCTTGACCACGACCGGATAACCGACGTCGAGCGCAGCCGCGACCGCGTCCGCCGCCGACGACGCGACCCGTTCCGGCACAAGCGGGATCCCGCAGGCGAGCAAGAGCTCGCGCGTCTCGGCGGGGTCGAGCCAGCGGCCGTCCGTCCCGCTGAGAACGCGCGCAACGACGGCGAGTGCCGCTTCGGTGTCGATGCCGTCGACCTCGGGGACGGTCCCGAGTGGCCGCCGCAGCCAGTCGGCGCGCTCGGCAGCGCGGCCGAGTGCCCGCGCTGCGGACTCGGGGTAGCCGAAAGCTGCGACCCGATGCTCCGCTCGCAATGGCTTTGGAATGCCCTCGGCGCTCATGACGACAGCGAGAACGGGCTTTTCGCCGTTCGCCGCGTCGCATGCGTTCGCGATTGCGCTCGCGACCGCTTCGGCCGTGGCGCTCACTGCCGGCACGAAGAGCGCGATCACCGCGTCGACACCCGGGTCGGCGAGCAAGAACGGCAGCACCTCCTCGTAAGAGGCATCGGACGCGGAGCCGAGCATGTCCACGGGATTGGCGAGGCTGGCCTCGCTCGGCAGCAGCGGCGCG
This sequence comes from Gaiellaceae bacterium, assembly GCA_036258155.1. Lineage (GTDB taxonomy): Bacteria > Actinomycetota > Thermoleophilia > Gaiellales > Gaiellaceae > GMQP-bins7. The sequence goes on along the minus strand of DATAEF010000060.1, from coordinate 20,236 downwards.
ATCGCTCGAACCGTCGCCTCGGTCAACTGCGGTAGCTCCAGCCCTACCGCCTCGCAGGCATCCGCACACAGGATTCCGAGGCCACCGGCGTTGGTCAGGACGGCCACCCGCCGTCCTCGCGGCATCGGCTGCGTGGAGAGCAGCGTCGCAACGTCGATGAGCTCCTCCAACGAGCTCGCTCGGATGACGCCTGCTTGATGAAAGAGTGCATCGACTGCCGCCTCGGAGCCGGCAAGCGCAGCGGTGTGCGAACTCGCTGCTCGGGCGCCGGCACGTGTGGTTCCGCTCTTCACCGCGAGGATGGGCTTCGTTCGCGCGACACGGCGGGCGAGCGTCCCGAACCGTCGCGGATTGCCGAAGGACTCGAGGTAGAGCAGCACCACCTCCGTTGCGGGGTCGTCCTCCCACCACTCGAGCAGGTCGTTCGAGGAGACGTCAGCCTTGTTCCCGATCGAGACGAACGCGGACAAGCCGAGGCCGCGTGACTCGGTTGCTTCGAGCAACGCGAGTCCAAGTGCGCCGCTCTGGGAGGAGAAACCGATGTTTCCGGGCGGCGCCGCGCGCGAGGCGAACGTCGCATTGAGCCGGACCGCTGCGGACGAGATGCCGAGGCAGTTGGGACCCAGGAGCCGGGCCCCGTGCGCGCGAATCGATGCGAGCAAAGACCGCTGGCGTTCCTCGCCTTCCGAGCCGACCTCCGCGAACCCCGCGGAGATCACGCAGACCGCCCGAACCTCCGCATCGAGGACGGACTCGACCGACTCGAGGACTGCGGACGCCGGAAGACAGACGACGGCGAGATCTATGGGGTCGGGGATGTCTGCGATGGTGCTGTATCCCCGAACGCCTGCGACCGACTCGCCGTTTCGATTCACGGGGTATGCGGCGCCCATGTACTCGCCCTGGAGGATGTTGCGGAAGAGCTCGCCTCCGATCGTGCCCCTGCGCGAAGAGGCGCCGAGCACCGCGACGGACTGCGCCTCGAAGAACGGACGGAGAGACGCGACGACCGCAGTGTGATCACGTTCCTCGACGAGCGATGCGTAACCGACGGTGGGAGCGATCGGGAACGTCATCTCGACCTCGCCGCCGCCGAGAGTTCGCGTCACTTCGAAGCCCACTCCTTCGAAGACCTTGATCATCGCGGCGTTGTCCGCCATCACTTCGCCGATGAACCGTTCGATGCCGTGAGCTGCGGCGCGCGCGGCGAGCTGCTCGACCAGTCGCGTCCCGATGCCGCGTCCCTGGTAGGCGTCCGTAACGGCGAAAGCCACCTCCGCCGTCAGCGGATCGCGAAGACGAACGTAGTTGGCGAGCGCGACGACTTGCTCTTCACCTGATTCGACCATTGATCCCATGAGCGCGCCGCGGTCGACCCAGTCGGGATCGAGGACGGGGTTCACGAGGCGCTCGTCGATCGTCGGGCGCCCATGGAAGCGAAGGTAGAGGCTGCGGTCCGAGAGCTCTCGGAAGAAGCGAACGAGGGCATGCCGATCGTCGGTCTCAGGAGCACGTAGGCGAAGGGTGCTCCCGTCGCGGAGGATGACGTCGACGGTCTCGGTTGGGGCAGTGGTCGATGTCACGCGTCGGATGAGCTCATGTTCCCGGGTCTGCGTCAGCGCCTCAGTGGGTCATTGTGCCCTTCGGGTTGCCCACTTTCAGCAGACCGACCTGGCCGAGGTCGACATGCGCAAACGCGTGGCTGACGAAGGGATAGAGCCCGACATCGTCGATCTTCACGTCGAAGACCGCTCCCCCACCGGCCGGCACGCCCACCGTCTGCACGCCCTGCTGGAACTGCGTCATGTCGCCGTTCACCCAGGCCCGGTCGAGGATCGTCCCGACGATGTGGAAGTTGGTGTCGAGCGTCGGGCCGGCGGCGACGACGTAGAACCGCACCGTCTCGCCCGGCTTCGACGTCAGCGGGTGCGTGACGTATTGGTTCGCGTACCCGTTGAACGTCGTCCAATCGGGTTGGGTCGCCCGCGCTTTGTTCATGTCGAGCGACGCCGGTTCGGAGACCCCGTCGCCGTTCAGATACCACTCGCTCGCGACGAGCACGTACTCGCGGTCGGCCTTCGGGAGCGGCGTCGCCGGGTCGACGACGATCGCGCCGTACATCCCGTTCGCGATGTGTGCGAGGACCGGCTTGGTGCCGCAGTGGTACATGTAGACGCCCGGGTCGTTCGCGCGGAAGCGGAAGGTGAACGACTCGCCCGGAGCTACGTCCTTGAAAGCGATGTTGGGCGCGATGCGAGCGGCATGGAAGTCGATCGAGTGCGGGATCGCGCCGCCGTTCGTGAGCGTCATCTCGACCATCTGCCCTTCGCGAACGTGGACGATCGGACCCGGCGCGCCGTGCCCGTCGAAGGCCCAGGTGTTGTACTTCACGCCCGGTGCGATCTCGACGACCATGTCTTTCAGGGTCATGTGCACCTTGACGAAATCGCCCGCCGGCACCGCGGGCAGCGTCGCGTTGGTTGCCACATGTGCCTTGGCGAGTGCCTCGGCATTCTCGCCCGTCTGCCCCGCGAAGCTCTGCAGCGGCAGGCTCACCGCGCTCGAGGAATGGTCGTGCGCGGGTGCAGCCGCATTTGCCTCGTCGCGAGCGTCGTCCGCGACTTGGACCAGGACGACGGCGACGATCGCGAGCACTCCGACCGTGATCCCGAGAAACAACGCGAGAATCTTCACTCCGACGCCGGACCCGCTATCGCGGTGCTTGTACGACGTTGGGCGTGTCGCGGGATAGGTAGCCATGGTGAGGTTCCTCCTTGACGGGAGCCGTATCGGAAACACCCTAGGGGCGACGCGGACGCCAGGCATCGGCGGAAACCGCCGATCCCGTCGCGGGTTATCCGCAGACCCGGTCGGTCTCGGCTCCGATGCGAGCGGGCCGAGCCGTGGTGAGGATGCCGGCATGTCTGCAAAGTCGGGAGCCTGGATCGACCTCTACTGGCTCCCGCTCGGCGCGGGCGGCCACTTGGTGCGGCTGAACGGACGCGTCTTCGAGGCGGTCGCAGCGCGGCTTGAGGGGCGGCCGCCTTGCGATCTCTACCACTCCGCGCTCGTCGTGCAGGTGCCGGAGGGACGCTTCGTGATCGAGCAGGCGCCCGTCCGCGACGACAACGTTCAGGAGCGTGGCGTGGTTGCCGAAGGTGCGGTCGGAAGCCGCTGGGCGGGACGCTTCCGGATCTTCCGCTATGAGGTGCGTCGCTGGCGTGGCGGAGCCATCCCGGATGTCGATGAAGCGGTCGAGAGCCCGCAGCAACTAACGACTGATCCAGATGTAGCACGGCGGGTGCTCGAGCTGGCTCCCCACGTTCCAACGGCTGTGTGGGGTCGGGACGAGCTCGGCGCTGGGGAGATGTGGAACTCCAATTCGACGACTGCCTGGCTGATCGCACGCTGCGGCCTCCCCGCCGAGTCGATCAATCCTCCTGCGGGTGGCCGTGCTCCAGGGTGGCGTGCGGGTCTTGTAGTGGCGCGCCGCAAGACGATGCCCGGCGATGTCTCGGCGAGCCCGCGGACCGCAACTCGGTCGCGAGTCTTCCATCAAGCCTCCAGTTGGTCAGACCATGAGCGCGCGGGTTTTCCGCACCGCCGTTCCGCAGGCTCCCCGAGGCGCTGGCGACGTGCGGTCCGTAGGCTCGGGCAGACAAGAGGAGGCACATCCGTTGACACTGATCTGGTTCGTCGTCTGGCTGATCGCGAACGTCGTCGGCGACAGCGAGCCTCTCACGTTCGATCCCGTTAACTGGTGGGCGGGGACGCTGATGCTGGTCGTCGCACTCGACCTCAGTAGGCAACATGCGCCGCAGCTAGGCAGAACAAACTGAGCCGACTGAGCCGGCCTCGTCTGAACGCAGATGACGTGAATGCCCCGCATGCGCTGACCGCCGAGGGCGTCGCAGCTGAGCTCGCCGGCGATCTCCAACATGGCCTGAGCGAGACCGATGCAGCGGCGCGCCTCGCTCGGTTCGGACCGAACAGGCTAGCGCGCCCCCACCGGCCGGCCTTCGGTGTGATAGCGGTTCGCCAGTTCGCCGATCCGCTCGTGGGGCTCTTGATCGGTGCCTCCGTCGTCTCCGCGCTGATCGGCGAGCGGATCGAGGCGGCGGCGATCGCGGCGATCGTGCTCCTGAACGCGCTCCTCGGCTTCGTCCAGGAAGCGAGGGCCGAGAGCGCTGTGCTTGCGCTCCGCGACGTCCTCGAGCGGCGCGCGATCGTCATCCGCGGGGGTCGTGAGCGCGAGGTCGGCGTGGAAGAGCTCGTTCCAGGTGACCTCATCGCTCTCCGCGAGGGCGAACGGGTGCCGGCGGACGCACGGCTCGTCGCGGCTGCCGGGCTCGCTGTCGACGAGTCGACCCTGACCGGCGAGTCCGTGCCTGTCGACAAGACGATCGAGCGCGTAGACGAGAAGACGCCACTTTCCGAGCGCTCCTCGATGGTCTACGCGGGCTCGGCGGTGACGCGCGGACGCGGGCGCGCTCTGGTCACGGCCACCGGGCCCGCGACGGAGTTTGGCCAGATCGCGGGTCTCACGGAACAGGCGAAGCCTCCGCCCACGCCGTTGCAGAGGCGGGTGGGGGCGCTCACCCGCCTGATGGTCGCCTTCGGCGTCGTCGTGACGGTTGCCCTCGGTGGGGCGATGCTCGCCCGCGGCTCCTCACTCGAAGAGGCATTCCTCGTAGGGGTTTCCGTGGCTGTCGCCGCGGTGCCGGAGGGTCTGGCGGCGACGGTCACCATCGCCCTCGCGCTGGGCGCTCGCGAGATGGCCGCGCGGGGTGCGATCGTTCGCCGGTTGACCGCGGTCGAGACGCTCGGGAGCACGACGGTGATCGCCTCCGACAAGACGGGCACGCTCACCGAGAATCGGCTTCGCCTGGCCGGCGCGTCGCCCGCGAGCGGACGAGACGAGCGAGAGCTTCTCGCCGCAGCGGCGCTGGCCTCGACCGCTCGCCTGCTCGATGAGGACGGAGAAATGAGGGGGGCAGGCGATCCGGTCGACGTCGCGGTCGCGCTCGCGGCGCACGAGCGTGGCCTCACGCGCGCGGTGTTGCTCGAGGGACGGCGTCTCGTGCGCGAACTGCCCTTCGATGCGCTGCGCAAGCGCATGACCCTCGTGTACGAGGACGTCGGCGGACCTCGTGTGTACGTGAAAGGAGCACTCGAGGTCGTTCTCGAGCGCTCTGCACTGGACGCCGACGAAGCAGCCTCGGTCGAAGCTGTTGCCGAGGACTGGGCCTCTCGAGGACTGAAGGTCCTCGGAGTCGCCGAGCGGGCGCTCCCGGACACGTCTCTCGACGACGACGCGGTCGAGCGGGACCTCTCTTTCCTCGGACTCGTCGGGCTGCACGATCCGGTGAGGAAGTCCGCGCCCGACGCGATCGCCGAGGCGCGCGCGGCGGGCGTGCGCGTCGAGATGGTGACGGGCGACCACCCACTCACGGCCCTGGCGATCGGCCGCGCGCTCGACCTCCCGGAGGAGGCGATTCATGCACGTTTCACGCCCGCGGAGAAGCTGCGCCTCGTCGAGTCGTTGCAGGCCGAGCGGGAAGTCGTCGCGGTCACGGGGGACGGCGTGAACGACGCGCCGGCTCTCCGGCGGGCGGATGTCGGGGTAGCGATGGGGCGAGGTGGCACCGAGGTCGCCCGCGAGGCCGCCGACCTCGTCCTCACGGACGACGACTTCGCCACGATCGTCGCCGCGATCCGGGAAGGGCGCGCCATCGCTGACAACATCCGCAAGTTCGTGGCGTTCTTGCTCTCCGCGAATCTGGGCGAGGTGGCTCTCTTCGCCGTTGCGATTCCGGCCGGTCTCGGCGTGCCGATGACGGTCGTGCAGGTGCTTCTCGTCAACGTCCTCACGGACGGCTTGCCTGCCATTGCGCTCACACGGGACCCCGCGGCGCCGGACACGATGCGCCGGTCGCCCGAGCGTGGAGACCGGCTGTTTCCGTCGCGCGCCTGGGGAGCGCTTGCCGCGCTCGGCATCCTCGTCGGACTCGCCGCGCTCGCAGCATTCCTCGTCGGCCGCTCGATCGGGGACGACGAGGCCCGCACCATGGCCTTCGTGACGGTCGCATTCGCGGAGCTCGCGCTCGTCTTCTCGGTGCGTTCGCCCGTCCTCCCTGCCTGGGAGGCACCTCGCAACCTCTATCTGATCGGGAGCGTCGTCCTCTCCGCCGCCGTCGTGCTCGTCGCCGTGTACGTGCCGGCCTTGAACGAGCCGCTCGGCACCGAGCCCCTTGGCGTCGCCGAGCTCGGTCTTGTCGTCGTGCTCGCCGTCGTACCGTTTCTGTGCGTTGAGGTCGGCAAGGCCCTGTTCAGGAGCCTGGGCTGGACGCTCGAAGGGGCGCGCGCATGATGCGACACCGGACTCTGTCGAGGCATCCTGGAATGATCGGCCACTACCTTCCCGATCTCGTCTACGGGGCGAACGACGGGATCATCACGACGTTCGCGGTTGTGACCGGCGTCGTAGGTGCCGAGCTCTCCGAGCGGATCATCCTCATTCTCGGCTTCGCGAATCTCCTCGCGGACGGCTTCTCGATGGGGGCGAGCAACTACCTCGCCCGCCGTTCGTACGCCAACGCCGAAGAGCGCTCCACTGGTCGCGAAGCGGCGCGCCACGGCGCGGCGACGGTGCTCGGCTTCGTCACGGCAGGCTTGGTCCCGCTCGTCGCCTACCTCGTCCCGCTCCCTGACGACATGCGCTTTCCCGTCGCCATCGCATTGACTCTTTTGACGCTGTTCGCGGTTGGAGCCTCGCGGGCGTACATCACCCGCCTCGGCTGGGTGCGGAGCGGGCTCGAGATGCTCTTCGTGGGCGCCCTGGCCGCCGCTGTCGCGTACTCGATCGGCGCCCTCGCCGCGACGCTGACGTAGCTGAATCAAGTGACGAGCAGGCTGGCGACCGCGAAGTAGGCGACGATCGAGAGCAGATCCTGGATGACGGTGGCCAGCGGCCCGGAGCCGAACGCCGGATCGCGCCCGAGCCGGTGCAGCCCGTAGGGCAGCGCCATTGCGACGAGAGTTGCAACCGAGCAGCTGATCCCCAACGAGATGGCGACCGCCGCTGCTACGGCCGCGTCACCCCAGACCGCGAACGCGAACGGGAAGAACAGCGCGCCGAGCAGGGCGCCGATCACGAGCCCTGTCGTGAGCTCGCGCACGAACACCACGCGGATCGGAACTCCTAGCGCCATCCCGCGGATGATGAGGGTCTCGGTCTGCGTGCCTACCGCGTCGGCCATGTAGACGACCGCGGGAATGAACAGCGCGAGCAGGATCTGCTCCTGGAGCTCGTCCTCGAACGCTCCGACGATCATGGCAGAGGCCATCGCCCCGAGCAGGCCGAGGCCGAGCCACGGCAGCCGATGCCACAGCCGCCACGCGACCGCCTCCAACGACGCGGTCCGCGCGGCCGACGCTCCGCTCAGGAAGCCGCCGAGGCGTGCCAGGTCCTCTTCGTGCTCCTGCTCCAGGACCTGCAGGAGTCGATCTGGCGGGACGAGCCCGTGGAAACGACCCTCGGCGTCGACGACGGCGACGCTGCGCCCGCCGGACTGGGCAATCTCGCGAGCGGCTACCTCGAGATCGGCGCCGGGCGGGACCGGCGCCGGTTCCTCCGCGAGCTCGCGAAGCGGGGTCTCGTCGGCCGAGGCGAGCAGGCGCTCAATTGGAACGAGCCCGACGAAGCGCTCGCTATCGAGTAGCACAACCTCGGTTACGCTGACGAACGACCGGCCCGTGAGCAATGCCCGTACCGCGCTGACGCGGGCACCAGGAGCAGCTCGCGGGACGTCGGAGACCGCAGCGTGCCCGGCCGTGTGCTCGAGGCTTCCCGCGGCGCGAATCACTTCGGCCACGGCGTCCACTCTCGCAGGGCTGGCAGACACTGCCGGTCCCCGTCCGGTGACGCAGGTACCAATGACGCACCGTGCCCGAACGGGTCTTCACCCCCGCCGGCCTCGATGCTCTCCCGCCGCTCGAGATGGCGCGCAAAGCGGAGCAGGTAGGCGTCGTCAAGGCAACCACGTCGACTGCGAACACGTTCGCGCTCTCCGTGCTCGCCGGCGCCTTCATCGCGCTCGGCGCGATCTTCGCCACGACGGTGACAGCGGGTGGTGCCGACGTCCCGTTCGGAGTTCTGCGCCTCCTCGGTGGACTCGCGTTCTCGCTGGGCCTGATCCTCGTCATCGTTGCCGGCGCCGAGCTCTTCACCGGCAACAACCTGATCGTGATGGCATGGGCCGACAGACGAGTGCGGACCATCCAGGTTGCGCGCAACTGGACGATCGTCTACCTCGGAAATTTCGTGGGCGCGCTCGCGACCGCCGGGATCCTCTTCGTCGGGAAGCAGTACGAGTTCGGCGGCGGCGCGGTCGGCGTGCAGGCACTCTCGATCGCGGCGGCGAAGACGGATCTGGGCTTCGTCCAGGCGATCGCGCTCGGCGTGCTCTGCAACGGCCTCGTCTGTCTCGCCGTGTGGCTCTGCTACAGCGCGCGAACGACGACGGACAAGATCCTCGCGATCGTCCCGCCCATCGCGGCGTTCGTCGCGGCCGGCTTCGAGCACTGTGTCGCGAACATGTTCTTCATCCCGATGGGGTTGCTCATCAAGGGCGACGAAGCGTTCGTGTCCGCTCAGGGAGAGTCTGTTCCCGACCTCTCTGGCTTGACATGGGAGCGATTCGTCGGCGCGAACCTCGTCCCCGTGACGATCGGCAACATCGTGGGAGGCGCGGTGATGGTCGGCGCGATTTACTGGTTCGTGTATCTGCGAAAGGGCGAACCCCGGTCGGCCCAGACGCTTCTTGCGGACGACGCTTGAGTCGTGGTGGGACAGTAGGCGCCCCTCTCCAAAGCCGTAGGCCGGCGTTACGACGCGCTATGCGCGCGGGAGCTCGGCCGGGTCGTCGTGGTGCTGGCGACGTGACCTGCGCGCCACCCCTGTGCGCTCCGCGGCCGCGGCGACTGCAGAAGCGACGGCCGGAGCAACGTCTCGGTTGAAGACGCTCGGGACGATGTAGTCGGCCGCGAGCTCCTGGGGCTTCACGATGGCCGCGAGCGCCTGTGCGGCGGCGGACTCCATCTCCGGCGTGATCTCGCGCGCCCTCACGTCGAGCACACCGCGAAACACCCCCGGGAACGCGAGGACGTTGTTTATCTGATTCGGGTAGTCGGAGCGACCGGTTGCGATGACCTCCACAGCGTCTTCGATCTCTTCGGGGACCACCTCGGGCGTGGGGTTCGCCATGGCAAACACGATGGCCCGGTCGGCCATTTGGCGAATGGCATCGCAGCTCACCGCGTCGGGCGCCGAGAGCCCGATGTACACGTCTGCCCCCTCGAGCGCCTCGTCGGCCGAGCACCGCAGACCACGCGGATTCGTGATCTCGGCGTAGGCGGCTTTCTCCGGCATCAGCGCTGGGCGTCCACGGTAGATCGTCCCCTCGCGGTCGCAACCAACCACGTCCTGCGCCCCGGAGGCGAGGAGTGTCCGCGTCGTCGCCGCGCCTGCGGCGCCCACCCCGGTGACGACGATGCGCACGTCCTCGAGCCGCTTGCCGACGACTCGGAGTGCGTTCAGCAGGGCCGCGAGCACGACGATCGCGGTCCCGTGCTGATCGTCGTGGAAGACGGGGATGTCGAGCTCGTGACGCAGCCGGCGCTCTATCTCGAAGCAGCGCGGCGCGGAGATGTCCTCGAGGTTGATGCCGCCGAAGACCGGCGAGAGCGCGACGACCGTGCGCACGATCTCATCGACGTCCTTGGTCGCCAGGCAGATCGGAAAGGCGTCGACGCCGCCGAACTCCTTGAAGAGCACCGCCTTGCCCTCCATGACAGGCAGGGCTGCCTCGGGCCCGATGTCGCCGAGTCCGAGCACAGCGGTTCCATCGGAAACGATGGCGACCGTGTTCTGCTTGATCGTGAGGGCCCAGACCTTCGCAGGGTCCTCGGCGATTGCGATCGAGACTCGCGCGACGCCGGGGGTGTACGCCATCGACAGATCGTCCCGAGTTTTGAGTGGTGTGCGCGGCGTGACCTCGAGCTTGCCTCCGAGGTGTAACAGGAAGGTTCGGTCGGACACGTGCTCGACCTCGAGCCCTTCGACCTGGGACACCGCGGCGATGATCCTGTCGAGATGCGCGGAGTCGTTGGCGAGGACCGTCACGTCGCGCACCTTCTCGTCACGGCCGACACGCACGAGGTCGATCGCCCCTAGGAGGCCTCCCGCCCCGGCTACGGCCGTCGCGAGAGCCGCGAACGATCCCGGCTGGTTCCTGAGGTGCACGCGAAGCGTCGCGCTGAACGAAGCAGACGGATGCGCTCCCGATCTCGAGGTCTCGGGAGGCGTTGCTTGAGCAGCAGAGGTCATCGGTCGCACTCAGAACCCGAGGCCGATCGGCACGGCCTCCCGGAGCGTCTCGTCGAAGTAGAGCATCCCGACCGGGCGCTCTCCTTCGACGACCGGCAGGTGCCGGATGCCGTATTCCCGCGCAACGAGGGCGGCCCCGACGACCGATGAATGCGCTGGGACCGTGACCGGCTCGGCCGTCATCCACTGTCGCACTCGCCCCTCGCTCGGATGCACTCGCATTGCGCTGGCGCGGACGAGGTCGCCGGTCGTCAGGATCCCGACGAGCCGGCCGTAATCCGCCACGGCGACCGCCGTCGCGCCGCTCGCGAGCAGGCGTTCGGCCACTTCGCCCAGCGTGTCCTCGGGTGCAACCACGAGAGGTGTCGACATGAGCTCGTCGATACCGCCATCCCGCTCGTCCGGCTCGTCGGAGGTCAGCGGGCTCGACTTCATTCTTTTCAGTGCCTTATCATCGAGCTCCACTTCGAGGGCGACCGCTTCGGAGGCAGGAGCGCCGTGGGTCTCGGAGGCCTCGACACCGGCCAGCGAGGCAAGGAACGGTGCCAAGTGGTGGCCAACGATCTTTGCTGGAGGCCACCACAGCGGCTCGTAGGAGGCGACGGGCTCGTGCTCTGGCTGCACGCTGAGCTCGCGGCGCAGATACCGCGGCTGTCGTCCCGTCAGCAGCAGGCCGCGCAGCACCGGCCGGAAGGCCCTGGGCTTGACGCTCGCGCCGGCCGCTGCAGCTATCGCCTCAGCGGCCGCGTCGGCCTGTTGCGTCGCGATTCCGCCCTGCTTCACCGTGAAGCTCGTGATGTCACCCGCGGCGAACACGTCGGCAACTCCGTGCACGCGGCAATGCGAGTCGACCGGAATGAAGCCGTGCACAGTCTGCGGCAGCCCGTCGATCCGTGCGGCCTGAAGCCGTGGAAGCGCGACCACGCGTTCCGCGGAGATGCGGCCCTCTGGGATGAGCTCGAGCTGTCCGTCTGCGAACTCGCCTGCACATGCCCCGGCTCGGAGCCTCACTTCGTGCTCCTCCAGCAGTGCGTGCACGGCTTCACTCGCGGCCGGCCCGAACAGCTGCAGGGGTTCGACTTCGGGCGTGACGAGCGTGAGCTCCACGTCCTTCACGGCCCACCCCTTCAGATGGGTAGCGGTGAGCAGCGCCAGCTCGTAGGCGGGAAGCGACCAGACGGCGCCCCAGGGAATGACGAATGCGACCGAGTGCACGTTACCACGCGTGACTTCCTCGAGCAGGTGTTGAACGACCTCGATGTCCGCCGGGCCGCGGAACGTCAGCGCGCCGGCGATCGCGGGAAACGGCAGTGCGCCGCATGCGACGAGGAGCGTGTCGTACGTGATCTGCGTGTTCTTCGACGTATGCGCGACGTGGCGCCACTCGTCGATTCCGGTGAGGCTTGCCAACGTGAATGTTGCGCCGAGCTGGGACGCCAACCCGTCGAGCTCGAGGCGGGTGACTGCGCCGAGCTCGAAGGGCGCTGCAACCGAGAGCGGCCTGTACCAGAAGTGCGGCTCCGGAGCCAGCAGCTCGACGGCGACTCGATCAGCGGCAAGGTGCCGCAGGGCGAGCACGGCTTCGAGAGCGGCCACGCCGCCCCCGGCGATGAGAACTCTGCGTCTGCCGTTGCCGTTCATCGGGCCCTCCCCGTCGTGTCACGTGAGCATGCGTCCGGGCGCGCTATCGGACAGCCGCGAAAGCCCGTGATCGCGGGTGGGTTTCTACGGATCTGTCGACCGCGCGGTGCCGTCGCAGCGCCCGACGAGCGCGGCCCAGTCGCTGTCTACCTGCTCTTGGATACGACGAATGAGCTCCGCGTTCTCGGGGCGGAAGAGGTGCGCAAAGCGCTGCTGCGAGCAGAGCCACTCGTCGACGGGCGCGTGCTGGGGCTCGTAGGTCAGTCGGTAGTGACCCTCGACGACCTCGTAGAGCGGCCAGAAGCACGTCTCGACGGCAGCGTCGATCACCCGGCGCGAGAGCTGCGGCTCGTGGCCCCACCCGACGGGGCAATCCGTGAGGACGTTGAGAAAGGCGGGGCCGTGCGCGGCGACGGCGCGCTCGACCTTGACGCTTAGGTCGTGCCAGTGCGTCGAAGCGGCCTGCGCAACGTAGGGCACGTGGTGCGCGATCGCGATTGCCGTCATATCCTTGCGCCGTTGTGCCTTGCCGAAGCTCTCGAGGCCGGCGGGGCTCGTGGTCGTGCTCGCGCCGAACGGTGTCGCACCGGAGCGCTGGACACCCGGGTTCATGTACGCCTCGTTGTCGTAACAGACGAAGAGGAACCGATGGCCACGCTCGAGCGCGCCGGAGAGCGCCTGAAGTCCGATGTCGTAGGTGCCGCCGTCGCCTGCGAACACGACCACGGCCACCTCCTGGCCGGCCGGAAGTGCGTGCCGGCGTCGTAGCGCTCGCTGGGCGCTCTCGACGCCACTTGCGACAGCGGCCGCGTTCTCGAACGCGACATGGAGCCAGGGAACGTTCCACGCGGTGCCGGGAAAGCGCGTCGTCGCGACCTCGAGGCAGCCCGTGGCGTTCACGACGACGACAGGCAGGCGGATCGTGCTGAGGACAGTGCGCACGACCATCGGGATGCCGCAGCCCTGGCATAGCGAGTGCCCGCCGCGCAGCGGCTGCACGCCGCGCTGGTTCCGCACGATCGTCTTCAGGCGAGACATCGCTCACCTCGCAGCCCGAGGTAGGGAGTAGGCGTTCCGGTGAAGACCGCCCGCACGTCGGACGGGTGCAGGTCGCGGCCCCCGAGGCCGTAGACGTGTCCGGTGAGCTCGACGTCGCTGCCGTAGAGCGCAGCGGCGAGCTCGGCGTGGAGTGGGGGCGTGCCCCCCGGCGAGTCTGCGCGGTCGAGCACCGCGACGCGGGCGCACTCGTCGAGCGCGGCTGCGACGGCCGCGGTGGGGAAAGGTCGGAACGACACGAGCTTCAGCAGCCCGGCCGTCTCGTGCTCGTCGCGAAGCTCATCGACGACGTCCTTGATCGTCCCGGTGGTGGAGCCGAGCGCGACGAGCGCGCGCGTCGCGTCCTCCAGCCGGTACGACTCGAACGCGCCGTTCCGACGCCCTGACAGCCGCTCGAAGTCGAGCGCAACCTCTTCGAGCACATCGAGGGCGGTCTCGAGCGCGGCCGCCTGCTGGCGACGCAGCTCGAAGTAGTAGTCGGGCATGGCGAACGGTCCCTGCGTCGTCGGGCTCGTCGTATCGAGCACGGCGTTCGGGACGCTGTAGGGGCCGACGAAGCGAGTGACGTCGTCATCGGGGAGGAGCGACACCGGCTCTGCGGAATGCGTGATCGTGAAGCCGTCGAGGCACACGAGCACCGGCAGCAGGACGCGCGGATCCTCGGCGATTCGCGGTGCCATCACCATCAGGTCGTAGGCCTCCTGGGCGTTCTCCGCGAAGAGCTGGACGACTCCGGAGTCCCGGATGAGCATCGAGTCCGAGTGGTCGCAGTGGATGTTGATCGGCCCCGAGAGCGCGCGGTTGCCTAGCGCCATGACGATCGGCGCGCGCATCGAGGCGGCGATGTAGACGACCTCGGCCATCAGGGCGAGCCCCTGGGACGAGGTGGCAGTCATCGTGCGGCCGCCTGCGAGCGCGGCGCCGATCGCAGCGCTCATGGCGGAGTGCTCCGACTCAACGTTGACGATCTCCGTGCTCGCTTGCCCGTCCGCGACGAGCTTCGCGAAGGTCTGAATGATCGGCGTCTGAGGCGTGATCGGATAGACCGGAACCACGTCGGGATCGACCTGGCGCATCGCGTGTGCCACGGCCTCGCCTCCGGTGAGAAGCCGGATGTCACTCATTCGGGCACCATCGTGATCGCAGCGACGGGACAGACGTCTGCGCAGATTCCGCAGCCCTTGCAGTAGTCGAGGTCGAAGCCAGTGAACGTCTCTGCGGAGAGCTCCACCGCGGAGTCGGGGCAGTAGAGCCAGCAGAGCAGGCAGTTCACGCACAGTGACAGGTCGACGGCCGGCTTTTCACCCGTCCGCCAGCCACTGGTCAGGGTGCGAGGCGCTCCACCGGGTCGCACGGCGCCCGCGACGGGCAGCGTCTCCCAGGTGCTCAGTTCAGCCATGCGTACCCCTCCGACAGAGCGCGGCGGACGTCATCGGCCGCGACCTTGCGGCCGAGCGTCTCCACCGCCGCCTCTTGCAGGTCGGCGAGCGGCGGCTCGCCGAGCTCGGCTGCGACGGCGCCGAGCATCACCATGTTCACGAACGCCGAGCCGAGCGTGGTCGCGAGCCGCTGGGCCGGAATACACCGCACGTCGACGCCGGCGAGCTCGGGTGGTGTCTCTTCGCCGTTGAAGACGATGAATCCCTCCGGTGCCAGCCCGTCGGCGACACCCGCTTCGTGCACGAGGGACGGCTCGAGCACGACGACGACGTCGGGGTCCGTGACCGAGTCGTGACGGCGAATGGGGCGATCGGCGACGCGTGTGAATGCGCGCAGCGGCGCCCCGCGGCGCTCAGGCCCGTACTCCGGGAACGCCTGCACACCCCTCCCGGCGCGCAGCAGTGCCAGAGCGAGGATCTGGGCAGCCGTCTTCGCTCCCTGGCCTGCGCGCGCGTGCCACCGGATCTCGGTCATCCCGTTCATTGGAGCGCCTCGTCGATCGCCGTGACGGCGCGCTTGGCATCCGCCACGGCCCGTACGACACTGGCGCCGCCGTTGACTGCGTCTCCAGCGGCAAAGATCTTTGGGTCTCGGGTGCGCCCGTCCTGACCGACGGCCTCGAGCAGGCCTCGAAACTCATCGCGCGGTTTCTGGCCGATCGCCTTGACGACGGTGTCGACGGGGATGACGAAGTCACTGTCCGGAACGGGCTCGGGCCGGCGGCGGCCTGTCTCGTCCGGGGCGCCGAGCCGCATCTCGGCGCAGCGAACGCCTTCGACGCGGTCCTCGCCGACGAATCCGATAGGGCTGGTGAGAAAGCGGATCTCGACTCCCTCGTCCCGGGCGAGCTCCACCTCGTGCTCGTAGGCCGGCATCTCCTCCTCCGTGCGCCGGTACAGGAGAAGCGAGACCTCCGCGCCGAGCCGCTTCGCCTCGACCGCGACGTCGACCGCAGTGTTTCCGCCGCCGATGACGGCGACCCTCTCACCGACGGCCGGCGGCTCTCCGGTCTTCAGCCTCTCGATGAACGGCAGCGATTCCCAGACTCCGTCGAGGTGGTCGCCCTCGTACGTCACGTCGAGGTCGGCGCCCATTCCCACTGCGAGCACGATCGCGTCGACCTCGGCAACGAGCTCTTGCAGGCGCTCCGAGTCCACTCGCATGCCGAGGCGGAACTCCACTCCGAGCTCGGCGAGTAGCCGTACTTCGTCGGGCAGCGGCTCGTTCGTCTGCCGATACGGCGCGATTGCGTAGCGGACGAGCCCGCCGACCCCCGCACGCTCGTCGTAGACGGTCACGGCGTAGCCTCGCGCGGCGAGCTCTCCGGCCGCAGCGAGCCCTGCCGGGCCGGCGCCCACGACGGCGACGCGCCTGCCGTTCGCGTCGGCCGTCGGACGCAGCTGCGCGCCGTTCGCGTATGCCCACTCGGTCGCGTAGCGCTGGAGCGCGCCGATCTCGATCGGCGGCCGTCCCTCGTGGATCAGGACGCAATCCTGCTGGCAGAGCACCTCGACCGGGCAGACGCGCGCGCAGGTCCCGCCGAGGACGTTCTCGGCGAAGATGATCCGTGCGGCCGTCGCGGGATCGTCCGCGGCGATGGCCGCGACGAACCCCGGGACGTCGACGTCCGCCGGGCAGCCGACGACGCACGGCGCGGGCGCATGCGCGCCGCACTCGAGACAGCGATCCGCCTCGACGAGAGCCGCCTCCGCCGTCAGCGGAGGGCGGAGCTCGCGAGACAGCTCGTCGACGCAAAGACCCATGGCCGAAGTCTGGGCCTGCTGGTGGGCCGGGCCATCGGCGTCAGCCCGGAGTCTTTTGCGGGAAGGCCGCAGCTCCACGTCCGCCGTCCTGGCCTACGGACCGCACGCAGGCGTGCGTAGTTTCCCGCGCCGTTCGTGCGCAAAGCGCCCGATGCGCATCGGTGTCTCGCCCGTCAGGCTGAG
The DNA here is from genome assembly GCA_036258155.1 of Gaiellaceae bacterium. Lineage (GTDB taxonomy): Bacteria > Actinomycetota > Thermoleophilia > Gaiellales > Gaiellaceae > GMQP-bins7. The sequence continues at coordinate 3,766 of DATAEF010000060.1, read as the reverse complement.
GTACCAGGAAGGAGGTGACCCATGACCATTGTGCGATGGAGTCCCTTCCCGGAGATCGAGGCATTCGATCGCCGCATGCGCAGGATGCTCGACGAGGTCGGGATCGCTCCCACCGCGATTCCAGCGGCGGATGTGTACGAGACCGCCAAGGAGTTCACGTTCGAGCTCGAGGTACCGGGCTTCGAGGAGAAGGAGCTCTCGGTCCAGGTGAGCAATCACACACTCGTCGTGAAGGGCGAGCAGCTGGAGACGAAGGACGAGAAGGACAAGCAGGACAAGCAGTACCGTCTCCACGAGCGCCTCGAGATGACGTTCGAACGCCGCTTCACGCTCCCGCTCGATGTGGATACGACGAGCATCGGGGCCGAGTTCACCAAGGGCGTACTGATCGTTCACGCACCGAAGGTGGATGTCCCGAAGCCTCGCAAGGTTGCGATCGCGGCCAAGACGTAGGCAGCTGGGAGGCACCCGGGGCCGCTCTACGGAGCGGCCCCGGCCTAGTACTTCCTCGTAGCTACGTGCCGACAGCGTTGTCGAGTGCGAGCATGACAGTGAAGCCCACCAGGAGCGCGCACACGGAGCGCTGAGTGCTCGGGCCGCTGTCGGCATCGCCGGATGCCCGTCGTGACAGTGGACGACACGACACGCTCGACCACGCCGCCGAGCTAATGAAGACGAACGGCGTCACACATCTCGTGTTCTGTCGGACACCTTCGAGCACCCCGCCGGGATCCTGTCGACGTTGGACGTGGCGCCGGCGATCTCCGAGCTCGGCTAACGCTCCAGCGGGGTCAGTTGTCGCGTGACCGTCCGCGCACGTCGGCGACCTCGAGGCGTACCACGTGGTGCCCTTCGCGCTCGACCTGGCGGATCGCCTTGGCCGCTGCAGCTGCGAGGTCCGGCGCCAGAACTTCGATGTCCCGAACCTCATCCGACTCGAGCAGAAGCTGCAGCGGAATCGCGGTAGCTTTGGGTCGAGCGCGGGACAGCGTCGGCTGCAAAGCGACCGCGACGAGGTCGAGCACGACCAGCGCGCCGAGCACCCTGCCGTACCGCTCCGAGTCGAACTCCGCCCACAGCATGAGGCTAAACATCGCCGCGACCGTGACTGCGAGAACAGAGGATATGACGAAGAGCCACCGGATCACGGTGCGGTCACGCTCCGGACGGCGGAGGACAAGCGCGGCGACCTGGGCTGAGGCGACCAAGAACGCGGTCAACGTACCGACAGCCTTTCCGTGCGCGTCCGACGGTCCACTCGTCCAGATCGCCGAGACAGCGAGCGAGGCACCCGCCATTGCCAAGGCGAGCACAACGACTGCGAGGGCGGGCAGGCGGCCCCGATCCACGAGCATTGCAGCGGGAAGCGCCAAGAGGCCGTATGCGGCAAGCAGACCCGTCGTGGCGAGGATACGACCCTCGGTCTCTCCGAAGTCACCGAACAGCAAGATCCCGATCGCGATGACGCCGGATACGGACAGCAGCCCTGCGACCGCGAGCAACACGATCTCCTTACCCGATACGACGATGCTCGAGATTCCTCCCATCACAACCTTCCCACCGACAGCGTCTCTCCGCGCGATGTGACGAGCCTCCGTGTTTCCCCGGAGCCGTACGCCCGTGCCTGTACAGCTCCTTGCGCGACCGAACCTGCCGGCGCGTGTCAGAAGTGGACGAACTGATCGCTGTCGAAGTCAGCGAAGGGACACTCCTCACCGCCCGGACACCCGGCGAAATCGTGGCAAAGGCAGAGTCGCACGAGCCCTGCCTCGAGATCGCGGAAGTCGAGATGGGCGGCCGCGGCCAACGTTGAGAGGGCATGAGACGCGTTCGGCAACGTGACATGGCGTGCCGCAACGGCCGCGCTCGCGTCGAGCGGTGGGTCGGCACCCGGCCACACGCCTCTCAGTTCGCGAAGGAAGGCTCCTACGGTCGCCGGACCCCAGCCGGGCAGATCCTCGAGGGCCTGCTCGAGCTCGTGTGGGTCCACCACCACCTCGCCGAGCGTGGCAAGCCGCTCGTCGTACAGATCGGCGACGACCTCCGCGAGAGCCAGAAGCCGTGTCGCCATCGGCTCGCCGTACAGGACGTAGCCGCCTTGGTCGAGGAGTGAGAGGAGCTCCTCGCGGTCGCGTCCTCCTGCATCTCCGATCGTCCGGACTCCCGCACGTGCGAATGCGCGGTACGTGCGCATGGCGACGGCTGTCGAGATTCGGTTGCCGAGGAGCGTCGCGGCAAGTGCCCACCGCTCGACATCGTCCGGGTCGCGATCGAGGTCGATGCCCAGCTCGAGCGAGAAGCGACCGCCGAGCGTCCCCACGATCCTCCGCGCACGGCAGATCGCCGCGAACCCGTAGTCCGGTGAGCGGAGGCGATGTGGCGGTCGAGGCGGGGACAGCACGACACTCACCGACGCCCTCCAATCCGTGTTGGTTTGAATCCTCCACCAGTCTCCGGCGTGGCCGGTAGATCGACAAGCGAGGATCCCACGACTGTCGGTGCGGGCTTCTACGTGGTTAGGTCGAGGCGGAGAGCCCAGCGGCTCGGCGCTTGCGCACGATCGCTTTCCGCGCTTCCTCGGCGAAGAACACGACGGGCGCCCACACGATGAGAGGTAGCTACCACCAGATCGGGATCGGCGGCTGATGGAAAGCGCGGTTCAGCCCCGGGACGTACACGAGCGCGACGGCCAGAGCAAACTCGGAGGCGATTCCGACGAGCAGAAACCGATTCGAGAGAGTGACTCAGAGAAGGTCGGTCAAGAGCTCGGCGTACTGGAGCAGATGGCGGTCGCCGAGGAAGTGCTCGGCGATGTGAGTGCGAGCCTTCCACCCGATGCGCGTGGCCTCGGCTTGATCGCCCAAGAGTCGCTCCACTGCGGCGCCGAAAGCCCGTAGATCGTGTGGGTCTCGTACCAGGAGACCAGTTTCGCCGTCCACGACCTGGTCGACGATTCCACCGACGGCACTCGCTACGACCGGCCGCGACTTCCACATCGCCTCCGCGACCGTGAGCCCGAATCCCTCCGCGAGGCTCTTCTGCGCCACGACGCTCGCGTGGCGCTGGAGAGCATTGACAACGAGCGCGTTCTCGACCGGGTCGGCCATCGGGATCGCGGCCAGGTGGACTCGAGAACGGGCTGCTTTGGGAAGCCGGGACCACGCTGCGCATGTCTCGTTCCAGACATTTTCTCCCTCTGGGTCGTCGCTGACGCCCGTCACTGCAGGGCCGGCGAGGACGAGGTGTGCCGGACTGTCGACGTACTCGACGAACCCCTCTAGGACACCGACCATGTCCTTCATGCGATCCCATCTCGACACTTGGACGACAAGAGGGACACTTGTCTTCGGCGGAGCTCCCTCCCGGACGACGTCGGCCCGCCGGGTCACCCTCGAGTTTGGCCGACGCTTGTGCGTCGTGAGGAGACCGGCAGCGGCCAGTAGCTCGATGACTTCAGAAGGCTCGAGCTCGGCGTTCTTCGGCGTGAACGGATCGATGGAAGGCGGGATGGCTCTCATTCGCGTGCGGTCGATCCACATGGGAGCGAACAGCTCACGCGAGAAGACGTGAGCGTGCGCGCCTTCTACGTAGGGCGCACAAATGCCCACGCGCGCTCCGTCCACTCGTTCACGCTGTCGCAGCCCACGTGACAGCGCCACACGACGCTTGCGCCGCGCTCGACGAGTGCGTCGATGAGACCCGCGGGCTGCGGGTCGTGGACGATGACGACGTCACCGGACCGGACCTCGGCGCAGATCGGCGCAAT
>DATAEF010000059.1:0-4432 GCA_036258155.1 Gaiellaceae bacterium | reverse complement strand
GGTCAAGGAGGTCGTGATCCCGCTGATCCGCGAGGTCAAGGCGGCCGAGCCGGTGCCCTCCGATTTCGCCCACGGGCACTTCCCGGTCGAGAAGCAGGAAATGGTCGGGCGGGAGATCCTCGAGGGCCTCGGGTACTCGTCGGAGTCCTGGCGGCTCGACCCGACGATCCATCCGTTCGCGACGTCGATCTCGGTCGACGACATCCGTCTGACGACGCGCTACTCGGAGGCCGACGCCGAGTCGATCTTCCACACGGCGCACGAGTTCGGGCATGGGATCTACGAGAACGGCATCGACCGCGAGCTCGAGCGGACGCCGCTCGTCGAGCTCAACTCGATGGTGCTCCACGAGTCACAGAGCCGGCTCTGGGAGAACCTCGTCTGTCGGTCGCGGCCTTTCTGGCGCTACTTCTTCCCGCGGATCCACGAGGTTTTCCCGGAGCAGCTGAACGGCGTCACGGACGAGATGTATTGGCGTTACGTGAACCGCGTGGAGCCGGGCTTCATCCGCGTCGAGGCGGACGAGGTCACCTACGGCATGCACATCATCCTGCGCTACGAGCTCGAGCAGGAGATCATCGCCGGCCGCGTGGAGCTCCGCGACCTGCCGGGCGTGTGGAACGAGAAGATGCAGGAGTACCTCGGGCTCGATCCGCCCGACGACGCGAACGGAGTCCTCCAGGACGTCCACTGGTCGGGCGGTTCCTTCGGCTATTTCCCGACCTATCTCCTCGGGACGATCGCGTCCGTGCAGATCTGGGAGAAGGTGCGCTCGGAGCTGCCGGATCTCGACTCGCAGATGGAGGCCGGGGAGTTCGGGCCCCTGCGCGAGTGGCTCGGCGAGCACATGTACCGCTGGGGCCGTCGCTTCACGCCGGACGAGATGCTGGAGCGAATCGTCGGCGGGCCTTTGGACGTGGAGCCGTACCTCGCCTACCTGGAGTCCAAGGTGGAGGCGATCTACGGGGTCCGCGTCTGAGCCGTTTCGGTGAAAGTCTCACGACTTTCACCGATCCGATGAAGCCGGGCGCCGCTTTCGCGGCGCGCGGCCAAGAGACGCTCGGCGAGTCCTTCATCGGAGAAGCGAGGGTTGCGAGACGGGCAAAGCCCGTCTCGCGGCGACTGTGAGCCTGCTCGACGAGCACGTCGAGCGGTTCAACGCAGGAGTTCGTTCGGGCGACTTCGGCCCGATGGTCGCAGCGTTCGCCGAGGACGCTGAGCTGGTCTTCGAAGGCATCCCGGTCGGCCCCTTTTCCGGCCGGCAGGCGATCGGCGCGGCCTACGCGGCCCAGCCGCCCGACGACGAGATCGTCCTGCTCGACGGAGACGGGACGTACGCCTGGGCCAAGGAGCCGGCCGTGCCCGCCGGGCAGATCTTCCTGACCGAGTACGACGGCGAGATCGCCAGGCTCGTAATCCGCTACGACCGCTAGATGCTTCGACGCGGAACGGGTTGCCCGTTTCGCCGCTGCGGCTCCTCGAGAAGGAATGCACGAGCAGGTCCTGGGCCGCGCGGCGCGAAGCGGTGCCCGGCTTCATACGGTCGCTGAAAGTCGTGAGACTTTCAGCGAAAGCGACCGCTAGGCGAGGAGCGAGAAACCGCCGTCGACGATCAGCGTCTGGCCGCGAATCATGTCGGCGTCCTCGGATGCGAGGAAGACAACGGCGCCGGCGATGTCGCTAGGAACCACCATCCGGCCTGCGGGCGTGCGCTTCTGGGCGGCGTGGATCATGTCTTCCCTGTTCGGGAAGTGCTCGAGGGCACCCGTCTCGACGAGGCCGCCGGACACTGCGTTGACGCGGATTCCGCGCGGCGCCAGCTCGACGGCGAGATAACGGACGAGTGACTCGAGGGCCGCCTTCGAGGTTCCGACGAGCACGTAGTTCTCCATCACGCGCGTCGACCCGAGGCTGGAGATCCCGATGATCGAGGAGCCCTTCGGCATGGCGGGCGCCGCCACACGGGCGAGCGAGAGCAGCGCCCGAGCGTTGGCGCTGAGCGTCCAGTCCCAGTGCTTGTCCTCGGTCTCGAGCGCCGGCCGGATCACGCCGGTCGCAGCGTTGTGGACGACGACGTTCCAGGGCCCGTGGCTCTCGACCTCGGACAGAACACGCTCCGACGTGACGTTTCCCCGGATCAACAGGGGCTCGGCGCCGACGCCGCGGAGGTCGTCGGCCGTCTGCTCGGCCGCCGTGTCGCTGCGCATGTAGCCGATCGCGACCCGCGCAGCGCCGAGCTTGGCGAAGCGGAGCGCGATCGCCTTCCCGATGCCCCGCGAGCCGCCGGTGACCAGCACCGAGGCTCCCTCGAACCGCGTCATCCCTTTGGAGGTGAGCTCCTGGGAAGTGGGCTGTCTGCAGGCGCCGAGCTCGGAACCCCCTCCCAGCCGATACGCGTGCGCGGCTCGGGCGGGCCGTCCTCAGCCTTCGAGGACGCATAACCGAGCCGGTCGAGCAGCTCGATCTGCTCCTCGCCGTACTGCCGGACCGGATGATCCTCGGGTAGCCCCTCGATCAGCTCACGCACGCGCGCGCGGATCTGGTACGCGAAGTGCGGCGTCGCCGGCCCCACGAGCGCGTCGACGTCCTCTCTGGTCGGCTCGGTCTCCACTGAGCCGGAGCGTACCGTCGTTCAGGCCGCCGAGTAGAAGCGCTTCGAGGCATCGGGCAGGAAGAGCAGTGCGACTGTGCCGGCGCCGAGCGCGGCGACGACCAGCGAGCCGATAATCGCCGAGGTGGGGCCGGTGAAGACGTAGATGACACCGGCAACGGCGCCAATGGCGGCGAGTAACCCGATCAACGCGCGTCCGGCACGGCTTCCCCGCCACGCCAGATATGTCGCTGCAAAGACGAGAATCCCGAGGATCGTCGCCCCGACGCCGACCGCGTCGTCAAGGGCATCCCAGATGAAGAAGCCCAGCAGCCCCATGAGCAACAGCGTCGCGGCGAGCGCGTACGAGCCAACGAGCGCCAGGAAAACTGGAGCGGGAGGCCCCGCGTCGTCCATTGCCCGCACGTCGCTCACCGGTCAACCTTACGGCGAGCGCAAGGCTAGTGCCACGAGTATCCGACCTACCGCCCCTGGCGTGTGTAGTCGTGGACGACGATCGAGCCGTACTGCCGGTGGTCGGTCAGGTCGAACACGATCTTGTCGTCGAGGTCGTCCGGGAAGATGCGCTTTCCGATTCCGAGGATGACCGGGAAGATCATCAAGCGCAGAACGTCGACCAGATCTCGTCCGAGCAGACCGTGGACCAGCGTGTTGCTCCCATGGGCAAGGATGTCCCCCTCGATCTCGTCCTTGAGGCGCGCAACGTCGTCGAGGCTACGGAGGATCGTCGTGTTCTGCCAGGTCGCCTCCTCGAGCGTCGTGGAGACCACGTACTTCGGCATCGAGTTGAACCGTTTGGCGAAATCGGCTGTCGCCTGGTCGTCGGACTCTTCGCGCTCGGGCCACGCGGCCGCGAAGCCCTCATAGGTGACGCGGCCGAGCAGCATTACCTCGGCGTCGTCCGTCTCTTTCGTCTTGACCTCGTACTGCCCCTCGTCCGGGAACTCGAACGTCCACGCGGTGTGCTTGTAGCCCTCCTCGCCGCCCGGCGCCTCCATGACGCCGTCCATCGAGACGAACTCGGTGACGATGATCCTGCCCATCGATCTCTCCTCTCGGTCGCTTGCAGTGAAGACCTGCGGGGTTCGCGGAACTCATCGGTAGGGTCGCGACGGTGCGGAGGATCAGCGCTGCCGAAGGGATGCTCCTCGCCACCGTCACGATCTGGGCATTCAACTTCACGGTCACGCGCTACGCGGTCACGCACGGGTTCCAGCCACTTGCGTACTCAGCGCTCCGCTTCAGCGCGGCCGCGCTCGTTGTCTCGGGGATCACCTACCGGTGGGAGCGCTCCTTACGATTCCAGCGCCGGCATGCGGTGTTTCTCGCCTTTGCGGCGTTCGTCGGGATCTACCTCAACTCGATCGGCTTCATGTACGCGATCGACCTGACGAATGCCTCGACGGTCGCGCTGATCTTCGGGAGCCTGCCGATCGTCACCGCGATCGTTGCCTACGCCTTCGGCGTGGAGCGGCTGCAACGCCGCTTCTGGGTCGCCGCCGCGATCTCGTTCTTCGGTGTTGCACTCGTGGCCGCGGGGTCCGCCACCGGCGTCTCGGGGAACCTGCTCGGAAATCTGCTCGCCTTCCTCGCGGCGGCGACCTGGGGCTTCTACTCGGTCGCGATCGTCCCGCTGCTCCGCCGTTACTCGGTCTGGCGGATCAGCGCGGGCGCGCTCGTGTTTGGCGCCATCCCGCTGGTGATCACCGGGATCCCGCAGCTCCTCGATCAGGACTGGGACCTCGAGCCGCTCGTGTGGGCCGGGTTCGCCTTCGCGGTGGTCGGCCCACTGGTGCTCACGAACTTCCTCTGGTTCACGGC
>DATAEF010000058.1:0-2321 GCA_036258155.1 Gaiellaceae bacterium | reverse complement strand
AACTTCAACGGAAAGGAGTAGGCAGAACCCACCGAAAACCTTCCCAATGAAGTGGACGAAAGCGATACTGACTCCACGAAGGTCGAGAAGGACTCCCAAAGGGGAGTCCTTCCCTTTTCCGCGATCTTCGACGCGAGGAGGGTGAGCGATGGCCGATTCAGCTGAGCTGTACCCGGCTCTCCAGCAGCTCCGCGTCATCGACGCGATGCACCCGGGCCTGATTTCTTGCTCGCTCGACGCCTCGTTGCGAACCGTCTCGCGGATGATGGCGACCTACCGGGTGCATGCGATCCTCGTCACCGCCCACGGGGAGGAAGCGCTTCCCGGCGGCGGCCCCTGGGGCATCGTCTCCGACGCCGACCTCATCCGCGCAGCTGAGGCTGGAGACCTCGACGAGCAGCAGGCGCGGTCGATCGCAGCCACGCCGGTCCTGGCAGTCGCTACCAACGACGAGCTCGCGCGCGCCGCGAAGCTGATGGTCGAGCACGAGGCCACGCACCTGATCGTGATCGAGCGTCATACGGGGAGACCGGTCGGCGTGCTCTCGACGCTTGACATCGCGCGAGCGCTCGCAGGATTCCCCGAGCGCCATCCGTTCCCTTAGATGGGACGCAGCAGCGTGCCAAGATGAGCGGGATGCGCGTGGAGAATCTGATGTCTCGTGACGTGGCGACGGTGGTACCAGAGATGTCCCTCAAGGAGGTTGCCGCCCTCTTGAGCCGGCACAGGATCTCCGGCGTTCCCGTCTGCGACGCCGACCGGCAGGTCCTCGGCGTAGTCTCCGAGGCGGACATCCTCCGCAAGGAGGAGGGTCGACCGCCCCGCTCGTCGACCGGAGTGCTCTCCTGGCTCTTCGAGGGCGACGACGAGTCGCTCGCCAAGGTCGGCGCGCGCACTGCGGGTGAGGCTATGACGTCCCCGGCGATCACGATCGAGCCCGGACGGCCGGTTTCCGAGGCGGCACGACTGATGCTCGAGCGGCAGGTGAATCGGCTGCCCGTGGTCTTGGAGGACAAGCTGGTCGGCATCGTTACGCGAGCCGATCTCGTCAGGGCGTTCCATCGGCCCGATGAGGAGATCCTGCGCGAGATCTCCGAGGACGTTCTGCTCCAGACGCTCTGGATCTCGCTTGACCGAGTCACGATCTCCGTGGAGGGCGGCGAGGTGTCGCTCGCAGGCGAGATGGAGAACCGAACGCAGGCCGAGCTCGCCGTCGCCTATGTCAGCCGTGTTCCGGGTGTCGTCGACGTCCACTCGGACTTGACGTGGCAGGTCGATGACCTCGCACGGCGGACGGGGTCGGCGCGGCTTCCGCGGAGGGTGTAAGCCGCTTCCGGGGGGGACGAGCGGCACGAGCCCGTCGAGTTTGCCTCGCTGGGTGGCGGACACACCGCCCTCCGTATTCAGAGGCAAGCGCTATCCGGGTTTCCGCCGATGACCGGACGCTCTCGGGGTGCAAGCCTCGAAACGACAAAGGAGGCTGATATGTCAACCGTCACGCACGAGCCCTCCACCGTCGTTCGAAGACGGACGTGGATCGACGCTCGAGACATGTGGGCGTCGGTGGCGATTGCCGCGATCTGGCTCGCGGTGGCCGTCTCGGCTGCGTTCGGGCCGGACTTCAAGAGCTTCGACGCCTCGGGCACCAACACGACGATTCCGTCCGGGATCGTCGTCGCGCTGTTCGCGATGTTCGCGACGATGTCGGTCGCAAAGCACGGCTTCGACCGGAAGGAACGGACCGAGCCATGACCATTCTCGTCGCAACGGTGACCGTCCTCGCTGCGCTCCTCGTTGTGCTCCTCGTCGCGAGGATGAACCGACAGAGCTAGTCGCGAAGACGGACGCCCAACTCCGAGGGCTCGCACTCCGGGGGATGCGTTCGCGCTCACGAACGGGTTTCACGATGCCGCGAACGAGATCGCGGCGCTCGTCGCGACCCGCGGCGCCCGGCCCGGGCCGGCGATCACCATCTCGGCCGTCTTCAACCTGCTCGGCGCGCTGCTGGTCGGCACCGCGGTCGCCGACACGATCGGCGGGATCGTCACCGTTCCTGCCGCGCAAGCGATCGCCGTGATCGGCTCCGGGGCCCTCGCCGCAACGCTCTGGAACCTGCTCACCTGGTGGCGGGGCCTGCCCTCGAGCTCCGGTCACGCACTCGTCGGAGGCCTCGTGGGAGCCGCGCTCGCGGAGGGCGGGCTCGACGCAATCCGCTGGGGCGGGCTGGACGGCTGGCGCCCCGTCGGCGTCTTCGGCGTGCTGATTGCGCTGGCGTTCTCACCCCTGCTCGGGCTGGGCTTCGGGTTTGGCTTCGTCCGGCG
>DATAEF010000057.1:0-2772 GCA_036258155.1 Gaiellaceae bacterium | reverse complement strand
TCGTTCGGCGACGACCTGATGCCCGGGCCGGAGATCCAGGCGAACGCGATCGCGACGATCCTGGACGGCCTCCCGCTGCAGAAAGCCCCGGACTGGCTCAACGTGGTGCTCATTCTCCTGCTCGGCCTGCTGCCGGCGCTGACGGGGATCCGGCTCTCCCTCCGAGGGACGCTTGTGCTGGCGGTTCTTGCTGCGGTCGCGTTCCTCGTCGCGACTCAGCTCGCGTTCAACGCCGGGCTCGTCATCTCGTTCGTCTACCCGTTCGGTGCGCTGCTCGTCTCATCCGTCGGGTCAATTGGAGCGCACTACCTCCTCGCGGCATTCGAGCGCGAGCGAGTCAGGGACGTCTTCGCCCGGTTCGTGCCGGCCGCGGTCGTGGACGACGTGCTGAAGCGCACCGACGGCGACCTCCGTCTCGGCGGCGTGACGATGGAGGCGACCGTGATGTTCACCGACCTCCGCGGCTTTACGTCGGTGTCGGAGGCGCTGCCGGCCACCGAGGTGATCCAGATTGTCAACCACTACCTCGACCAGATGACGAAGGCGATCCACGCGCACGGTGGGACGATCGTGTCGTACGAGGGCGACGGGATCATGGCTGTCTTCGGCGCGCCCATCGAGCAGGACGACCATGCCGATCGCTCGATCGCGACCGCCCGCGAGATGCTCGAGACGCGTCTGCCGGGGTTCAACGAGTGGCTCGACGAGCGCAACATCGCGAGCGGCTTCAACATGGGGATCGGGCTGAACAGCGGGGACGTGATCTCCGGCAACGTCGGCTCGGAGAACCGGCTCGAGTACACCGCAATCGGCGACACCACGAACACGGCCGCCCGCCTCCAGGCCATGACGAAGGGGACGCCGCATTCGGTCTTCATCTCCGACGCGACCGTGCAGCTCCTTCAGCAGCCGGTGCCGGATCTGGTGTTCGTCGACGAAATGGAGGTGCGGGGGCGTCAGGCGAAGGTGAAGCTCTGGTCGCTTCCGCTCGGCGTGAAGACGACGCCGTAGCTCTTACTCCGCGAACAGCGGCCGGATGAACTCGTCGAACGTCTGGCGGTCGCAGCTCGCGACCGTCGAAAGCGTCATCGGCGAGACCGATGCGGTTCGCGGCAGGTCCATCGTTAGCGCCACCTCGCCGAAGTAGTCGCCCGGCTTGAGGATGCGGCGGAGGCCGCGGTCGTTCTGGGTCACCGAGAAGAGCCCGTTCAGGACGACGTAGAACCGGTCGCCGTCGTCGCCTTCACGCAGGAGCGGCTGCCCGGGTCCGACCTCCTCCCGCCGCATCCGGTGGGCGAGCTTCGTCAGCTGCTCTCCGGGAAGTTCAGCCAGGAGGCCGATCCGCGACAGCTCGGTCACGGAGGCCGGGACGTGTCTCACGAGCCTTCGTCGTCCTCGTGCACGGCCCTATTGTTGCGATCCGTGGGAGAGCTCGACGCCTGGAGGCGCTGCCCGCTCTGCGCGGCGACGGTCCGGCACGAAGAGGGCCGCGTCGAATGCCTCGAGTGCGGGTTCGTCAACTACGCGAACCCGAAGCCCACCGCGTCCGCCCTCGTGGTCGACGACGAGGGGCGCGTGATGTTCGCGAGGCGTGCGCATGAGCCGTCCGCCGCCAAGCTGGACCTGCCAGGCGGCTTCGTCGAAGAGGGCGAGCATCCGCTCGATGCCCTGCACCGGGAGCTGCGCGAGGAGGCCGGGATCGGCCTGCGCGACACCGTGTTCGTCGGCGTCTTCATGGACTGGTACCGGGCCGAGCTGCGAGAGATCTCGACCATGAATCTCTACTGGAGCGCGCGGATCGCCGACGGCGTACCCACGCCTGACGACGACGTTCTCGAGTTCGCGTTCTTCGACCCGGACGAGATCCCCTGGGACGACGTCGCATTCCCGCACATCCCCGATGTGATCTCAGCCTGGCGCGGCCGGCAGCAGGACGCGTAGCGCCAGCGCCTCGATCGCGAACTCGAGCGGCGTCTCGAACTCTGTGGGCTCGCCGTCGACAGCCGCCTCGATCCGGTGCTGCGCCGCGTCGATTGTCAGCGACGTGCAGGCGCGCTCCTCCCACTCGGAGAACCGCCAGCCGGTCGCGAGGTAGAGATGGAGCTTTCCCTCGTCGAGGCGCTCTCGTTCGCCGATCGACAGGAGGTCGAGCTTGTAGTCGTTGTTCGAGACGAGCGCGACGCTCGCCTCGACCGGATCGCCGTCGATCGTCAGTCCGAGGGGCTCGCGGTTGGTGAGTGTCAGCAGCAGCGCGCGCAGCCGTGCGAAGGCGTCCCTACGCCGGCGGTGGTGCTCGCGCCGGTGGACGAGCGTCGCGTAGTGGCCAAGGCTGACGTTGTTCAGGAACAAGTCGCCCGCGATCCTGCCCGCATCGATGCGCCGCTCTCGCCCGCCGAACGCCTCGAGCGCCGCGATCGGGTCGTCGCGGTCGAGCCCGATATCGCGCGCGAAGTGGTTGCGCGTGCCGAACGGCACACAGACGAACTGGCGCTCCCGTTCGATCGCCACCTGCGCGACCTGCGCCAGCGACCCGTCGCCGCCGGCCATCCCGAGCACGTCGGCGTCGGAACCGCGTGCGAGCTCGGCGGCGTCGTCGTCCGGACCCAGGACGTGCGTCGTGATGCCGTGCGCTTCCGCGGCAGCGACGAGCTCATCCGCGCTCGGGGAGCTGTCCCCCGAGCGCGGATTGATCAGGAGGAAGCCGGCTACCCGGCGCCGTTCTCGGAGAGACCGAGCTGGCGCTCGAGGGCGCCCTTCGGCTGCGCGCCGAGC
>DATAEF010000056.1:0-32436 GCA_036258155.1 Gaiellaceae bacterium | reverse complement strand
GAGGAGGAAGAGCTACGCCGCGTGTTCAACCTCGGCATCGGTTGGTGCGCAGTCGTGCGGGAGGCCGAGCCCGGCGAGCACGTGATCGGGCGGATCGCGTGATCGGCGTGCTCGTCAGCGGCGAGGGGACGAACCTGCAGGCGCTGATCGACGCGGGCCTGCCGATCGTCGCGGTCGCGTCGAACAAGCCCGGCGTGCGCGCGCTCGAGCGGGCGGACGCCGCCGGCATCGAGACGGCAGTGTTCGAGGCGGGTGACTACGAGAGCCGCGAGGAGAGGGACGTCGCGCTCGCCGAGTGGCTGCAGGCGCACGGCGTCCGGCTCGTGGTCTGCGCGGGGTACATGCACCTCTTCCGCAAGCCGTTCTTCGACTACTTCGGCGGCCGGATCGTGAATACGCACTCGGCGCCGCTGCCCCAGTTTCCCGGCGCGCATCCGATCGAGGACGTGCTCGCCGCGGGCGTCGACGAGACGGCTGCGACGGTTCACTACGTCGACGAGGGGATCGATACGGGACCGGTGATCGCGGCCGAGCGCGTCCCCGTACTGCCCGACGACACCGTCGACACGCTGCGCGCGCGCGTCCAGCAGGTCGAGCACCGGCTGCTGCCGGAGGTGGTGAGGGAACTGTGCGCGCGCTGATCTCCACCTGGGACAAGTCCGGCCTGGACACGTTCGCCCGCGGCCTCGTCTCGCTCGGCTGGCGGCTCGTGGCGAGCGGGAACACGGCGGCCGCGCTCGAGGCGATCGGCCTGCCGGTGGAGCACGTGGAGGAGGTCACCGCCTCGCCGGAAATGCTCGGCGGCCGCGTGAAGACGCTCCACCCGCGCGTCCACGCCGGCATCCTCGCCCGTCGCGACGAGGCGGAGGACGTCGCGTCGCTCGAGGAGCACGGCATCGAGACCTTCGACCTCGTCTGCGTCAACCTCTATCCGTTCGAGAAGGTCGTCGGTGGGCTGGACGTTCAGGACGCCGAGGTCATCGAGATGATCGACGTGGGCGGACCGGCGATGCTGCGCGCGGCGGCCAAGAACTTCTCGTTCGTAACGCCTCTTTCGAGACCGGAGGACTACGACGCCGTGCTCCTCGAGCTCCGCGCTCTCGGAGGCGAGACGACTCTCGACACGCGCTGGCGGCTGGCGGGCGTCGCGTTCGCGACGACGGCCGCATACGACGCCGCGATCGCGGGGTGGTTTCAGCAGAACGACGAGTTCCCGGAAACGATCGCGCTCGCCTTCGACAAGGCCCTCGATCTCGCCTACGGCGAGAACCCGCATCAGCGAGCGGCGTACTACGCGGAGCGCGGCCGGCGCACACACCTCCTCTCGCGCGTCGAGCAGCTTCGCGGAATGCCGCTCTCGTTCAACAACCTGAACGACCTCTCGGCGGCCCGTCTCCTGGCCCGTGAGTTCGACGAGCCCGCCTGCGTCATCATCAAGCACGCAAACCCGTGCGGAGTCGCCGTCGGAGAGACGGTCCAGGAGGCCTACACGCGCGCGCTCGCGGCGGATCCTCTCTCCGCCTACGGCGGTGTCGTCGTGCTCAATCGGGCGGTGGGTGGGATGCTCGGCGACGACCTTGCCGCGCAGTTCGTCGAAGTCTTGTTCGCGCCCGGCTACGACGAGCAGGCGCTCGACGCGCTCGCGCGGAAGGCATCGGTGCGGATCTTGAGCGAAGCCGAGCGCCGGGCGCCAAAGGAGGCCGAACTCGACTACCGGCGCGTCCACGGTGGACTCCTCGTCCAGGACGGCGACTGGGAGATCGCGACGCGCGACGGCATGGAGGTCGTCTGCGGCGAGGTCTCGGAGACGCAGTGGGACGATCTGCTCTTCGCCTGGCGTGTGGTGAAGCACGTGACCTCGAACGCGATCGTGCTCGCGCGTGGCGGGCAGACGATCGGAATCGGAGCGGGGCAGATGAGCCGCGTGGACGCGGTTCGGATCGCGCTCGAGAAGGCGCGGGCGCTCGGTCACGAGCTCCAAGGGGCCGTGCTCGCCTCCGATGCGTTCTTCCCGTTCGCCGACGGCCCGCAGCTTGCGCTCGACGCGGGCGTCGCTGCGCTCGCCCAGCCGGGCGGATCGAAGCGTGATGCCGAGGTGATCGAGGCGGTGTCAGCCGCGGGCGCGGCGATGGTCTTCACCCACCGGCGGCACTTCAGGCACTAGGAACGCGCAGTGTCAGACACCGGCCCGCTCGGAGACATCGGCCCGCTTTCCAGGACGGTCCGAAATTGCCGCGCCCGGGTGCCCGTGCGCTGAGGCGGACGCTCAGACTGGCTGTTGTTCATTCGACACGAAACCGTTGCAGCTGGGTCTTGACACGAATCTGTGTCTGACACCGCACGGCGAAGTAGGCTTTCGCGGCCGATGTCCGGCCGCGAGTATCCAACGGTTCTCGAGCTCGTCGGGCACACGCCCATCGTCCGGCTCGAGCGACTGAGCCGTGAAGTCCCTGGCGAGCTCCTCGCCAAGCTCGAGTACCTGAACCCGGGCGGCTCGGTGAAGGACCGCATCGGGCTCGCCATGATCGAGGCGGCCGAGCGGGACGGCCTGCTCAAGCCGGGGGGAACGATCGTCGAGCCCACTTCGGGCAATACCGGTGCCGGCCTCGCCATGGCGGCCGCGCTTCGCGGCTATCGCTGCATCTTCGTCATGCCCGACAAGATGAGCCAGGAGAAGATCTCGATGCTTCGCGCATACGGTGCCGAGGTCGTGATTACGCCGACTGCCGTCGATCCCCACTCGCCCGAGAGCTACTACTCCGTCTCGGACCGGCTCGCGGAGGAGATTCCGGGCGGCTTCAAGCCCGACCAGTACTCGAATCCTTCGAACCCCGAGGCGCACTACGCGACGACCGGGCCCGAGCTCTGGGAGCAGACCGGCGGCGAGCTGGACGCCGTCGTCATCTCCGTCGGGACAGGCGGAACGATCACGGGCGTCGGCCGTTACTTCAAGGAGCGGAAGCCCGAGGTGCGAATCGTCGCCGTCGATCCCGAGGGCTCGATCTTCACCGCGGACGACGAGCATCCGGAGGGGCCGTACCTCGTCGAGGGGATCGGCAAGGAGTGCTGGCCGGACACGCTGGATCCCGAGGTCGTCGACGATTGGGTGCGAGTGTCCGACCGCGATTCCTTCCTCACCGCGCGACGGCTCGCGCGAGAGGAGGGGCTCCTCGTGGGCGGCTCCACCGGATCCACGGCGTGGGCCGGAATCCAGGTCGCCAGGAAGCTAGGGCCGGAGGCTCGCGTCCTCATGATGTTTCCGGACTCCGGGCGCTCGTACCTCTCGAAGTTCTACGACGACAACTGGATGATCCAGTACGGCTTCCTCGAGCGGACGACGCCGCCACCGGCAGTCGAGGAGGTGCTCCGCTTCCGGCGTGTCGGCCACGAGGTTCCCGACCTCGTCACCATCGGCTCCCACGAGAAGGTCGGCGCGGCGATCGACGTGATGCAGCGCTACGGGATCTCGCAGCTGCCGGTCGTGCGCGCCGAGCCTGTCGACTCGCTTGCGGATGTCATCGGCTCCCTGCAGGAGCGCGAGCTCCTCGAGCGCGTTTTCCGCAACGCAGACGCGCTGAACGAAGACGTCGCCGTCGCCATGCAGCCGCCGCTTCGGGCCGTCGACGCCGACGCTTCCGTGAACGAGGTCTACGAGGGGCTCTCGGGCGGAAGCGGCGCCGTCGTCGTCGCGAGCGGAGGCCGCCCGACGGGCATCCTCACGCGTTCGGACCTGCTCGAGTTCCTCGCCGCGCGGCGCTCGCAGGTCGAGTCGTAGGCGCCCCTCGTCTGCTACGACGTCGCCTGACGACTGCGGCGAAGCGTTCGAAGCTCCCGGTCGTCGCGCCCGGCGCCCGCTGAGGTCTCGAGGCCTGCGGTTCCGCTGCCAAGAGCTCGGAGCGGATCGCGACGTACACGGCGCCCACGACGACAAGCGCGCCCGCGAGCGACCACGGGCTGGGGCGCTCGCCGAGGAAGAGCATCCCGAGTGCGATCGCGACGAGCGGGTTCACGTACTGGTGCGTCACGACGAGTGAGATCGGCGCAACGCGCAGGAGCCAGGCGTACGCCGTGAAACCGATCAGCGAGCCCATGACGACGAGGTAGACCCACGCCAGGACCGAGTCGAGCGCAAACGTTGCTCCGCTCAGCTCGCTCCACTCGCCGAACGCCAGGGATGCGATGGCAAGGTACGCACCCCCGAACGCCATCTCGTACGAGGTCGCGACGAAGGGGTCGCGCGGGAGAGAGAGCCGCCTCGAGAGGAACGACCCCGTCGACCAGAACATCGTCGCGCTGACCATCACGGCGAGGCCGACCGCAGTCGAGCCGGCGCCGAGACCGGGCGCGACGACGAGCCCGAGTCCGAGCAGACCGGCAAGCGTGCTCAGGCGCGTCGCTCGAGCAGGACTTTCGCCGACTGCAAGCCGCATCGCGATGATCTGCAGCGGAACCGTTCCGGCGATCATCGCCGCGACGCTCGAGTCGATCCGCGTCTCCGCGACGTGCACGAGCCCGACGCCGAGGCCGAGCAGGAGTCCGCCCGCGATCGCGCTCGCGCCCAGCTCCCGCCGGCTGATGCGCAGGCTCGTCCCGCGGACCGCGAGGATCAGGGCCAGCAGCGCTCCGGCCGTGAGGAAGCGACTTCCCGCCGCGAGCAGCGGCGGCATCGTCTCGACGGCGATCTTGATCCCGAAGTACGTCGAGCCCCACACGACGTAGACGACGAGGAGTGCGGCCCAGATGTGTTTGACGGGAGCGGTCATCAGGAGGAGAACGCGCGAAGGCGTACTCCTGTGAGAACGAGCTCGTGGAAGGCCCTACTCCGTCGGAGTCACCTGAGCCACTGATCGTTTCGAACGGTCCAGCTAATCACGATCACCCGTAAGGGGCCACTCGGCGTCGACGCCGATGGCGCTCTCCGGGTCGACGAGGTGCAGGCATTCGACGTCGACTGCGAGCTCGAGCTTCTCGCCCCTTTCGATGTTCAGAGGCGGACGACGGCCTTCCCACCTGCGGCCTGAGCTGCCCAGGCGGTTGCCACGTCGGCGAGCGGATACGTCTCGAAGTCGATCGTGATTCTTCCGGCTGCAACGTGCTCGACGACCTCGACGTACGCCCGGCGAAGCTCCGCGACCGGGAGCACGAAGTTCGAATGCCCGAGGATCGAAAGACCCTTGAGCCGCACGGAACCGGAGGTGAGCGTCGCCTCCGGCCCGGCCGACTGCCCGAGCTGGACGATCCGCGCACCTCGCGCGGCTGCGTCGACCGCGGCCCGAATCGGCTCACCCCAGAGTGGGTCCACCACGAGTGTGGGGCCGTCGCCTCCGCACGCCTCGCGGAACCTCTCCGTGAGGCCGTCGCCGTCGAGCACGACGGTCGCGTCGGCGCCGAGCTCGAGCGTTCGCTCGAGCTTGGCGGCATTCCGGCCCGCGGCCACGATTCGCTCTGCACCGAGGAGGCGCGCCGCCTGGACCGCGACCGATCCGACGGTCCCGGTCGCGCCGAGGACGAGCACTCGGTCTTCGGGCTCGACCGGTGCCCGACGTGCGACGGGCACCCACCCCGCGATGCCGGCGATGCCGCACACCGCCGCGAGGGCGTCGTCGATGCCGTCGGGCACCGGAAGGGCCGCCTCTTCCGGAAAATCCACGCGCTCGGCGAGGAACCCGTTCAGTCGGACACCGAAGCCCTCACCGAACAGGTACATCCGCTTGCCGTCGAGGAGCCCGACGGCTTCACAGCCTGGGGTGTACGGCAGCTCCGGATGCCCCCCGGGAAAACGCCCAGAGCCGACGGCGAGATCGATCGGGTTGAGCGCGACCGCGAGGATCTCGACCTCGCCGTCGCCTTCGATCTCGACTGGCTCCGGTGGCCGGCCAAGCTCGAGTATCCGTGCCGCGCGCATTAGACCTCTTTCATGATGATCTCCCGACATGGTCGCTGCGAAAGGGGGCTCTCAGTCCCACCGTCGGGAGAGCCGGAATGCGGCGTTGATGAGCCCGACGTGGCTGTACGTCTGCGGGAAGTTGCCGCTCTGCTCCAGCGTGTCCGGGAGGATGTCCTCCGAGTAGAGCCCGAGGCCGTTGTCGAGCGACAGCAGCCTGTCGAAGAGCTCGCGCGCCTCGTCCGTTCGCCCGATGAGCGCAAGGGCCTCCACGAGCCAGAACGTGCAGACGGTGAACGCCGCTTCCATGTGGCCGAAGTCGTCTCTGGCCGTGTATCTGCGGAGGAGACCGCCGTCCACCGACAGACCCTCGCGAATCGCGTCGACGTGAGATGCGGCTCGCGGGTCGTCGGAGGCGAGGTAGCCCAGGTGCACGGCCAGGAGCAGCGCGGCGTCGAGCTGCGGCTCGCCGGCGACCTGCGTGAGCGCCTGGACGTCGTCGCTCCAGCACCTCGTCTCGAGGAGCTCCGCCGCGCGCTGCTCAACGCCACGTGCGTGAGCAGCGAGCTCGGCGGCGCCGAGCGCCTCGGCCACCTCGACGGCTCTCCGTGCGCCCGCCCAGTGCATCAGCACCGAGAAGCTGTGGAGGCGGGTCTTCCCGCGGAACTCCCACAGCCCAGCGTCCGGCTCGTCCAAGCGCGCGTCGATCTGGTCCACGAGCTGACGCATCAGCTCGACCGCCGTCTGCGGCGGGATCTCGCCAGTGAAGCGCGTGTCGAGGAACAACCGGCTGACCGCGAGCACCATCTCGCCGTAGACGTCGTTCTGCACGTGCTCGAAGGCCTGGTTGCCGACCCGCACCGGTCCGTCGCCCTTGTACCCCGCGAGGTGCTCGAGCTCCCTTTCCTCCGCGTGGGAGTCGCCGTTGATGCGGTACGCGGGCTGGAGCACGCCTCCACGCTCCTCGCAGATGTTCCTCAGGTACTCGAGGAAGAGCTCCATCTCCTCAGAGTGCCCGAGCCGCTCGAGCGCGTTCAGCGTGAAGTACGCGTCGCGGAGCCAGCAGAAGCGGTAGTCCCAGTTGCGGCCCGATCCGGGATGCTCGGGGAGGCTCGTCGTCGTCGCCGCGAGGAGCGCGCCCGTGTCCTCGTACTGATGGAGCTTGAGCGCGAGCGCCGAGCGGACGACCTCACCCTGGTAGTCGCGCGGAACGCGCGTGCCCTTCACCCAGCGGCGCCAGTAGTCGATCGTCCGCTCGAGGAATCGCTCCGCCGTGTCCTCGAGACCGGCCTCGAGCGGCTCGCCCCACGTGAGGACGATGTGCCGGTCCTGTTCGAGGAGGAACGGGCGCTGGTCCTCGACGTACGTGAGCGGGACGTTCGACGTCAGCCTGACGGGCGTCGGAAAGCCCGTGAACTCGATGTGGTTCGAGCCGCGCCAGAACCGCGTCTCGATGAGGCCGTACTCGTAGACGGGGTGACAGCGAACCCGTGCGCGCGGCTCCCCGGAGACCGGCCGCAGGATCCGCACCAGCATCTGCGGCTTGAAGTAGCGGTCGTAGAGCTGAAAGCGCGGCGCGAAGTCGATGAGCTCGAACTCGCCTCCGGCGCACCGGAAGATCGTCCGCAGGACGTTCGTGTTCTCGAGGTACTCCTGGCGCACGTCTGTCGCATCGATGCCTTCGACCGCGAAGACACCCCCGCGCTCGCGATCGAGGATCGGCCCGAAGACGAAGCTCGAGTCGGGGCGCGGCCAGCACAGCCACTCGACGGATCCCTCCTTGAGCAGCGCGCTGTACGAGCAGTTGCCGATGATGCCGAGGCCGTGTGCCATGGTGAGAAGCTATTCGCGGATGCGTAGCCTATTCATGCGCAGACCGAAGCCTCGCTAGGACGAGGTCCCTCGCGCGGAACTTCCCGGAGGCTAGGCTGGTCCGCACTCCGCAGCGCTGCGAACTACGTGCTCCCAAGGAGGAAAGCTGGCCCGGCACACCGGACACCACTCCCTCGTCATCGCCAGCAACCGCCTGCCGGTCCGGCTCACGATCTCCGGTGACCGCTTCGAGGCCGAGCGGAGCGTGGGCGGGCTCTCGGAGGCTCTCAGGGCGGTGCGCGGCGACGCGAGGTGGGTCGGGTGGCCGGGTGCCGTCGTCCCGGCAGCGCTCGAGCAGAAGGTGAGCCGCCACCTCGCACGCGATCTCCTCTTCCCCGTGTTCCTCACGGCCGAGGAGGAGGAGGACTTCTACGGCCGGGTCTGCAACGACACGCTCTGGCCGCTCTTCCACTACTTCCAGAGTCGTCTACGGATCACCCCGGAGGCCTGGGCGCGGTACGAGGAGGTCAACGAGCGCTACGCGGACGTCATCCTCGAGCACTGCGAGCCGGACGCCCGGGTGTGGGTGCACGACTTCCACCTGATGCTCGTTCCGGCGATGTTGCGCCGGCGTGCGCCGAGGCTCTCGATCGGGTTCTTCCTGCACATTCCGTTCCCGTCGTCCGAGGTGTATCGCGTGCTTCCCGCGCGCGAGCAGCTCCTTCGAGGCGTCCTCGGGGCGGACTACGTCAGCTTCCAGGTGGGCGACTACTCGCGGCACTTCCGCTCGTCCTGTCTCCGGATACTCGGAATCGACTCCGACCCCGACTCGCTCGAGCTCGACGGCCGGCGGATCGGGATCGGCGTGGATCCGATCGGGATCGACGTCGCCGGCTTCCAGCAGGTGCTCGCCGATCCGGAGACGGCCCGGCTCCTCGACGATCTCGAGCGGGAGTACGAGGGGCGGCGGCTCATCCTCGGTGTCGAGCGGCTCGACTACACGAAGGGAATCCCGCAGAAGCTGCACGCCTTCGAGCGCTTCCTCGAGCAGGATCCGGAGCGGGCGCGGACGACGACGATGATCCAGGTGGTCGTACCCTCGCGTCTCGAGAGCCCGGAATACCGGGCGCAGCGAGACGAGATCGAGCTCCTCATCGCGCGGATCAACGGCCAGTTCGCGCGACCCGGCGTCACGCCTGTCGAGTACATGCATCGCGACATCTCCAAGCCCGCGCTGGTCGCGCTCTACCGTCGCGCGGACGTGATGATGGTCACCGCTCTGCGCGACGGGATGAATCTCGTCGCCCAGGAGTTCGTGCTCTGCCAGTCGGAGCCGGGGCTTTCGAGCCGCTGGCGCGGTGCGCTGCTCCTCTCCGAGCTCGCCGGCTCGGCGCAGGTGCTCCCTGGCGCGTTGCTCGTCAACCCGTGGAACGTCGACGGTGTCGTCGACCAACTGGTGACAGCGCTCGATCTCCCGGCGCGCGAGCGGCAGAGGCGGCTGGAGACGATGGCGAGCCGCGTCGAGGCGCTCGACAGCCGGCGCTGGGCCGAGGCTTTCCTGACGCGGCTCGGGCGCTATTCGCGGCGCGATCGGCGGACTCGGCGGCCGCCCGCGATCGACGCGGCACTCGGAGAGCGGATCCGGCGCAGGTTCGCGCGCGCGCGGGTGCGCACGATCGTGCTCGACTACGACGGGACCCTGCGGGAGTTCGAGCGGCACCCCGATCTCGCCCTGCCGACGCCCGAGATTCGATCCCTGCTCAGAGATCTGGCAGCGACTCCCGCGACGGAGGTTCACATCGTCAGCGGACGCCGGCGGCGGAACCTCGAGCAGTGGCTCGGACGGCTTCCGATCCACCTTTGCGCCGAACACGGGTATCTCGCGCGCGCGCCCGGCGAGGAGTGGCGGACGCTCGTCGATCTCGATCTGAGCTGGCTGCGCCCCATCGAGCGTCTGCTACGGCGGGTTGCGGCGGACGTCCCTGGAGCGCATGTCGAGCGCAAGTCCTGCAGCGTCGCCTGGCACTACCGTCAGGCGGAGCCCGAGTACGGCTCGTGGCGGGCGCGCGAGCTCCTCAACGACCTCCACCAGCATCTCGCGGGTGCACCGGCGGAGATCATTCAGGGCCACCAGGTGGTCGAGGTGCGCGCGCAGGGCGTCGACAAGGGGCTCTACGTGCGCAGCCTGTTTCCGGACGGGAAGGAGCCGACGCACTTCGTCCTCGGTATCGGCGACGATCGGACCGACCACGATCTCCTCGATGCGTTGCCTCCGGGATCCGTCGCAGGGCACGTGGGCGGCCTGCTCCCCAGCACGCGTGCCGACGGCCGGCGTGAGGACATCCATATCGTCGGCCCGGGAGAGGTGCGGTCGTTCCTGCGCGACCTCGTCGCGGCAGCCGCGGCGCGTCCGAGCCGCGGCGCGTCAGGCAAGTGATCATCTGACGAGTCGTAACTTGCGCTAGACGGTCACGGCGCTCGAGCGATTGAACGCGGCCGCGTGGCCGCGCGCGTTCGCCTCGCGCAGCTCCTCCTCGTCGAGGGCGCCGATGCGGAGCATGAGCTCGAACTCGTCGCGCAGGTGCGTCCGCATCATCTCGGGGCCGTCGGTGGCGATCGTGAAGGCGACGCCGTTGTCGACGAACCGGCGGATCGTCTCGCGGACCGCATCCTCGTCGGCGAGCGCCTTCGTCAGCAGGTTGGACGTGGGACAGATCTCGAGGACCACGCCGAGTTCCCGGAGCGCGCGCATCAGCTCTGCATCGCCCGCCGCGAGGATTCCATGTCCGATGCGATCCGGCCGCAGGTGCTCGACGACCTCGCGGATCTCCTCGCGGCCCATGTCACCCCCCTCCTCGCCCACGTGGATGGTGACTCCGAGGCCGGCGCCGCGTGCGGTCTCGACCATGGGCTCGATCTGCGTGTAGTCGTACCGGCCGCCTCCCGGCCTCGGGCCGGCGATGTCGACGCCCACTACGCCCCGCCCCGCCCAGGCGATCGCCTTCTCGACGATGATCTCGTTCAGTCGCCGGTCGAAGGTGCGATCCATCATCAGGATGAGACCTGCCCGCACCTGCGGGTACTCGAGGCTCGCCCGGTCGAGCCCGCGAATGGCGGCGAGAATGATGTGGTCGAGGTCGCGCTCGCCGCCACGGTTTCGCTTCATCGGGTTGAAGCGCAGCTCGAGCGTCGTGATCCTCTGTGAGCGGTACGCGCCGCCGATCGCGCCGTGCACCGAGCGCTCGACCGCGATTGGGGAGGACTGGATCATCTCGGTCCAGTGGTAGATCTGGTCGAGTTCGTCGAGCCCCTGGACGCCGCGGGGATCGGAGACGGTGACGAGCGCGTCGAACTCCCAGTAGTCCTTGACCGGCAACGCGATGCCTTGCTCGTGCGCGAGGCTCCAGAGGATGTCCGAGGCGACGGAGCCTCCGAGATGGGTATGGAGCTCGGCGAGACCCTCGTCGACCACGGTTCGGGCGAGTCTACTCCTGCGCCCGAGACACGGAAGCGAACGGCCAATCCCGCTGCAGCCACGCGGCTACGGTCGCGCGAAGCGGCTGGTCGAGATCCGCACGCGTCGCGCGCACCCACGATCGCACCGCCACGCCTCCGGCCCGGGAGGCGTCCGGATCCACGTAGACACAGCCGATGACCTCCTCCGAGCGGGGGTCGAGGACCGTGTACGCGAACGCGGTTCTCGCCGCGAACTCCGCGCGGTGAGCCTCGAGGTCGGCGAGGTTCTCCTCGAGCGGCATCGGGTGTGGCCACGTTCGTCCGGCGAAGTCCGGTGTTGCACGGATGTGGTCGATGCTCGAGATCCAGGCCTCGTGGTCGCGCTCGTTGTGCTCGGGGCCGAGCGGCTCGAGGACGAACGATGGTGTCTCGAGCCGACGCGGTACCTCGAAGTGGTCCGGGACCAGCGTCACCGTGGCCGCGAGTCTAGTGGTCTCTCCAGCACTAGTCTGGGTCCGTGGGCGTCAACCAGCTCGCAGTCCGCGCGACGAACCACTGCCTGACCGGCTGCGGGATCGGCGAGGTGCTCGGCATGGTGCTCGCGACGAGGTGGGGCTGGGGCAACGCAGCGTCGATCGCCCTCGCCGTCGGGCTGGCGTTCTTCTTCGGCTACCTGCTGACCCTGATCCCTCTGCTCCGTGCGGGAACGGCGCTCGCTGCTGCCGTGGGGATCGCGCTCGTTGCGGACACGCTCTCGATCGCCACGATGGAGGTCGTCGACAACACGATCCTGCTGCTCTGGCCCGGCGCGCTGGAGGCCGGCCTCGGCGACCTGCTCTTCTGGGGCTCGCTGGCGATCGCGCTCGCCGTCGCGTGGGGGCCGACGTTCCTGGTCAACCGCGCCCTGATCGCGCGTGGGAAAGGCCATGCGCGCGTGCACGGTGCGCACGGCCACGCCCACTGAGCGACGAGCGATGCATGCCTCAGGTCGCGTTGCGGTCAGCCGGTGCGGGCCCAGGGGCGCGAGTCGGGAAGCGGCGTCAGGATCGGATCGACCTGCTCGCGCAGATGCTCGAACGCGGGCGGAAGGATGAGTGTCTCACCGAGATGCTCCGGATCTTCGTCCAGCGAGAACCCGGGCCCGAGTGTGGCGATCTCGAAGAGGACGCCGCTCGGCTCACGGAAGTAGATCGAGCGGAACCAGAAGCGGTCGATGATCGGCGACGGTCGCATTCCGGCTTTCACGACCCGCTCGTGCCACGCTGCGTGCTCGTCCATCGTCGACGACCAGGCGATGTGGTGCACGGTCCCGGCGCCGCCGATGCCGCGGTCGGCAGACGGCTCGTCGTAGGCGTAAAGGCCGCCGCGGGTCGGGCCGCGCGCTTCCCAGACGGGGGTCGAAGCCGTGAGGTCCGTCACGAATCCGAGCGTCTCCTCGAGTAGATGCCTGCTCGCGCTCGGATCCGTCGCAAACGCTCGCACGCCGTCGAAGCCCTGCAGGGCGTGCTCGGCGGGGATTTCGGGATGCTCGGCGATGAGCGGGGCGTCCTCGACCGTCGAGACGGCGAGGTGGTGCCGCAGCCCCTCGGGGTCCTCGAAGGAGACACCCGACTGGTCCCGCGCGAGCACGTCGGTCTCCGGTCCGAGCCGCTCGAACCAGAAGTCGAGCGCGTCGTCCGAGGCCAACCGCCAGCCGACGGTGTGCACCATCCCCGCCCCCGCACGCCCGCGCCGGATCCCCGGGTACTCGAAGAACGTGATGTCGCTGCCCGGAGTCCCCGCCTCGTCCGCGTAGAAGAGGTGGTAAACCGTCGGGTCGTCCTGGTTCACCGTCTTCTTCACGAGCCGAAGGCCGAGAACCCGTGTGTAGAAGTCGACGTTCCGCGGAGCGTCCGCGGTGATGCACGTCACGTGGTGAATGCCGTCGAGCTGCATCGCAGCCCAGCCTAGCGAGAGCGCCGAGCCGGACACCCAGTCGAGTGCTGACCGCTTGATGATCGATGCCTCGATCTCGCGCCCGGCTGCGCGATCTGGCGCGTCGGGGCCGAGTCAGTCCGGGCTGAGGTCGTACAAACGGCCTCGCGCCGGGCGTCGCGCCGCCCCGAGCGGCCGGCTCACGCCCCGGCGAAGGCGATCTCATGGCATCGATCATCTAGTGTCTTGGCCGTGAAGATCGGGATCGTCGTCCCGTTCTCCTGGTCGTTCTGGGGTGCGGTCGTCGAGCACGCCGAAGCGCAGGCAGCGGCCCTCGAAGACCTCGGACACGAGGTGCGCTTGATCATGGGCAACGACCCGCCGGGGCAGTTCACCCGTGTCCTGCACCCTCGGGTCGGGCGTCACGGCGACCCGCCGCCGAACGTGATCCCGGTCGGGCGCTCGGTGATCGTCCCTGCGAACGGCTCGCTTCCGAACATCGTCCTGTCGCCGCGCGCCTACTTCCGGATCCGGCAAGCGCTCGAGCGCGAGCGGTTCGACGTCCTTCACCTGCACGAGCCCATGACCCCCACGATCTGCCTCTCGGCGCTGATCATGGCGAGGACACCGATGGTGGCGACCTTCCACGCGTCGGGCGAGCTCGGCTGGATGCGGTACGGAGCGCCGGTCTGGGGCTTCCTCGTCGACCGGATCGACTACCGGATCGCGGTCTCCGAGCGCGCCCGCGAGTCGCAGCGGCGCTGGCTGCCGGGCGACTACGACGTGATCCCGAACGGGGTCCTCGTCCCGGAGTCCGCCTCGCCGGCTGGCCGCGAGCATCGCGTCGTCTTCGCCGGTCGGCAGGAGCCCCGGAAAGGGCTCCAGGTCTTGCTCAGGGCATGGCCACGGATCCGCGAGCGCACCGGGCTTCGCCTCACCGTGGCGGGGGCCGACCCGCTCGCGGTGCGTCTGCTCCTGACCAGGCTCAGGGTGCCCGACGAAGGCGTCGACATCGTGGGGTTCCTCGACCAGGACGAGCTCACGCGGACGCTCCTCGGAGCGAAGGCTCTCGTGGCGCCCTCGCTGGGGCAGGAGAGCTTCGGCATGGTGCTCACGAGAGCATTCGCATGCGCGTTGCCAGCCGTTGCGTCGGACATTCCCGGATACCGCGAGGTGCTCGAGCCAGAGGCTTCCGTCGCGGTCCCACCGGACGACGTCGTGGCTCTCGTCGAGGCCGTGAGCGCGCTCGTCGAGGACGAACCGCGTCGCGAGGCGATGGGGCAGACGGCCCGCGAGCTCGCCGTGGAACGCTTCGCGTGGCCGACGATCGCGCGACGACTCGTCGTGGTGTACGAGCGCGTCACGGGGCTCGCGAGTGGAGAAGCGCGCGCCGCATGAGCTCCGTGCAGCGCGTCTGGCGGTCGGGGTGGGTCCAGGCCCTCGTCGCCATCGTCGCTCTCGTGCTCGCGGCGACCCTCTTCTGGTGGCGGGGCCCGGAGTGGGGCAGCGTCTTCGACGCCTTTCGCTTCGTGATCTGGAGCTGGATCGTCCTCGCGTTTGCGCTCAACGTGGTCTCCACGCTCTTCCGGGCGCTCTCGTGGCGGATGACCATAGGTCAGGCGCTGCCGCCCGAGCATCAGCCGCGCTTCGACCACGTCTTCTCTGCTTTCGGCGTCGGCCTCCTCGCGAACGCGATCGTCCCTGGGAGACTCGGCGAGCTCGCACGGGTGGCAACGCTGCGCAGACATCTCCCCGATGCGCCGCCGGGGACGAGCGCGACGCTCGTGGGAACGGTCTTCGCGCACCGGCTGTTCGACCTCGTTCCCGCGACCATCCTCGTGGTCTGGGTTCTGCTGACGGCCGAGGTTCCGCACTGGGCGGTCGTCGCCTTCGGGATCGCGGCGCTCGTGGGGTTCGCGCTCTTCACGGTCGGGTGGCTCGGCGCACGCCGTCATCACCGGACGGTGATGAGCGAGGGCGTCGGTTCGATTCGCGACCTCCTGGTCATGGCTCGCCAGGGATTGTCGGTGCTGAACGCCCCGGTTGCGCTCGCCGGAGCTGTGCTCCTCCAGTGCCTCGGTTGGCTGATGCAGCTGCTCGCCGTCTACGTCGCAATGCAGGCATTCGGGATCGACGCGCCGCTCCCGGCCGCGGGGCTCGTCCTCGTCCTCATGAACGTCGCAACGATCGTCCCCCTGTGGCCCGGAAACATCGGCCTCGTCCAGGCAGCGGTTGCCGTCCCGCTCCGCAACTACGGCGTGCCGTATGCGACCGGGTTCGCGTATGGCCTGGCTCTCCAGGGGATCGAGATCGCGTGCGGAGTCGGGCTCGGCCTGATCGCGCTCGCGCGCGAGGGCATCTCGTTCGCGATGCTCAGGCGGATGCAGGACGAGGAGGACTCGGCCGAGGACGCGCTCGAGGGCGTGCCCGAGATGGTCGACGAGCTCGAGCACGGGGCCGAGCGTGAGAGCGCTGCTGTGCCCCGCTAGCCTGAAGGGCGTCCTCTCCGCGCGGGAAGCAGCCGCAGCGCTGGGTCGAGGTTTCCGAGAAGCCGGCGCAGACGTGACGGAGATGCCCGTCGCGGACGGCGGCGAGGGGACGTGTGAGGCGCTCGCCGCGGCACTCGGCGGCGAATGGCGCGAGGCCATCGTCTCCGATCCACTCGGCAGGCCGATACCAGCGCTGTGGCTCTCGCTCCCGGACGGGCGCGCGGTCGTCGAGGCCGCGGCTGCGATCGGCCTCCCGCTCCTCGCACGTCCGGAGCGTGACCCCCTGCGAGCCTCGAGCCGTGGTCTCGGGGAGCTGTTGCTCGCCGTGCTCGCGGAGTCGCCCGCATCGGTGATCGTCGGCCTCGGGGGGAGCGCGACGGTCGACGGAGGCGCCGGGATGCGCGAATGCGTGCGCGAGCTCCCGGTTCCGACCGTCGTCCTGTGCGACGTGCGGACGCGGCTTCGCGACGCCGCAAGGCTGTTCGGTCCTCAGAAGGGTGCGACCGAAGAGGGCGTCAGAGAGCTCGAGCGCCGCCTCGACGCGATGGAGGAACTCAGGCCGTTCGCCGATCTCGAGGGAGCCGGCGCCGCCGGTGGACTCGGGGCGGCACTCGCGGCGCTCGGAGCAGATCTCGTCCCGGGAGCCCCGACGCTCCTCGACCTCGCCGGCTTCGACCAGATTCGTCCGGGCCACGACCTCGTCGTCACGGGCGAGGGGCAGATCGACACCACGACCGCCGAGGGAAAGGCACCCGGAGAGATCGCGCGCCGGTGCGCGGTCGCGGGCGTTCGCTGCGTCGTCTTCGGCGGACGCGTCCGCGCAGAGATCTCCGGTGCCGAGACGGTTGCGCTCTCAGGCGAGCCGGACCGCGCCGAGGCGGACCTTGTCGATCTCGGCTGGAAGCTCGCCGCGTAGGAGCGAGCCTTGCCTCGCCTCGTTTCGCGCCGAACGTCGCCCTACCGCGACTCGGCCGTCACGAGGCGGTCGGCCATTGCCTCGAGCAGCTTCCACGCGACGTCTGGGCGCGACTCCACGAAGGGTCGAAACACGAAGACGGGCAGCCCGTACGCCTTGATATCCGAACGTGCGGTCACCGTGGCGGTTCGGGGCCGGCGGTCGATCAACGCGATCTCGCCGAACGACTCACCCGGCCCAATCGTGGCGACCTCCTCACCCTGGACCTCGACGGAGGCCTCGCCGGTCTCCACGACGAAGAACATCAATCCGCCCTCGCCCTCGAGCGCGATCTTGTCACCTGCCGAAAAACGTCGCTCGTTGAACTCCTCCGCGAGGCTCTCGAGATCCTTCTCGTCGAGGGACGAAAACAGGCGCACGTTGCGGAGCAGCTCCGGTGTCGGTTTGGACATGTGGCGATTCATACACGAACCGGGCCCTCCGTGTCACACGATCGGCTCGTAGAAACCCCCTTCACAATTGGCGACCATGTCGGGCGATGATCATGAAAGAGGCTCTTCGGCCGTCAACTCCTCGATGCGGAGCTCCGCTCCCTGCAAGCGCTGGACGCACGTCTTGTAGAGCTCCTCGCCCCTGCGGAAGAGAGCGATTGCGTCGTCCACGGCCACGTCGCCCCGCTCGAGTCGGGTCACGATGTCCTCGAGCTCCCGCTGGAGCTCCTCGAAGGTCGGCTCGTCCGTCACTGCCGCACGTCCTCGACGGTTGCGCCCAGTGACCCCGAACCCAACGCGATCTCGAGGCGGTCTCCGGGGCTGACGGCGGCTGCGTCGCGTAAGGCTTCTGCCCCGGCGCGGACGATCGCGTACCCGCGGCTGAGCGTGGCGAGCGGTGACAGCGCGTGCAGGCGTGCGCCCATATGGTCGAGGGCCGACCGCCGGCGCTCGAGGAGGAGCCGCGGGGCCGCTCGCAATCGCTCGCCGAGGCGCGTGAGTTGCGCGGTGTCGCGCTCGAGGAGCGCTCGCACGGCCAGCGCCAGCCGCCGCCGCGAACCGTCGAGCGCCGCCCTCAGCTCAATCAGGTTCGGCACCACGAGACTGCCGGCTGCTGTGGGTGTCGCCGCGCGCATGTCCGCCGCGAGGTCGCACAGCGGCGTGTCCTGCTCGTGCCCGACCGCCGAGACGACAGGCACGGGACAGGCCGAGACCGCTCGAACTACCATCTCGTCACTGAACGGCAGGAGATCCTCGAAGCTGCCTCCGCCTCGCGCGAGAACGAGCACGTCGACCTCCGGGTGCGCGGCGAGCGCTCCGAGCGCGGCGGCGATCCTCGCGGGCGCACCCTTCCCCTGGACGCGGGTCTCAGAGACGACGACCTTCGCCGCCGGAAAGCGCGCTCCGATCGTCGCGACGAGATCGCCCCGAGCTGCGGCATCCGCTCCGGTGAGGATCCCGATCGCGCGCGGCAGCCGTGGCAGCGGACGCTTTCGCGCGGGCGAGAAGAGCCCTTCTGCCGCCAGCTCCCGCTTCAGCCGTTCCAGCGCGAGGAGGTGCGCGCCGAGCCCCATGCGCTCGATCGTCGACGCACGGAGCCCGAGCTCGCCCTTCTGCTCGTACAGCTCCGCGCGACCCGCGACGTGCACGGTTTCGCCTTCCTCGAGCGCGAGCCCGAGCCGGTCGAAGACGCGGCGAGCGATCGTCACCCCGAGCGAGGCTCCGGTCTTCGGGTCCTTCAGGGTCAGGAAGACGGTCGCCCATGCCTCGTTTCGGCGCAGCTCCGTGACCTCGCCCTCGACCCAGACCGCCGGAAGCCTCCCGAGGTACGAGCCGATCCCGCGATTGAACGACGAGACCGTGTAGACCTTGCGGTCGCCGTACAGGATCGGCGCGACCTTCGCCACGGAAGGAGGTTATCCACGGTGTCGAGTTGTCCCGTAGGGACGAGGCTTGCCGCCCGGGCAAGCGGTGCCAGGGATGCTCCTGAACGACGTGATCGCCGTCGAGCGCAGCACGGCGACATGGCCGCTCATTCCGTTGGGAGCTCTAGAGCAGGATCTCGGCAGCCGTCGTCGGGTCGCAGCCGCGCGAGATCAACTCCACCGCGTCGTGGAGATCGACCTCGCTCACAGCGATTCGCTCAGCGAGGTGAACGGGGTAGCCGGCCTCGAGAAGAATGTGCAAGCGCCAGCTCTCGACCTTTGCCGGCTCGTTCTCGTTCCACAGAGGGGCTTCGGTCGTCTCCGCCATGCTGCGCGAAAGTTCGCTGTCGCGCCCGCGTTCCCTGCCCCTGCGCAAGACCGGAACTCGCGCGTGCGAGTTCCGGTCGCGCAAGACCCCTAAAGGCGTCCGCTTCGCGGCCGCGGGCTTCCGCTAACCCAACCGTCGATATGACGACCTAGACGCCGGCGGAGGAACGAGGCGACTCGTAGCGGCGCGCCAGCTCGATGATGCGATCGTCGAGGCGCTGCGCGGCCGCGTCCACCGCACGCTGGAGCTGGTCGGAGATCAGGCTGTCGGCGCGCCGCAGGAAGGACTCCGACGTGCGGTCGAGCTCCTCGCGCAGCCGATCCGCGGCCTCCTCGCGGATCGCGCGCATCCGGTTCTCGAACTCGAGCGCGCCTGCCTCACTCCTCGTGTCGACCTCGCGCGCGATGGCGCGCTCGACGTGCTCCACCTGGCGCCGCTCGAGCTCTGCGAACGCGACCTCGATCCGTGCCCTTGCGTCGCTCTCCGCCCGGTCGATCTCCTCGGCGACCGCATGTTCGTGCTGGCGCAAGCGCTCGGTCATGTCGTCGATCGCACGTCTGCGGTCGTCGGCTTCGTACTGGAGCTCGTCGAGCGCGTGGGCGAGCGCGTCTTTCGTATTCGTCTCGAGCGCCTCGCGCAGCCGGATCGCAGCGACTCGCTGCTCGTCGATCGTGCTCCCGAGCTCGGTCGCCTCGGCCTCGATCTTCGACCCGACGTCGGTGATCCGCTGCCGTAGGCGCTGTTCAAGGGTGCTGACGGCGCCCTGGAGTGCGTTCTGGGCGCGTTCGAGATCGGCCTCCCAGGCGCGCAGTCGCTCCTCGACTCGCTGCTCGACCGCGGCGACGAGCTCGGCCAGCTGTTCGGAGAGCTCGCGCTCACGTACTCCGAGCTCACCCCGGCGCTGGTCGGACAGCCGTCGCTCCTCGGCGACGTAGGTCGAGAGCGAGTCCGCGTGCGCGCGTGAGATGGCGACACGGAGCTGCTCGGTCTGGGTTGCCGCCTCCTCTTCCGCAGCAGCACGGACAGAGCGTCTCGCGTCGGCGACGAGCTGGTCGGTGCGCGCCGCCCGAGCTCGCGCGCGCCGGAGCGCGAGGGCGAGGCTCAGGAGAACCGCACCGGCGAGCGCTGCCAGCAGGATCCACACGATCAGTGGCACGGAGTCACTGTAGAGCTTCTAACGCAATGATCGGCCCGTACAGCGACATGGCCGTTCATCGCCTTGAAAGCTCAAATCCGCAACACGACCAACGCGGCTGCTAGCGCCACGGAAGCGGCGGCCAGCAGCCGGAGGCCCCGCTCCTCGGCCGCGATTAGCCAGCCCGCATCGATTCGTTGTCGACTTCCGTCCAAGAGCTCGATGTCTCCCGTGATGCTCACGATTCGGCGTCGAACGAGGCGGACGCGATTCGAGAGAGAGCGCTGTGCGAGCGAGAGCAGGACGGCGAAGGCCGCGGCGATCAGCACCGCGCCACCGATGTCGCCGGCGACGGCGGCATACCCACAGATCACCGGAAAGCCGCCCCAGGCGAGGCCGAACCAGACATCGGAGTGGAAGCGTCCACTGAACAGCTCGAGGTTGTAGGCGAGAACGAGGAACAGGCCGATCGGCACGAGCGCCGCGAGCCAGAGTCGGAACGAGAGCGCGCCGATGACACCGATCGCGCACGCCGCTCCGATCGACGCGGTTGCGAGGGCGACCAGGGTCGAGCTCGGAATCGCGGTCCGGAGTGGTCGCCCTCGCAGCTCGTCGAGCGCGTGCGCGCCGATCCCCACGGCGAGCGCGAACGCGACGACGACGGCGCCGAGCCGCCGCCAGGCGATCTCCGGCGCGAGGCAGCCGCCGATCACGACGTATGACAGATGCCAGGCGGTGTACGGCGGGTGCAGCAGCGTGACGTAGTCGCGCCAACCGCCCCGCTCCAGCGCATACCAGGCCGGCCTCGGACTCGCCGGCGCGCTCACGACTTTCGCCCCCACATGACGACGCCTGCGCCGAGGCTCAGGTGTCGCACCTCGAGATCGCGCAGCCCGGCGGCGTGCCACAGCTCGAGCTGGCGACCGATCGGGTACGTCTCCCAGTAGTTGCGGATCGAGTGGCCGAGGAAATCGCCGACCTCTCGCCATCCGTTCCGAAGCGCTCTTCCCGCGAGCGGGAGCACGGCGCCGACGTAGACATCCCAGAGCGGTCTCGAGAGCCCTTCCGGTACGCCGAACTCGAGAGCTGCCACCACACCGCCCGGTCGTACGACACGTGCCAGCTCGACGAGCGTCGCTCGCGGGTCGTCGACGTAGCGGAGGAGGTATGTGAACGTCAGGTGGTCGAAGAAGCGATCCTCGAACGGTAGGGAGTCCGCCGACGCTTCGACGAGCTCGACGCGCGCTCCGAGGCGGCGACGTGCGACGGTGAGCATCTCCGGACTCTGATCCAGCCCCGTCACGTCGAATCCGCGACGCAGGAGCTCGGCCGCGACCAGTCCCGTGCCCGTGGCGATGTCCAACACGTGCCCTCGGGGTGGGAGACGGGACACGAGGAACCGACGCCAGAGCGGATCCTGGCCGAGCGAGAGAACGGCGCCCACGCGGTCGTACGTCGGCCCCAGCGGTGCGAAGAGCTTTCGGGCTTCCACGGCGGGCACGACCCCTATTCTGGCGGCGTGGCTCGTGGAACCTCTTTATGATGATCGCCCGTCGCGAGGCGGATGCTGGACGTCGCGAGGCAAGGACGCAGGGAGCGTCCATATCAAGCCGATATGGACGCGACCGAGGACGCGGCCTCGTTGCGTCCAGGGCCGCATCGCGACATGGTCGTTCATCGTGAAAGGGGTTCGTAGGGATGAGCTCGAGCGAATCGCGACGCTCGCCGCGGCCCACGCGCCGGCCGGCGACGAAGTGTCCGGAATCATCGCGACGGAGCCGAACGTCGGGCGCCGTGTCTATCTCTGCTCCTTCGACGATGCCGACGGCATGCGGAGCTGGCTCGCCGTTCGCGAAGACGGCGCTCCGGTGACGAGCCGCGAGGAGCTGCGCGAGGCGGTCTCCATCGCGGCGATCTGCGAGGTCGCGGTCGACGCTGCAGGCGGAGGTGACGTCGACGCGCTCATCGCGAGCCTCGCCGAGCTTCGCGAGCGTGAGGCGCCGGAGGGGATCGAGGTCGCGGAGGAGGCAGCGCGAGCGTTGCAGGCTGCGCTCGGTGACCCACCGCAGCTCGCGACGCCGGCGCGGCTGGACGAGATCGGCACGGCGACGCGTCGCCTCGAGCGTGAGCTCGACCCTGGGGGCGCTTCGCCCTTCGCGGCGGCGATGAAGTCGGCGCAGGGCGCCGTCGCCGAGCTCCAGCGCGAGATCGAGGCCGGCTACCGGCTCGACCTCATCTAACCTTGGCGTCATGGAAGGCAGCGGTGGCTTCTTCCCGTTCGGCGGGGGCGATCCCGAGGAGCTCCTCGGTGCGCTTCGCGAGTTTGCCGAGCGGCAAGCCGAGTCGGTGCAGGAGGCGCAGCGCGAGCAGTTCGCGACGCTCACGCTGAACACCGCCGTCGAGCTGACCGCCGCAGCGCTCGGTCAGATACGGGTGGACGGGCCGCCGGACGCGCAGGCGCTCGCCCTCCGTGACGCGATGCGGGTGCTCTTCCCAGAGGCGGTGGCGCTCGTGTCGGCGGCCCGCCAGGGCTTCATGCGGTCGTAGAGCCGAGTGACGCGAGGAGGCTCCAACCTCCGTCCACGACGAGCGTCTGGCCGCGGATCATCTCGGCGTCGGCAGAGCAGAGGAAGGTGACGCACGCTGCAACGTCTTCGGGTGACACGATGCGGCCGACCGGATTCCGTCTCCCCATCTCGAGCATCGCGTCGCGGTTCGGGAAGTACTCGAGCGCGCCGGTCTCCACGACCCCCGCCGAGACCGCGTTCACCCGGATTCCGCTCGGGGCGAGCTCGACGGCGAGGTAGCGGACGAGCGCTTCGAGCGCGGCCTTCGACGCGCCGACGAGTGCGTAGTTCTCGAGCACGCGCGCCGAGCCGAGGCTCGAGAGCCCGAGGATCGAGGAGCCGCGCGGCATGGCGGGAGCCGCGGCGCGCGCTAGCGAGAGGAGCGCTCGCGCGTTGGCCGAGAGCGTCCAGTCCCAGTGCTTGTCCTCGGTCTCGAGCGCGGGTCGGATCACACCCGTCGCCGCAGCGTGGACGAGCACGTCGAGCGGCCCGAGCTCCACGACCTCGTTCGCGACCCGCTGCGACGCGACGTTTCCGCGAACGAGGATCGGCTCCGCGCCCAGAGCTCGGAGCTGCGATGCCGTCTCCTCGGCCGCACGGTCGCCCCGCATGTACCCGATCGCGACCCGCGCCGCCCCGAGCGAGGCGAAGCGGAGCGCGATGGCCCTTCCGATGCCTCGCGATCCTCCGGTGACGAGGACGGAGGCTCCGTCGAAGGTCATTCGCGCCTAGGGAGTGGGTCGGAGGCAGGCGCCGCGGAGGGGATCGTGTCCCAGCCGATGCGCGTGGGGGGCTCGCGCTCCCCGTCTTCGGCGAGCGACGACGCGTGCCCGAGCCGGTCGAGGAGCTCCATCTTCTCCTCGCCGTACTTTCGCACCGGGTGCTCGGGCGGCAGGTCCTCGACGAGCTCGCGCACGCGGGCGCGCAGCTGGTACGCGAAATGCGGAGTGGCAGGGCCGACGAGGGCGTCGATGTCGTCAACGGTTGGCTCGGACACAGCCGCAGAAGCCTACCCCGGCGTATCGGTGTCAGACACCGAACTCTGTCAAGGGCGAATGTGCCGCTTGTGCAACAGTCCTTCCCCAGGGAACCGTGGCTCAGGCGAGAGCCTACGGCCGACGACGCGACGAAATCCAGAGGCGGTTCCTTCGAGCCGAGAGAACCGGTGTCTGACACCAGCGCCGGTAGCGTCGCGTGATGCGCCGGCCGTCCACCGTTGAGCTGATGCTCTTGGCGACGGTTCTCCTCTGGGCGCTGAACGTCAGCGTGACGAAGTACATCCTCGAGCACGGGCTGGAGCCGCTGTCGTACGCGACGGTCCGCTACGCCTTTGCGGGGGTCATCTTCGTCGGACTGACGCTCCTTGCCGAACGGACCCTTCGAATCGAGCGGCGCCACATCGCCGTGCTCGCTCTCACGGCGGTCGTGCTGTGGCTGAACCAGCTCTCGTTCGTGCTCGCACTCGATGCGACGACTGCAACCACGATCGGCCTGCTGCTCGGCGCGATTCCGATCTTCACCGCCCTCATCGGGCTCGCGCTCGGTCGAGAGCGCCTCAAGCGTCGCTTCTGGGTCGCCGCGGCGGTCTCGGCCGTCGGTGTCTCGCTGGTTGCCGTCGGCTCGGGAGGCGACGTCTCGGGCGGCTACGGCGGAATCCTCCTCGGGCTTTCGACCTGTGCCACCTGGGCGGCGTACTCGGTCGCGGTCGCACCGATGATGCAGACCTATTCGGCCTTACGCGTGAGCGCGGTCGTCGTCCCCGCGGCGTGGGTGCTCATCGCTCTGAGCGGAGTCCCCCAGACACGCGATCAGGACTGGGCTCTCGGCTGGAAGGTATGGATCCTCGTCGTCCTCGCCACGCTCGGCCCGCTGGTGCTCACGAACATCCTCTGGTTCCGATCTCTCCATTGCGTCGGGCCGGCGCGAGCGACGCTTGCCGTGAACCTCCAGCCGTTCGTCGCCGCCGTGCTCGCTGTCGTCCTCCTCTCCGAGCCGTTGAGCGCGCTCCAGGTGCTCGGCGGCGCGCTCATCGCCGCGGGAATCATCATCGCGCGACGGCGAACACCCGAGCCGCAGGCGACCTAGAATCGGACTCATGAGCCAACCCGACTTCATGCCGATCGACGGCTGGGACCACCTCGAGATCTGGGTCGGGAACGCGAAGCAGGCGGCGTACTTCTACGAGAACGCCTACGGCTTCACTCGCGCGGCCTACGCCGGCCCGGAGACAGGCGTTCGCGACCGGGCCTCCTACCTGCTCGAGCAAGGGGACATCCGCCTCGTGCTGACGAGCGGGCTCCGCGCGGACAGCGAGATCTGCCGCTGGGCGGCAACGAAGGGGGACAGCGTCCGAGACGTCGCCCTCGCCGTTCCCGATGCGTCGAACGCGTACCGGCAGGCCGTCCAGCGCGGTGCCCGCGGCGTCGTCGAGCCGCACTGGGTGGAGGACGACTCGGGCCGCGTCGAGCTCGCCGCGATCGCGACCTACGGCGACAACATCCACACGTTCGTCAACCGCTCCCAGTACGAGGGTGCGTACCTCCCCGGCTACCAGTCGGTCTCGCCGAACGGCCCGCCGTCGGACGGTGTCGGCCTGACCTCGATCGACCACGTCGTCGGCAACGTCGAGCTCGGGCGGATGGACGATTGGGTCGGCTTCTACGAGCGTGTGCTCGGATTCAGCCAGCTCACGCACTTCTCAGACGAGGACATCTCGACCGAGTACTCGGCGCTCATGTCGAAGGTGATGACGGACGGCGAGGGGAAGATCAAGTTTCCGATCAACGAGCCTGCGGAGGGCAAGCGCAAGAGCCAGATCGAGGAGTACCTCGAGTTCCACGGCGGCCCCGGAGTGCAGCACGTGGCGATGCAGTCGACCGACATCGTGAAGACGGTCGCGGCGCTCCGGGAGCACGGCGTCCTCTTCATCGCGACCCCGGACACGTACTACGACGTGGTCCGGGAGCGCGTGGGCGAGATCGAGCAGGACTGGGACGACCTGCGTTCCATGGGGATCCTTGCCGACCGCGACGAGGAGGGCTATCTGCTGCAGCTCTTCACGAAGATCGTCCAGGACCGCCCGACGCTCTTCTTCGAAGTCATCGAGCGTCACGGCTCGCGTGGCTTCGGGATCGGGAACTTCAAGTCGCTCTTCGAGGCGATCGAGCGCGAGCAGGCCCTTCGCGGGAATCTGTAACTAGCCGTGCCGCCCCGCACCCAGTACGCGCGGAGCGGAGAGATCGAGCTCGCCTACCAGGTCCTCGGCGAGGGCGAGCACGACGTCGTCCTCGTCCTCGACTGGGCGAGTCACTTGGAGGTGCTCTGGGAGCAGCCGCTGATGGAGGAGTTCCTGACCTCGCTCTCGCGCTTTGCGCGCGTCCTCTGGTTCGACATGCGCGGGATCGGGATGTCCGATCCAGTGCCGGGCGGCGCGGCCGCACCCGAGGATTGGGTCGACGACGTTAACGCCGTCATGGACGCTGCAGGCATCAAGCGCGCCACCCTGATCGCACAAGGACACGCCGTGCAGATGGCCCTGATGGCGGCAGCGACGCGCCCCGAGCGGATCGATTCGCTCGTCCTCTACAACGGATTCGTCCGACTCGCGCGGGATGACGACTACCCGGCCGGGATGCCCGAGAGCGCTCAGGCGGCCATCCTCGCGATGATCGAGACGACGTGGGGAACGGGAGCGCTGGCGGCGGCCCTCGCGCCCTCCGTCGCCGACCGTCCCGGCGTCGCCGAGTGGTGGGGGCGCGTCGAGCGGTTCGCAGGAACGCCTCGCACGGCGCTGGCCAAGGCTCGGACGATTCACGAGCTCGACCTGCGTCACGTGCTCCCGCTTGTGGCGACTCCGACGCTCGTCGTTCAGAGCCGGGACAACGCGTATATCCGAGCGGGGCACGGCCGCTACCTCGCCGAGCACATCTCGGGCGCGCGCCTCGTCGAACTCGATAGCGCCGACCACTGGCCGCTCCCGGATCCGGAGCTGCTCGGCGCGATCGAGGAGTTCGTGACGGGCTCACGGCGCGTCGTCGAGGACACCGATCGGGTTCTCGCGACAGTCCTCGTCGTAGACATCGTCGGGTCCACGGAGCACGCGAGCGCTCTCGGCGACCGACGCTGGAGTACGATCCGCGACCGCTTCGAAGGCTCGACACGCCAGCTTCTCGCGACGCACGGCGGTGAGCTGGTCGACGTCGCCGGTGACGGCATCCTCGCGACCTTCGACGGGCCGGCGCGAGCCGTGAGGTGCGCGGGCCAGCTCCGGGAGGCCGTTCGCCCTCAGGGATTGGAGCTCAGGTCAGGACTGCACGCGGGCGAGATCACCCGGCGAACCGGCGGGATTGCGGGGATCGCGGTCCACATCGGTGCACGCGTCTCGGCTCTGGCCGAGCCGGGCGAAGTGCTCGTCACCCGAACGGTGCGCGACCTCGTCGCCGGGTCGGGGATCGTGTTCGAGGATCGTGGCGAGCACGAGCTCAAGGGCGTGCCTGACCGCTGGGCGCTCTATGCCGCTGTCTCTTGACCCTGCGTAGCCTTCCGTACGCAATGTCTCCACAGCGGCGTACAGCCCTCGTCTCTGTTGGGGCGGCCTGCCTCCTGATCGCGATCAAGCTCGTCGCCGGGC
Organism: Gaiellaceae bacterium; assembly: GCA_036258155.1. GTDB lineage: Bacteria > Actinomycetota > Thermoleophilia > Gaiellales > Gaiellaceae > GMQP-bins7. Next base: position 5,390 of record DATAEF010000056.1, on the reverse strand, counting down.
TTGCCAGCTCGAGCCTCGGGCTGCTCGCCGAGGCCGCGCATTCCGGAATCGACCTCGCGACTGCGTTGCTCACGTTCTTTGCCGTGTCCGTCGCCCTCCGGCCCGCGGATCGCGGTCACCCGTACGGCCATGGAAAGGCGCAGAACCTCGCCGCGCTCGCCGAGGCGGGATTCCTCGTCGCCGTCAGTCTCGTCATCGCCGTCCTCGCGATCCTGCGGCTGGCGGGCGTCGTCGAGTTCGAGGTCGAGCCAACGTGGTGGACATTCGCGGCGATCGGGCTCGTACTCGCGATCGACGCGTCGCGAACGGCGGTGTCGCTGCGGGGCGCCCGCCTCTATCGCAGCGATGCGCTGTTTGCCAATGCGCTCCACTTCGGCAGCGATCTGGCCGGCACGCTCGCCGTTCTCGCAGGTATCAGCGCGGCCGCGCTCGGGTTTCCGGCGGGCGACTCGATCGCTGCGATCTTTGTCTCGGTGCTGGTCGTCATGGCCGGGGTGCGGCTCGCTCATCGGAACGTCGACGTGCTCATGGACCGATCGCCGGACGAGGCGACCCGCGCTGCACGGCGAGCGATCTCGGGACTCGATCCTCCGGTGGAGCTACGTCGCCTTCGGCTTCGTCGCGCGGGAGGGGAGCACTTCGCTGACGTCGTCATCGGCGTCGCGCCCGGTGCCGCTGTTGGTCAGGGTCACAGCGCAGCCGATCGGGTGGAAGAGGCGTTGCACAGCGCCCTGCCGGGAATCGATGTGGTCGTCCATGTCGAGCCGGGTGCGGCCGGCTCCGGTGTGCGGGAGCGCGTGCTCGCGGCCGCACTGACGGTTCCTCAGGTTCGGGAGGTCCACAACCTCTCGATCCTCGAGGTGGACGGACGCGTCGAGGTGTCTCTCCACTTGAAGCTTCCCGGCGAGCTCTCTCTCGACCGTGCGCATGCGGTCGCCGAAGAGGTCGAGGAGGCGATTCTCTCCGGCGTTCCGGCGGTCGCCTCCGTGCAGACCCATCTCGAGCCGCTGAAAGAGGCTGCGGCCGGCGAGGAGATCGCCGTCGACGCCCTTGCGATCGAGGCAGTCGTGCTCGAGGAGACGGGTGCGAAGCCTCGCGAGCTGCGTTTTGTCCGCACGGACGAAGGCATCGTCGCCTTTCTGACGCTCGCGCTCGCCGGCGAGAAGTCGCTGGCCGATGCTCACGGCCGGGCAAGCGCCGTCGAGGAGCGCATTCGCCGCGCCGTCCCGTCCATCGCCGACGTCGTCGTCCACACGGAGCCCTAAGCGAGCACTGGTGAGGTTGTCCATGTTCCATCCGCTCGACCACCCGATGGAGCGGGGCTGGGTCGGCAGGGTCGACGGCGATCGGGTCGTCCACCTCGCCGCGCAGACCCTGCAGTCGTTCTTCACGGGCGGCGGCTCGGCACGCGAGCACGCCGAGTACCCGCTGGTCGAGGTGTGCCTCCTCGCACCTGTTCTCCACCCGCCGGCTGTGCGGATCTTCGAGAACCAGCACACGTTTGCGTTCGCGAACCCCGCGGCCGTCGTCGGTCCGCGTGCTCGAGTGGTCATGCCGGCGTCGGATGTGCCAGCGGATCGCGTGTCACGACGGTCATTGACAGTCGTCCCGAGGATCGCAGGCGTGATCGGAGCGAGCGGTTCGGTCGCCGGCTTCACTGCGTTCGCCGAATGGCGCGCACCCGACTTGCCGGTGCCCAAGGACCGAGACTTCGCGCTCGGACTCGGTCCGATCGTCGTGACGAGCGACGAGCTCGATCCCACTCAGCTCGAGGTCGCCGTCCGTATCGACGGGCAAGAACGCCTCCGCGGGGCGGCCCCCGGCTTCGACTGGCGAACGGGTCACGATCTCGCGGCCGAGCACACCGTTCTCCGCCCGGGAGATCTCGTCGTCGGCCCGGGGTTCGACCCTGTGGAGGGGCTCGGGGAGAGCGCCGTCGAGATCGAGCTCGTCGGCGTCGGCGTGCTCGAGCACATCGTGGTCGGAGACTGAGGTGCAGGTCGTCGTGGACTGGGACGGAACGGTGACCGAGGTCGACGGCCTGCACCTCGTGCTGGTCGAGTTCGGGGACGACGAGATCTACGACGCGCACGAAGCGCGACTCGGGCGCGAACTCACGCTCCACGAGGTGATCGCGGGTGAGTTTCGGAGCGTTCGGGCCCCACTCGACGAGGTCGTCGCCTGGGTACGAGCGCACGCTCGTATGCGTGCCGGCTTCGCCGAGTTCGCGCGCCGGCATCGTCCTCTGATCGTCTCCAGCGGCTTCCACGAGCTCATCGAGCCCGTCCTCGAACGGGAGGGTCTCGAGCTCGACGTCCGCGCCAACCGAATCGATCCCCGTCCCGAGGGCTGGAGCGTGCGTTTTCGGAACGAGAAGCCGTGCCCGGTCTGCCGTGAGCCGTGCAAGCGCTCGGACGTCGGAGGCCTCGACGGTTTCGTCTACGTCGGCGATGGCTACTCGGATCGGTGCGTCGCGCTCGCCGCTTCGCGAGTTTTCGCGCGCAACGGTCTTGCCGAGCACCTCACCGCCATCGGCATTCCGTTCGAGCCGTTCGAGGACTTCCACAGCGTCATGCGGGAGCTCTGAGTGCTGCTCGAGATTCCAGCGCCATACGACTTCGCCGTCTCGACTGCGCGGTTTCGCGACTTCGGCTCCGACGGGGCCACTGTCTTGCACGACGGTGCGCTCCATCGAGTGGTCGGCGGGCAGGAGGTGCGCGTCACCGCGGCACCCGGCGGTGTCCGCATCGAGCCGGGGAGCGAGGATGCGGCGATCGAGGTCGGACATCTCCTCGGCCTGCCGTTCGACCTCGCCGTCTTCCGTCGCTGGGCGGCCGCCGATGCCGTGCTCGGGCAGATTGTCGACATGCTTTCCGGATTCCGGCCGACGCTCAACCCTCAGCCGTTCGAGGCGCTCGTCGTCGCGATCACGACCCAGCAGATCTCGCTCCGCGCTGCCGCCGCGATCCGCGCGAACTTCGTCGAGCGATTCGGCGTTCGGCACGAGCACGCGTGGGCGTTTCCGACCCGAGAGCGCACCCGGCGTGCGCGACCGAGCGAGTTCACCGTGCTCGGCTTCTCGCGGGCCAAGGCCGAGTACGTGCTCGAGCTGGCGCACTCCGATCTCGACCTCACGGAGCTCTCCATGCGATCCGACTCGGAGGTGATCGAAGCGCTGACAGCGGTCCGCGGTTTGGGGCGGTGGACCGCCGACTGGTTCCTTGCGCGCCATCTCGCACGGCCCCATGCGTGGCCCGCCGGCGACCTCGGCGTGCGCAAGGCGGTCTCGACCTTTTACGCTGCCGGTCGTCCCTTGTCCATCGAGGAGGTCCGCGCAATGGGCGAGCGCTTCGCGCCGTTCGAGAACCTGTCGGCCCAGTTCCTGCTCGCCGGGGCGAGGATGACTGGATGAACGTGCGCCGCGCTCGAGCGGAGGACTACGAGGCGATCGCGACGCTCTGGCGAGACTTCGACCACGAGGTGCCGCCGCCGATCCACGAGAGGCCTGCGGACCAGGAGAAAGAGCTCGCCGAGGTGGCCGAGATCCTTGCGTCCGAGGTCGCCTACGTCGCCGAGGACGACGACGTTCTCGTCGGCTTCGCGCTTGCGAGGCGGCGAACGCCGACGCTCGGGACGCTCACGGACCTCTACGTCGCGCGGGATGCCCGCCGCTCTGGCGTCGCGACGGAGCTGATGCGCGAGGTTCTCACCGCGTTCGGCGCACAGGGCATCGAGCACATCGATCTCGAGGTCGTGGCCTCGAACGCGGTTGCACGCTCGTTGTACGGACGCTGGGGGTTTCGCGACGAGGTCGTCGTCATGACCGGTGCGATCTCTGAGCTCGAGGCCCGAATCGGACGCCAAGAGGCCTCGTCCTTCGGTTCGATCCACCTGCAGTCGGACGACCTCAGCGCCGTCGAGCTGGCAGTGCGCCAGTTTGTCCCGAGACTCCCGGGTGCGTCCCGCGGATCGCTCGTCGCGCCGCCACGCAACGGGTGGATCGCCGTGTACGACGACGTGTGCGACCGCAGCCCCGACATGCTGCGCCGACTTGCCCGCGAGCTCTGCGACCGCATCGGAGCGGTGACGGTGCTGCTCGGCCTCGAACGCGACGAGGTCGTTCGAATGGTGCTGTTCGAGCGCGGGCGCATCGTCGACGAGTACCTATCGGTGCCGGAGTTCTACGGTCCGCTGCCCCCAGGGGACGTCATCGGGCTCGCAGCGAACCCTACCGTGGTGACGCGGCTCACCGGGGCCGATCCCGAAGCCGTGCGGCGCATCGCGCGCACGGCTCCCGCGCCTGCGGATCTGCCTCCGGCTCGGGAGCTCCTCGCCGAACTCGCGGCGGCGCTGGGGATCGAGGGCGCGGGCCACGGCTGGTCCGACGCACCTGCGCTCGACGGCTTCGTTCGGATCGAGCGCCCGTGAACGTGATCCTCCTCCACGGCTGGCCGCTTTCCGAACAGATGTGGGAGCCTCAGGTCACCGCTCTGCGGGAGGCCGGTGTCGAGCCGCTCGTCCCGCGTCTCTACGGTCGCGGCCCGTCAATCGACAGCTGGGCGGCACAGCTCTTGCGGGACTACGACGACCAGCTCGTCGCCGTCGGTGCGTCGATGGGAGGCTACTGCGCGCTTGCGCTCGCCCGCCGGGCGCCCGAGCACATCGTCGGCATGGTGCTCGTCGCTTCGCGCGCTTCCGCCGACTCGTTCGAACGGAGGTGTGAGCGCGACGACATGATCGCGGTGCTGCGGCAGAAAGGTGTTCCGCCCGAGCTCGAGACGGAGGAGCCCGCGGAAAACCTCGCTGTCGCACAGGAGGCGATGCGGGACCGGATGGATCTCTCGGGGATCGCGGCGTCGTTCGGCGGCCCGTTGCTCGTCTGCGTCGGCGACCGAGACGAGGTGGTCTCCGTGGAGGAGTCGAGCGAGCTCGCCTCGAGTGCCCTTCGTGGGACGCTCGAGGTGTTTCCGGACGCGGGTCACTTCCCGAGCATCGAGCAGCCCGACCGGTTCAACGAGCTGCTTCTGCCGTTCGTGGGTCAGTGGCAGACGTGACGCTCGACGAGCTGCGTCGGCGCCTCGGCGACGACGACCTCGCGCTCCTCGACGTGAGGACGCGAGCCGAGTTCGACGGCCTCGCCCGTGCGCACTGCGATCCTCGTCATGGCCACATCCCGGGCGCGGCGAACCTCCCGCTCGAGCAACTGCTCGAGTGCCGAAGCGCCGAACAAGTGCGCGCGCTCGTGGGGTTGGTCGAGGGGGTCGAGGTCATCGCGTACTGCCATTCGGGCAGCCGCTCGAGCTTCGCCGTGCAGGTGCTTCGGGGCGCAGGCTACGACGCGCGGAACTATGTCGGTTCCTGGCACGAGTGGTCGCGCGCGACCGAGCCTT
>DATAEF010000055.1:0-33021 GCA_036258155.1 Gaiellaceae bacterium | reverse complement strand
GACGGATCGGCCCCCAGGGCAGCGCACTTGCCTTGACGAAGGCCCGACTCTTCGACCATAGTGAAGGCGTTGTCAGGGTGGGCCAGGCGACGAACACAAGAGATCGCGCAGAGAGCTCACTCGAAGATTCCTACGAGGAGGGGAGAGTCGTAATGCGCATTCGTAAGAGGCTGCTGGTGCTCGCAGCGACGAGCATCGCCGTCCTCGCAACGGCAGCCGCCGGGCTCGCGATCACGAACGGTCAGCCCGACGGCGACAATCATCCGTATGTCGGGCTAGCCGTGTTCGACGTCAATGGATCGCCATCGCATCGCTGCAGCGCCTCGCTTTTGTCGCCGACGGTCGTACTAACGGCGGCCCACTGTACGGTCGGCACCAGTGCTGCTCGCGTCTGGTTCGACGAGGTCGTCCAGGGAAACCCCGAGTACCCGTTCAGTGGCGCGACCTCGTTCGACGGCGTGGCATACACGAATCCGAACTTCTGCAACCCCTGTGGCAATGGTCTTCACAACTTTGCCCTGGGGGACGTCGGAATCATCGTGCTGTCGGAGCCGGTGCCCCCCTCCAAGGTCAACGAGTACGCCGCTCTTCCGGCCGCGGGTCTCGTCGACACGCTGAAGAACAAGACCAAGATCGACTTCGTCGGCTACGGAGTGCAGTTCCAGCAGCAGATCCCCGGGAACGTACTGCCTCAGCCGCCCCCGTTCTTCCGGTGGGCGGGGCCGCGCGTCCGCCTCTACGCGGCGAGCGAGCTCGTCTCGGGAAACTTCAAGGAGAGTGCACAGCTCATGAAGTTCGGGCTGAATCCCGGCGGCGGCTCAGGCGGAACGTGCTTCGGCGACTCGGGCGGGCCAGACCTGCTCGGGGGAACGGACACAGTGCTCGCGGTCAACTCGTTCGTCACGAACGTGAACTGCAGCGGCGTCGGTTACTCGTCCCGCGTCGACACCGCCAGCGCGCTCACGTGGATCAGCTCGTTCCTGTAAGCCACGACGATTGACGCACGGATGCGGAGGAGGCCACGTGGCCTCCTCCGTCTTTGTCGTCGGCAGAGGGCCGCCCCGTGGGGCGGCCCTTCCGCTTGATCACGCAGGGACGCTATGGAGCGACGATCAGCGTGTCCGTATAGATGTTCTGATTGCGGTTGCCGGTGTTGTTCGAGGCTGGACCCGGCGCAGGATCCAGATCGCACGGCGAGACGTCCCTATTGTCGGCCCACGCCACGTGGACAATGTGATTCGCTGCGACGTAGCGCGCGTCGAGCTCGTTGTAGTCGCCGTGGAAGGCGGCTGTACCACCGCCGAAGAGCAGGCAGTTGCCGTTGTGCGAGACGTCGCTCACGCGCACGTTGTGGCTGAACGTCGGGTACGCGACACCGGTCGTGTTGGAGGACGCGTAGTACACGTCGAGCGCCTCGTTGGCAGGCGTCGCGCTGTGCCGGAAGTCATACCAGGCGACGTGCAGGTCGCCGTTCGAGACGTCGATGGTCGGGAAGATCTGGTGCCGATTCCCGGGATCCTCGTTCGCCTGGACTGGAACACCCCATGTCGCCCCGCCGTCCGTCGAGCGCTGCACGAAGATGTCGTAGTCGCCCGAGAGGCTCTGATAGGCGACATAGACGACGCTGGCGTTCGTGTCGTCGGCGGACACGAACGCGAACGTCGGCGTCCGGAACGCAACGCCAGGCGCCTGCGGGGCATTCACGACACCTACGAGCACCGGCTGGCTCCACTTCCTCCCGCAGTCGGTCGACTTGACGAGGTTTATCGAGTCGAGCCCGGTGCTTCGCTCGAACGCGTTGTAGGCAGCGTAGATCGTGCCCGTAGGCCCGACGGCGATGTCGACGCCCTGGTTGTTCGGTGTCCCTGAAGGACCGCCCGTGGAAATGGTCTTCGGGCCCGTAAACGTCGCTCCGCCGTCGGTCGACGAGCTGAACACGATTGGCGAGTTACCGCGGGCGCCGTGGAAGTTCGTATGGGCAACGTAGACCGTCCCGGCACACGGGCTCGCCGCCGGCGAGTTGGTGTCGATCTCCATCCAGTTCTTGTCGGTGAATTTGCCCGCGAAGCCGATCGCGCCGGGGACTGCGAAGCCGACAGCTCCACGGTCGACGACCGTCGTCCCCGCGTACGTGAAGCCTGGCGGGTTCCCCGCCGAGTTCGGCGTGCTCGTCCCCGCCGGGCTGCCCGGTGTGTAGTCGTACTTCGCCACGTACACGAGGTTGTCGACCGGCCGGTCGGGCTGGTCGAAGTTCCGATTGAACGCGATGGCATTGACAAACAGGTCGCCCGTCGAATCGAACCGGACGACCGGGTCCCCCGAAGCGTCGAGCCCGAGCAGCGGCGAGGCCAACCCGGCCGCGGACGTGTCGCTCGGGAATCCGGGCACGAAGGTGTTGAACCACGTCGATCCGCCGTCGTGCGAGACGTAGAGCCCGAACCACACGTCGCCTGCGACGGTGACCATCCGGTAGTCGTTCGCACCCGCCGCGACGATGTCGGGGTTGACCGGGCTGATCGAGACGGTCGTCTCGTTCGACTGGCGGTTCTGAGCGTCGAAACCTGGGTTTGGTACGCCGCCATCTGCGTTGTTGTTGTCGTTCGTGACCTTCACGTCGGTCCCGTCCGTGACGTGGCCGCCGAGCGCGCTCGGCACGAGCGCGAGCAAGGCGACGCAGGCAAAGAGGGTGATGAACCGCAGAAGTCGTCGGAGATTGGCGTCCATCTCTCGTCTCCCCTTTCGTTCGTCGGAGACCAGCACGGTCTCCGCGCGATGCCCGACGGTAACAGAGCAGCCGAGCGCCTGCGGCGACGCCTATCCAACCGTGCAACCATGCGACCGCCTTGTCGTTTCCGATCACGTGCGCCGCGACCTGCGTCACGACCTCTGGAATGACCGGGATGACCTTGCCCGGCACGATCGAGCTACCCGTCTGAAGCTCGGGGAGGAAGACCTCGGGTCTGGGGGCCGAGGCGGGTACCCACACGCTTGTCGTCGTGATCACGCGCTGACGGCACGACGCTGTCGCCTTGCTTAGCGAATACCAGTGTCGATGAAGAAGTTCACTCGGGCATAGCGCCCCGCGGGAACACGAGTCGCCGATGGCAAGAGTCGCCACAGCGGGTGCCTGAAGGCCGGGCGCACGGTGTACACGCCGGGAGCAAGGGCGATGCGATACTCACCAGCAGGGCCGCTCTTTACCCGCGCCACCTCTTTGCCCCCTCGGAAAAATGCAAGCGTGGCGGACGCTGGGGTCTGGCACATTCGGTACGCGACGCAGACCGGCAGCGTCGGGCCCCGCATCACCCTCCCTTCGAGTCCGCTAACCGATGCACCGGCGAAGACCGAAGAGATCGTGATCGCCGCGACCGCGACCGCGACGAGAAGTCCGCCAGCGCACTGGCGCATGCATCGAGGGTATCTCGTCTCGCAACAGCAGAATCGAGCGCTAACAGACTTCTAACCACGCCCTCCAAGTTCGAGAGCAGGCATACGGCGAAGTAGAGGCGGGGCCGGCATGCCGACCCCGCCTCGATCTGCTTAGGGAGTGAGCTTGGAAACTCTGGTCGACCAGTTTCCGAGCGATGTCCGCGTCCCTCCGCAGCTACCGAACGGCGGGTTCGCGTACTGGGCCAACGTGCACGTCTGGGCGATCCACTCCGACGCGATCCAGATCGAGTTGCCGTCGGTCACCGCGGCGCCGTAGTCGCCCCAGCGCGTGCGGGGAGGATCCCCGACGAACGCCTTGTAGCTCGTGAAGCCGTCAGCCGGGCCGAGACCCGCCGCTGCCACGTGGATGGGGCCGACTGAGCCGTTGGCGTTGATCGTGACATAGCCGGCGCTCGGGAAGAAGTCCTCACCGAGGATGCTGAACGCGATCGCCCCGTTGCCGTTCGGCGCGATGGCGATAGCGGGCATCGTGAGGTTGTTGTTCGCGAGCGCGACGTAACCCTGATTCTTCACCTGGCCCTCGACCTTGCCCGCACCGTTGATCTTGGGGCTGACGCCGAACCAGGCGATACCGGCCTTGAGCTCCCCGCCGACGTTGACGGCCGTGCCGCTCGCGCCCCAGAGCATGCCCTGCCGGTACCAGACCTGCTGCATCCGGCTGTCGAGCGAGTCAGGTGTCGACTCGACCTCGTCGTGCGCCGGCTCGTCGAGGAACAAGAACTGCCAGCATCCGGGTCCGAACGGCGTCGCCATCGTGGTGTCGTTGATGCACTCGCCGAGCGGGATGTCACCCGGCTTCTGATCGGCCTTCGGCGGATACACGTATGTCTGGCTGTTGATCAGCCGACTCGTGATCCCGAGCGCCGGTGTAGCCGCGTCGAGAGACGACGTGTTCGTCAGCGCCCAGAGACCGATCCGCCTCGCGGTCCCCGTCGGGTTGCCGGTCTCGGAGCCGTCGCCCGCGATCGTGCTGAGGAAGTACTCGGTACCACCTTTCGCCCCGTCGTAGTCGCCGGCGTTGGAGATCGCGGGCCACACGGTGAACCCGGGACTGCCGTCGACGCTGATGTCCTCGACGAGCGTGACCCTGATGGTCGAGTGCGCCGCGAGCTCCTTCTTCGAGAACGCGAAGATCTGCCCGCCGCTATAGCTCGGCCCGAACAGGTCGTACTCGTTGGTGCTGACGTAGACGCCGTTCTTGTCACCGCCGATGTGCGGGTAGTCCTGGAAGCAGGGGCCGGGGGCCGAACCGTCCAGCGTGCAGCCGTGGTTCGGCGTGCCCTCGGTCCCGTCGTTCTGCGCCGGGATGTAGTAGATCGTCCACCCTCCCGTCGGGTCGCTCGTGTTGCTCACCGCGACGTCGATCGTGTTCCTGCCCGTGAACACACCCGCAGTGGTCTGGTGAAGCGTCGTGATCACGACGATGAATCGCTGGTTGTCGGGGTCGAAGTAGCAGACCGGGTCGATCACGAACGGCCCGAACGCGCCCGTCGTACGATTGATCGCCGCCGGATAGCCGAAGAACGTGTTCAAATCCTGGACGCCCGTGAGCGGTGTCCCGTTCGACGATTGAAACACCCGAATGACGCTGTTCGTCGATTCCACCGTGTAGCCGTTGCCGACACAGAGCGCCTGGTCCGGCGGCTCGAGCGAGAACTGGTTGCCTCCGTTGGCGAGGCGCTGCTGGCGATGGTTCAACCCCTCGAAGCTGAGGTCGAGCTCGGGATTCGAGCCCGCCACAGCACTCGAGGGCACCGTGGGCGCGTCGAGCGGGTTCTTCGGGAACTTGCCGTTCTTGAAGCCTGGGCGCGGGCGCGTGAAGCTTCCTGCGTCTCCCTGACCGCTCGGCTTTCTGCGGAGCTCGGGATTCTGGATACCGTCGCTGCCTTGGGGCAACGATCGAATGCTCGTCGTTCCGCCGCTTGGAATGGCGCGCGTGCCCGCGACCGCCGTACTACTTTCCGACGCGCTGAGCGCGACAGTGGGAATGCCGAGCGCAAGTACGAACGCAGCCGCGACACCGGTACGAATGACCGTCCTCATGCTATGTCTCCCCTTTCGTAACTGCCTTTTGCAGCCGTTTCCGGCTGCTCGACGGCGGGATCCTAAAGGTGTGCAGGCGATTTCACAAGTTGGAACCGTCCCCCGTTCGTCGCCCTCAGGCGTCCGGCTCAGCCATGCGGCTTTGCCATCGCGTGGTAGTCGAGCGCCTCGTCGAGAATGGCATCTTCCACTCCCGCTTCGCGGGCGAGCTCCCGTATCGACCGGCCAGTCGCGGCTGCTGCCTTGACGAGCTCTGACGCCCTGTCGTAGCCGATGTACGGGTTGAGTGCCGTCGCTGCGGACAGCGTGGCCTCGGCGTAGCGCTCGAGCTGCTCGCGATTGGCCTCGATGCCGGCCACACACTTCTCGGCGAGCAGCCGCGACGCGCTCGCGAGGAGCTTGATCGAGTGGAGGAGGTTGCGCGCCATCATCGGGACGAAGACGTTCAGCTCGAAGTGGCCCTGCATGCCTCCCACCGCGATCGCCTGGTCGTTTCCGATCACCTGCGCCGCAACCTGCGTCACGACCTCGGGAATGACCGGGTTGACCTTGCCGGGCATGATCGAGCTGCCCTTCTGGAGCTCCGGGAGGAAGATCTCGGCGAGGCCCGCACGCGGGCCCGAGCCCATCAGTCGCAGGTCGTTCGCGATCTTGGTCAGCGAGACGGCGACGACCCTGAGCGCGCCCGAGGTCTCGACGAGTCCGTCGCGGGCAGCCTGCGCCTCGAACGGGTCGGCCGGCGCGGAGATCACCAGGCCGCTCTGCGCCGCGAGCAATGCGCGTACGCGCTCGGCGAACTCGGGATGGGTGTTCAAGCCCGTTCCGGTCGCCGTGCCGCCGAGCGGGATCTGACCGAGCCGGGGCATGGCGCCCTCGACGCGCGCGATTCCCTGCCGCACCTGCGCGGCGTAGCCGCCGAACTCCTGCCCGAGCGTGACCGGGACGGCGTCCATCAGATGCGTACGGCCTGACTTGACGACGTCGTCGAACTCGCGCGCCTTCGCGGCGAGAGAGGTCGCGAGCTCCGAGAGCGCCGGCAGGAGGTCGTTTGCAAGCTCGTCGAGCGCCGCGAGGTGTACAGCCGAAGGGAAGACGTCGTTCGACGACTGCCCCGTGTTCACGTCGTCGTTCGGGTGGACGTCGTCGCCCGCGAGCGCAGCGATGACCTCGTTGGCGTTCATGTTGGAGCTCGTTCCGGAGCCCGTCTGGAAGACATCGATCGGGAACTGATCATCGAGCTCCCCGACCGCAATGCGGTCCGCCGCGGCCGCGATTCGCGCGGCCTTGTCCCCGTCGAGGAGGCCGAGCTCGGCGTTGACGCGCGCGGCCGCAGCCTTGATCCGGCCGAGCCAGCGGGCGACGGGAACCGGGATCGGCTCGCCCGAAACGGGGAAGTTGGCGACAGCCTTCTCGGTCTCGCCACCCCAGAGAGCTCGGTGTTCCGCTGCCCTTGTCACCGCGGCGAGTCTAGCGCCGCGCGGTCAGACTTCCGGTCGTGAGCTCCCTCTCGATCGCCGAAGCGCGCGCTCTCTGGGAACCGGCCGGGACGTACCTGAACACGGCGTCGTACGGGCTGCCGCCACGGCCGGCCTGGGACGCGCTCCAGGAGGCGCTCGAGGACTGGCGAGGCGGCCGCACGAGCTGGGAGCACTGGGGTGCTCCCGGCGAGGAGGCACGCGCGTCGTTCGCACGCATTGTCGGGGTTCCCGCGGAGACGGTTGCGATCGGTCCGAACGTATCGAACATGATCGGTCTCGTCGCCGCCTCCATCTCCGACGGATCTCGCATCCTCGCGCCCGACGTCGAATTCACGTCGCTCCTCTTTCCCTTCCTCGTGCAGGAGTCCCGCGGCGTCACCGTCCATCTCGTGCCCCCGAAGGAGGTGGCAGGCGAGATCGGACGAGACGTCGACGTCGTCGCGTTCAGCGCCGTGCAGATGGCCACCGGGGAGGTCGCCGACCTGGATGCGATCGCCGAAGCGGCGGCGGAACACGAGGTGACCACCGTCGTCGACGCGACGCAGGCCGTCGGCTGGCTTCCGTTCGACGCCCGTCGGTTCGACGTGGTCGCCGCCCACGGCTACAAGTGGCTGCTCTCGCCGCGTGGCACCGCGTACATGACGATTCGTCGGCAGCTCCTGGAGGGGGTGCTCCCGCTCACGGCGGGCTGGTACGCGGGCGAGGACCCGCTCGCCACCTTCTTCGGGCCTCCTCTCCGACTGGCCACCAACGCCCGAAGACTGGACACGTCACCGGCCTGGTTCATGTGGGTGGCGTCCGCTCCCGCGCTCGGCACTCTCGAGCGGATCGGCGTCGACGTGATCCACGCCCACGACGTCGCGCTCGCCAACCGCTTTCGCGCGGGCCTCGGCAGCGAAGCCGGAGACTCGGCCATCGTCATGTCGGATGCGCCCGGCGCAGCCGAGAAGCTCGAGCGAGCCGGGATCCGTGCGGCCGTTCGCGGGGGTCGGCTCCGAACCTCGTGGCACGTCGCTCGACGTGCTCACAGCCTGAACGTGCGGCAAATTACGCTCGGGCGCAAGTAGAAACCCCACTTTGCGCGAGACGCCGGGACGGTTAGGATCGGAGCATTCCTGGGAGGGACAGGATGGGGAGAACGAGGTCGGGAAGGGGGACGCGGTGGACACTACGACTCGGTTGTCGAGACGTACGTTCGTGGCCTGGGTAGGCGGCGCGAGCGCCGGCTTCTACCTGTTCGGACGCATACCTGGCACGAGCGCACCGGTCGCGCTCGCCCAGATTCCGGGCGGCACGCTCGATCCGGGAGACGTATCCAAGTTCGTGACTCCGATGCTGGTCCCGCCCGTGATGCCCAAGGCAGACACGATCGTCAGGCGGGGCACGACGATCGACTACTACGAGATCTCGATGAAGCAGTTCGCGCAGCAGATCCTGCCGGCGCCCCTCCCGAAAACGACGGTGTGGGGCTACGGGGCCGTGAAGTCGGCGAGCCCGACGGGCTTGCTCCTCCACAACGCGCCGTCGCTGACGATCGAGGCGCAGGTGAACCAGCCCGTCCGGGTGAAGTGGATCAACGACCTCACGGACGCGGACGGGAAGTACCTGCCGCACCTGCTCCCGGTCGACCAGACGCTCCACTGGGCCAACCCACCGGGCGGCAACAGGGACCGGGACACGGAGCCCACGTTCGCTTCCACCCCAGGCCCCTACACGGGCCCGGTTCCGATCGTGACGCACGTTCACGGCGCCGTGGGCGTCGGCGACGACAGCGACGGCTACGCGGAGGCGTGGTACCTGCCGAAGGCCAGGAACATCCCGCCGGCGTACGCCAGGAACGGCACCTGGTACCGCTTCTTCGAAGCCAAGGCCGCCCGCTCCTACGGCGTCGGGTGGGGACCCGGCTTCGCCACCTTCCAGTACCCCAACCACAATCGGGCGGCGACGATCTGGTACCACGATCACGTCCTCGGGATGACGCGCCTCAACGTCTACGCGGGCCCCGCCGGCTTCTACCTGATCCGTGGAGGCCCGAGCGATCGCGTGCTCGACTCGCGGACCGGTGGCGAGGCCAGCTTGCCGGGGCCGGCGCCCAAGGAGAACGAGAAGTTTCCGCCCGACAAGACCTACTACGAGATCCCGATCGCGATCCAGGATCGCTCATTCAACGAGGATGGCTCGCTCTTCTATCCCGACACCCGTGAGTTTTTCGACGGGATCGTCGGGCCCTTCATCCCCCCGGCCCACGAGGATCGGTTCTCGCCGATCTGGAATCCCGAGTTCTTCGGAAACACGATCATGGTCAACGGCAACACGTGGCCGTTCCTCGAGGTCGAGCAGCGTCGCTACCGCTTCCGGTTCCTCAACGGCTGCCAGTCGCGCTTCCTGATCCTCGACTTCAACGCGATCCCCGGGGTCAAGGTGTGGCAGATCGGGAACGAGGGCGGCTTCCTCGCCGCCCCGGTCAATATCACCGCGGACCACGGCAACCGGCTGCTGATGGGCCTGGCCGAGCGGGCCGACGTGATCGTCGACTTCACCGACGTGTCCCTTGGGAAACACGTCCTCGGCAACGTCGGCCCCGACGAGCCCTTCGGCGGCGGGGTCCCCGGTTACGACTTCCCGGTCGCCGACACCGGCACCACCGGCCAGGTGATGGAGTTCCGCGTCGGGCCCGCGGTCGAGGACGATGTCTCCACCCCGCCGCAGTACCTGCAGCTGCCGGCGATCGCGCCGCTCCCGGTGGAGACGAAGACGCGGCGGCTGGCGCTGATCGAGAAGGTGGGTCACGGTTTCGATGAGGACGGCAACGAGATCGAGGGCCCGCTCGAGGCGCTCCTCGGTACGGTCACTGGGGATGGCGACTTGGTTGAGAGGGAGTGGCACCACGAAGTGACGGAGAACCCGGTCACGGGTGACACCGAGGTCTGGGAGATGTACAACACGACCGCCGACGCCCACCCGATGCACATCCACGAGGTCGCGTTCGAGGTCGTCAACCGGCAGGGCCTCGTTCTGGACGAGGCAACCGGCGAGGTCATCTCGCCGATCCAGCTCGACGGCACGATCAGCCCACCCGAGCCGTGGGAGACCGGCTTCAAGGACACGGTGATCGCCTACCCGGGGCAGGTGACTCGGGTCAGAGCGAAGTTCAACACTCCAGGCCAGTTCGTCTGGCACTGCCACATCGTCGAGCACGAGGACAACGAGATGATGCGGCCGTACCGCATCGGTCCGCGGCAGCCCGGACAGCCCGAGTAGCCGGTCGCTACGAGGTGTGGGGCGAGCGCGCTGCGTCGAGCAGCTCGCCCCACGTGCAGAGCTTGATGCGCGGGCGTCCTTGCTGCTCACCGCGAGACCGCTCGACCGCATCGATGGCCTCCCAGCCCGCATACGTGACGACGTCGACGCCGCGGTTCGCGAGAAGCTCGTCGACCCTTCCACCTTCCGGCTGTGGAAGCCGCCCCGCACGGGCGTCTTCGAGGAGCAGGTCGACCGTCTCGGTGGCGTCCTTCTTGTTCGTTCCGATCACGCCGGTCGGTCCGCGCTTGATCCAGCCGGCGCAGTAGAGACCGGGAATCACCGCACCTGTCTCGTCGAGCACACGACCGCCCTCGCTCGGGATCGTCCCGCTCGCCGTGTCGAATGGCACTCCGGCAAGCGCGACTCCGTGATAGCCGACGCTGCGGAAGACGAGCCCGCACGGGATCACTTCTCGCTCGTCGGTCGCGGCCGCGCGAACGTGGCCATGCTCGTCCTGTTCGAGCCGGTTGTGCACGACCTCGACCGCTTCGACCCGCTCGTCGCCGAGGATCGTGACGGGCGACACACGGAAACGAAGCCGGACCGTGCGCGGCTTGCCGGAGGGCTCACGGGCCGCGAAGCCGCGCAGGATCTGGACGTTGCGCTGCACGATGTTCGAGCTTGCGGCGAGCTCGGCTTCGCTCGCCGGATCGAGCTCGAGCTCCGCAGGGTCGACGACTACGTCTGCGGCAGCCAGCTCGCCCATCTCCTGGAGCTCCGTCGACGTCCACGCTGCCTGCACGGGACCACGCCGTCCGAGCACCACGATCTCGCGGACGTCCGAGGTCACGATCGAAGCGATCGAGGCGTCGGTGGCGTCGGTCGGAGCGAGCTCCTCCTGCGTGAGCGCGAGCATCCGAGCGACGTCGAGAGCGACGTTCCCGTTGCCGATCACGACCGCACGCTCCCCCGACAGGTCGAACTCGAGGTCCTGGTAGTCGGGGTGGCCGTTGTACCAGGCAACGAGCTCCGTCGCAGCCCACGACCCCGCCAGGTCCTCGCCTGGGATCCCGAGGCGCCGGTCGGTTTGTGCTCCCACCGCGTATACGACTGCGTCGTACCGCTCACGGAGCTCCTCGTCGGAGACGTCACGTCCCACTTCGACGTTGCCGAGAAAGCGGAAGCCCGGACGCTCCGCGATCTTCTCGAATGCCCGCGAGACGGTCTTCAGGTTCGGATGATCGGGAGCGACGCCGAGCCGGACCAGCCCCCAGGGCGTCGGAAGGCGCTCGATCATGTCGACCTCGACGGGTGGATCGCCGCTCGACAGCAGGTGACCGGCCGCGTAGAACGCCGCCGGCCCCGACCCCACGACTGCCACCCGGAGTATCTTCGCGGCCTCTGCCATCGGCCGGCCAATGCTACGGCGCTCGGATCCGAGGACGTGCGACCATGTCCGCCGTGGCTCGACGGATTGCGCCCAGAGTCGCCGTTGCGGTCGTCGTCGTCGCGCTGCTCACCGTTCTCGCGGTGCTCGGCAAGGCGTGGTACGACAGCCGTCTGCCGGGGACATACAGCGTCATGGACTATGGCACCCTCGCCACCGGAGGCGGTCCGGAGCCGACGCCACACGCCGGTCACGTCGGCGGCACAGGAACGCTCAGCGTGTCCGACCTCCACGGGCCGGCTGGACCTCCGGATGCAAGCTTCGAGCTGAGCGCACGCATGGCAACCGTCCGGTTGGCATCGGGCCGAAAGGTCGATGCGCTGAGCTTCAACGATGAGTCTCCCGGTCCCGAGTTGCGGGTTCGCCAGGGCGACCTTGTAGAGGTAACCCTGGCCAACGAGGACATCGAGCAGGGCGTGACAATCCACTGGCACGGCGTTGACGTCCCCAACGCCGAGGACGGCGTGGCAGGCGTCACGCAGGACGCCGTCCTTCCAGGCGAGCGCTACACCTACCGCTTTCGTGCCGACCAGGTGGGGACGTTCTGGTACCACAGCCATCAGGTCTCGTCGAGCGAGGTACGACGCGGGCTGTTCGGCGCGTTCGTGATCGAGCCGAG
Organism: Gaiellaceae bacterium; assembly: GCA_036258155.1. GTDB lineage: Bacteria > Actinomycetota > Thermoleophilia > Gaiellales > Gaiellaceae > GMQP-bins7. The sequence continues at coordinate 20,741 of DATAEF010000055.1, read as the reverse complement.
AGACACGCCGAACACCGGGCTCGACTGGACCGTGGTGGCGCACACGTTCGACGGGATCCCGACGATCAACGGCGCCGACGGGCTCGAGCGTCGCGCTGTCTCCCCGGGCACACTCGTGCGCCTGCGTCTCATCGACACCGACAGCGCGGAGCAGCGCTTCACGCTCTCGGGAGCCCCGTTCCGAGTCGTCGCCATCGACGGCACGGACCTCAACGAGCCGGCGCCGCTTCACAACCGAACGCTGGTCGTCCCAGCGGGAGGACGCATCGACGTGGCGTTCACGATGCCGATGACCCCGGTGAGACTGTCATTGGTAGACACGGAAGCAGGCATCGCCTTCAGTGCCGACGGCAGCGGGTCACGTGCCGCTCCCACGCCAGGGCCCGAGTTCGACCCGCTCAGCTACGGTCGCCCCGCTCCGACACCGTTCGATGCGTCGAGCGCGTACGACCGCCAGTTCGAGCTCGAGATCGCGCGTAAGCCCGGCTTCTACGACGGCGATCCCGGGCTGCAGTGGGCCATCAACGGAGGCATCTACCCCGACGTCCCCGTGTTCGCCGTCGAAGAGGGCGACCTGGTCGAGGTCACGATCTCGAACGACACGAAGGGCATCCATCCGATGCATCTCCACGGGCATCACGTTCTCGTCCTTAGCCGCGACGGCACAGCGTCGTCGGGAAGCCCGTGGTGGGTCGACAGCCTGAACGTCCAGCCGGGGGAGAGCTACGTCGTCGCGTTCCGGGCGGACAACCCGGGAATCTGGATGGACCACTGCCACAACCTCAAGCACGCCGCCGACGGGTTGACCATGCACGTTGCGTACGCAGGCGTCAGGACACCGTTCCTCATCGGTGACGACCCGGGGAACGACCCCGAGTAGCTATGCCGGCGCGGGCGCCGGGGTTGCCTTCGTCGCTCGCCGCAGCTGCCATTCGTCCCAGACGACCCAGCCGCACACCGCCGTGATCAGGACGGCGTTGATCGGATGGAGGAAGCCGACCGGGAACGGCACGGCGAAGCCGATCCACGCGAGCCAGAGCTGGATGAAGAGGAGGAGGAAGAGGAGGCCATGGCGTCCGAGCCGCCACTTCCCGATGCCCGCGATGATTCCGAGGATCATGAAGATGAGACCGAAGAGGATCACGAGGTAGCCCCAGCCGGCGTGTAGGCCGAAGCCGTCCATGAACACCTCGTCGTCGATCGTCGAGCCCTCGTCGTCCAGCTTGTTCGCGGCGTAGAACGCACCGTAGCCCGCCAGACCGATCTGAACGGTGATGGCCGCGAAGAGGATCATGGACCACGCCCAGTAGACAGTCCGCACGCCGCCCTCCCTTCGTTGACGGCGCGAGCCTAAGGCACGGTCAGGACGAACTCAAGTGGAGCCAGTGCGAGCAGCCACCACTGATCTGCTGTACATCAGTGGGAACAGCCCGAGCCGCAGCCGCCCATCTGGGTGCCCTCGGGCAGCTCCTCGTCCTCGGCCACCTGGAAGGAATGGCCGCAGCCGCACGAGGAGACGGCGTTCGGGTTGTCGATCTTGAACCCGGCCTCCTGAATCGTGTTCAGGAAGTCGATCGTCGTGCCCCGGAGGTAGGGGGCGCTGTACGGGTCGACGACGACCGGAATGCCTTCGAGCCGGAGCTCGACGTCACCCTCCGCGGCGCCGGCGTCGAAGCCGAGGCCGTACTGGAAGCCGGAGCAGCCACCACCCTGGATCGCCACGCGAAGGACGAGCGTCGCCGCATCCTCCTCGTCTGCCATCAGCTCGCGGATCTTCGCCGCTGCGACGGGCGTCAGCGAGATCAGTGTGTCGGTGGGGTGCTCAACGGTTGCCACGGGCTCATGGTAGCGCACGAGGTAGCGGATTCCAGCTCCGAGTTTGTAACACTCGTATCGCTCATTCTGTGCGGGATTCCGGATCCCTTCGTGCGCCCGGAGGGGGAGTGCTAGGTTTCGCGCCGAGACAGACGTCCGAGCTTCACGCGGGGGTACACCCGTGCTTTCGAACTGGCTGCCCTTCCTCTTCTACGCCCTCTTCGCGGCAGCCATTCCCGCGACCATGATCGCAGCCTCGTACATCGTCCCGCGGCGCCCGGTCGCCCGCACGAGGCAGAAGATGCTTCCGTTCGAATCCGGTGTCGCGGAGGAGGCGCCGAGCCAACAGCGTCGATTCACGGTGAGCTTCTACCTCACGGCGATCCTGTTCATCCTCTTCGATATCGAGATCGTCTTCCTCTACCCGCTCGCCGTGCAGCTCGACGCGCTCGGTTGGTTCGGGTTCGGCGAGCTTCTGGTGTTCATCGCAATCCTGGGCGTGGCATACGTCTACATCTGGCGCAAAGGAGCGTTGAACTGGCACTGAAGCGTGACCTGCCCGTGATCAGCGACCGCCCGCTCGCGCGGGCGGGCCTCCAGTCCGAGCGCGTGCTCTGGCCCGACCGTGGGCCCGGGGTGTTCGAGCGAGAGGTCGCCGAGATCGAGGACGCACTTCTCCTCACGACGGTCGAGAAGGCCGTGGCCTGGGCGCAGTCCAACTCGGTTTGGCCGGACACGTTCGGTCTTGCGTGCTGCGCGATGGAGATGATCGCGGTCGTCTCGTCGCGCTACGACATCGCCCGTTTCGGCATGGAGCGCTTCAGCTCCTCGCCCCGTCAGGCCGACCTGCTCATCGTGTCCGGCCGCGTGACTCACAAGATGGCCGCCCCGCTCCGCCAGGTGTACGACCAGATGCTCGAGCCGAAGTGGGTCATCGCAATGGGTGCCTGCGCGAGCTCGGGCGGGATGTTCAACAACTACACGATCCTCCAAGGTGTCGACAAGATCGTCCCGGTCGACATCCACGTCCCTGGTTGTCCGCCGCGGCCGGAGGCGCTGCTCGAGGGTGTCGTCAGGCTCCACGAGAAGATCCGCGCCGGTGTGCCGCCCGCGTACCAGATTCGCGGAGTCGCCGAGTGACCGCGGGCAGGTATGCAGGCGTGCCAGGTGTCGTCGAAACGCGCGAGGCGCTCGGTCAGACGACGCTCGTAGTCGACCCGGCCCGGCTGGTCGAGGCCTGCACGTTCCTGCGCGACGAGCACGGATTCAACTTCCTGAGCGACATCGCACCCACGGACTACCTCGGCTGGGGGGAGCAGGGAGTGGCCGGTTACATCGGCACGGCTTCCGGCCGGGACCTCAACGACCCGGGCTCGCAGGGACTCGCGCGCGCTCCCGCACCACAGCCGAAGCGGTTCTCGATCTCCTACCAACTCCTTCGCGTGGACGACGATCCCGCGCGCGTGACCGTCCAGGCCTGGCTCGACGACAGCGAGCCCATCGCGAGTGTCATCGGCGTCTGGCCGGCCGCCGACTGGTTCGAGCGCGAGGTGTGGGACATGATGGGCATCCCGTTCGAGGGTCATCCGAACCTCGTACGGATTCTCATGCCCGAGGATTGGGCAGGGCACCCACTTCGCAAGGACTACCCGCTCGGCGGCGAGCCGGTGCGCTTCTCGGACGAGGACTGAGCGATCACGGTTCTTCCTTCCACCCGGATCTACGAAGGCACGCGAATTCCGAGCCCGGTCCCGACGATCCTCGAGGTCGACCCGGAGAAGCACTCACTCGAGGACATCCTCACGATCAACTTCGGGCCCAATCACCCGTCCACGCACGGCGTCCTGCGCCTCGTCGTCGACCTCGACGGCGAGACGGTCGCAGGCATCCGCGCGGTCATCGGCTACCTGCACACCGGCTTCGAGAAGAACATGGAGTCGAAGTCCTGGTGGAAGTCCGTCACGTACGCGCCCCGTGTCGACTACGTGTCGTTCCAGGCGAACGAGCTCGTGTACGTGCTCGCGATCGAGAAGCTGCTCGGGATCGAAGTTCCGCGGCGCGCGACGTGGGCGCGCATGGCCTTCGCCGAGCTGGTTCGCATCCATTCGCATCTGATCTGGCTCGGGACCTCCGCACTCGAGCTCGGCGCGATCTCGCTCCTCTGGTACACGTTCGACGACCGCGACGAGATCCTCGACCTCTTCGAGATGGTCGGCGGCGCCCGGATGCACACCCGCTACTTCCAGGTCGGAGGGCTCGCCGAGGACCTGCCGCCGGGCTTCACCGCCGAGGCGCGCAAGTTCTGCCACACGATGCCGAAGTCAGTCGACGACTACGAGGCGATCCTCGACCGGAACGGGATCTGGCTCGAGCGTACGAAGGGGATCGGCCTCCTCTCGGCCGAGGACGCGCTCGCGCTCGCGCAGTCCGGTCCCATGCTCCGATCCACCGGCGTCAACTGGGACCTCCGCAAGGACATGCCGTATCTCGCTTACGACGAGGTCGAGTTCGACGTCCCCGTGTACCCGAACGGAGACGTGTACGACCGCTACAGGGTGCACATGGACGAGATGCGCGAGTCGGTGCGCATCGTCCGACAGTGCCTCGACCGCCTCGACGAGATGGACGGTGAGCCGTGGGTGGCCGACGACCGCAAGGTGGTTCTCCCGCCGCGCCACGAACTCCACACCTCGATGGAGTCGCTGATCCACCACTTCAAGATCGTCACGGAGGGCTTTGCCGTGCCCGAAGGAGAGGTCTACGTCGTCATCGAGTCGCCGCGCGGAGAGGCGGGTTGCTACCTGGTCTCCGACGGCGGGGCCAGACCGTGGCGCGTCCACTTCCGCGCACCGAGCCTGGCTGCGCTCCAGGCAACCGCAACGGTGGTACAGGGGTGCCTGGTTGCCGACCTCATCGCGGTCGCCGGCTCGCTCGATCCCGTGATGGGAGACGCGGACCGCTGATGGCCTCCGTCTCGACACGGATCGAGAAGCTTCGCAAGCAGTACCCGAAGTCGACATCGGCCGTCCTGCCGGCGCTCCGTCTCGCGCAGGAGGAGCACGGCGGCTGGCTGCCACCCGAGGCGCTACGCGAGGTCGCGGATGCGCTCGACCTGACTCCCGCCTACTGCCTCTCGATCGCGTCCTTCTACGACCAGCTCCGCCTCGAGCCGGTCGGCCGAACGCTCGTCGAGGTGTGTACGAACGTCTCCTGCGCCCTCTCGGGTGCACAGCAGGTCGTGGAGGCGTTCGAACGCGAGCTCGGGCTCGAAGCGGGGACGACAGCGGACGACGGCTCGTTCACGCTCGGAACCGTCGAGTGCCTCGGCGGCTGCGGTTGGGCAACCGTGGTCGCGATCGACAACCGGCACCGACTGCGCGTGCAAGCAGACGACGTGCCCGCAATCGTCCAGGAGCTGCGTGCCTGAGCATCCACAGATCGTCTTCGCCGGCACCGACGGCGGCGCTCTCACGCGCATCGAGGACTACGAGTCGGCCGGCGGCTTCGCACCGCTTCGCAAGGCGCGGTCCATGGCTCCCGACGACGTCATCGCCGAGCTCGAGGCTTCGGGCCTGCGCGGTCGCGGCGGCGCATTCTTCCCCACCGGGCGCAAGTGGGCGTTCGTGCCGAAGCCCGACCAGCTCCCAAAGCCGCACTACCTCGTCGTCAACGCGGACGAGTCCGAGCCGGGGACGTTCAAGGACCGCGAGATCATGCTTCGCGTCCCGTTCCGCTTCCTCGAGGGATGCCTCATCGCCGCCCACGCGATTCAGTCCGAGTACGTGTTCGTCTACATCCGCGGGGAGTACGAGCTGGAGTTCGAGGTGCTGCGCGACTCGCTCGAGGCGATGCGCAAAGCCGATCTCCTCGGCGGCGTCACCGTCGTTCTCCATCGCGGTGCCGGCGCCTACATCTGCGGGGAGGAGACCGCCCTCCTCGAATCGCTCGAAGGCAAGCGCGGACAGCCCCGGACGAAGCCGCCGTTCCCGGCGATCGCGGGGCTCTACGCCGCGCCGACCGCGGTGAACAACGTCGAGTCGATCACGACAGTGACGTCGGTACTCGCGCTCGGCGCCGGGGAGTACGCGAAGCTCGGCGTGGAGGGCTCGACGGGGACGCGCGTGTTCTCGCTCTCGGGCGACGTCGTGAATCCCGGCAACTACGAGCTCCCTCACGGGATCACGCTTCGCGAGCTCATCTACGACGTCGGTGGCGGCCTGCCCGGCGGCCGCGAGCTGAAGGCGGTGATCCCTGGCGGCTCCTCGACCTCCGTGCTGACGGCGGCCGACATCGATACGAAGCTCGACTTCACGTCCCTCGTGGAGGTTGGCTCTTCGATCGGCTCGGCCGGTGTCATCGTGATCGACGACCGCTGCTGCATGGTGCAGCTCGGGATCCGCGTCTCGCAGTTCTACGAGCACGAGTCCTGCGGCAAGTGCACACCGTGCCGGGTAGGGACGCGCTGGCTGACCCAGATCCTCGAGAAGATCGAGGACGGCCGCGCGTCGCAGCCCGACCTCGACCTCCTGCTCTCGGTTTGCGACCGGATCCTCGGGAAGTGCCTCTGTCCGCTCGGCGACTCGGACGCGATCGCGGTCTTGAGCTACGTCGACAAGTTCCGCGACGAGTACCAGGCGCACATCGAGCTCGGCCGCTGTCCCCTCGAGGGCGACTCGTCGCTCGAGGGGATCCTCGCGCCATCCGCGATGCACCGGCGCCAGGCGCACGAGGTCGCGCATGTCTGAGCTCGTCGCGGTTACGGTCGACGACCGGCAGATCGACGTTCCGAAGGGAACCGGACTCGTCGAAGCCGCGCTGGCGGCAGGCATCGAGATACCCGTCTTCTGCTACGAGCCACGCCTCGGCCCGCCCGTGGGAGCGTGCCGCATGTGTCTCGTCGAGATCGAAGGGATCCCGAAGCTCCAGGCCGGCTGCACTCTCACAGTGCAGGACGGCATGGTCATCAGGACCGCCGCGACGTCGCCCAAGGCGGCAGAGGGACAGGAGGCGACGCTCGAGTTCATCCTCGTGAACCACCCGCTCGACTGCCCGGTCTGCGACAAGGGCGGCGAGTGCCCGCTGCAGGATCTCGCCTTCCGGTACGGGCCCGGAAACACGCGGATGACGCTGCCGAAGCTCACGGTCGACAAGCCGATCCCGGTATCGCCGCTCATCGCGCTCGACCGGGAGCGCTGCATCCTCTGCTACCGCTGCACCCGCTTCTCGGAGGACGTCGCGGAGGATGGCCAGCTGATCGCGCGCAACCGCGGCGCCCGCACCGAGATCGCGACGTTCGAGGACGAACCGTACCGCTCTCCGTTCTCGGGCAACGTGATCGAGCTCTGCCCGGTCGGCGCCCTCACCTCGACGCTGTACCGGTTCGAGGCGCGGCCCTGGGACATCCAGAACGTGCCGACCGTCTGCACGGGGTGCCCCGTGGGCTGCAACGTGTCGGTCACGATCCGTGAGGGGAAGGTCAAGCGGATCCTCTCGCGCAACCACCCCGAGATCGACCGCGGCTGGCTCTGCGACAAGGGCCGGTTCACCTACCCGCACCTGCGGGCCGAGGATCGGGTGACAGCGCCGTTGCGCCGTGGGCCAAAAGGGCTCGAGGAGATCACCTGGGACGCTGCGCTCGACGATGCGGAGGAGATGCTTCGCGAGGCCGGCGACGCAGTCGTCACCGCGCTTTCCGGATCGGAGACGACCGAGATCGCCTACGCGCTGGGGCGCCTGCTGCGCGGAGGGCTCGGCGCGCATTCCGCCGTCATGCCGGAGGCGACGTCGAATGCGCTCGAGGCATTCCGGCTCCCCCTGAGTGCGATCGGAGAAGCCGAGATCGTCGTCGTCGTCGGTGACGACCCGATCGTAGAGCGTGCTCCCATCGTGGATCTCTGGGTCAGAGAGGCCACGCGCCGTGGTGCAGAGGTCGTCGTGTGCTCGCCCACGGGCGACCTGTCGACCGAGCCGGGCGGGGCCGCGGCGCTCTGTCACGAGCTGGCTGGTTCCCGTAAGGCGCTCGGGAGGAAGCTGCGCGCAGCCGAGCGGGCAATTCTCATCTGGTCCGGCCCGGGAGGCGGGGGCGGCGCACGCCTCGCGGAGCTGGCGCACGCGCTCGGCCTCGAGGACAAGCCGGGAAGCGGCGCCTTCCACCTGCCGGCCACCGCCAACCCATTCGGAGTCGCGGCCGCCTGGGCAGCCTCCGCGGACGCGGACGAGGCGAACCCGGAACCGTTCGAGCTGCTGATCGTCTCGGGCGACGGCGCAGCGGCAGACCCCAGCGTGCGCTTGCTCGCCGAGCAGGCCGAACGGACGATCGTGGTGACGATGTTCCACGAGCTCGTGGGCGGCTGGGCAGATCTGATCCTCCCCGCGACCGCGGCACTCGAGCGCGACGGAACCACGCTCAACGTGGAGGGACGTGTGCAACGCGTGCGGCGCGCCGTGTTGCCTCCCTGCCCAGACGAGCTTGCCTGGATCGCAAAGCTCGCCGCCCGCTTCGACGTCGAGCTCCCCCCGCAAGCGACCGGGGTCTTCCAGGAGCTCGCGAGGCACCTCTTCCGCGACCTGTCTCTCGACGAGATCGGACTCAAGGCACCGCTTCCGGCAAGGCACCCGTACCAGGTGCCGGAGCCCGCGACAACGCCCTCGTCGGCGCTACCCACCTTCTCGGACGAGCACTACGTCGGCGCGTTGCGTCTGCAGCGATACCGGGCGCTGTTCTCGGGACCGGCGGTCGAGCGTGTGCCGCAGCTCGACTTCCAGCGCCCGCGACCGGAGGTCGAGCTGGCCTCCGTAGACGCCGAACGGCGCGGGATTGCAGCGGGTGACGCGGTCCTCGTCCGCTCGAACGGCACCTCGGTCGAGCTCCGGGCCCGAGTGAGTCGTAGGCTCGTCGAGGGGGTCGCACGGATCGCCGAGGAGCACGCCGCCGATCTGCATGCGGCCGTCGAGGTGGTGAAGGCGCAGTGAACGTCGAGTGGTACGTGAGCCTCATTCAGGCGTTCGTGGTCATCAACCTCGTGATGGTCACCTTCGCATACCTCACGCTCGCCGAGCGGAAGGTGATGGGGCGGATGCAGCTGCGCTACGGGCCGAACCGGGCGGGGCCGTACGGTCTCTTGCAGCCGATCGCCGATCTCCTGAAGCTGCTCAACAAGGAGAGCTTCCAGCCGACGGCCGCGATCGACTGGCTCTACGTCCTCGGCCCCTTCCTCGCCGCATTCACGGCGCTCGCGACCTTCTCGGTCATCCCGTTCGGTCCCGGTTGGGAGATCGGCGGCGTCTACATCCCGGGTCAGGTGGCCGACCTCGACATCGCGCTGATCCTGATCTTCGCGATCGGCTCCCTCGGCGTTTACGGGTTCATCATCGGTGGCTGGGCATCCGACTCCAAGTACGCGCTCCTCGGCTCGATGCGGACCTGTGCGCAGCTCGTGTCGTACTAAGTGTCGCTAGCGCTCTCCGTGCTCGGGGTCGTGATCATGGCGGAGTCGCTGTCGCTCACCGACATCGTCGCGGCGCAGGCCGACACGGTCTGGTACGCGGTGCCGCAGTTCGTGGGGCTCGTCGTCTTTCTCTTCGCCGGCACGGCAGAGACGGCACGCGCACCATTCGACCTCCCTGAGGCCGAACAGGAGCTCGTCGCCGGCTACCACACTGAGTACGGAGGGATGCGGTTCGGCCTCTACTCGATGTCGGAGTACATCAACCTCATCACGCTCTCCGGTCTCTGCGTGACCCTCTTCCTCGGCGGCTGGCACGGTCCCGGTTGGGACGGGCCCACGTGGGCAGGGCCGCTCTGGTTCGTCGGGAAGCTCGCGCTGCTGCTCTTCATCTTCATCTGGATGCGAGCGACGCTCCCGCGGCTTCGCTACGACCAACTGATGCGTTTCGGCTGGAAGGTGCTGCTGCCGGTGGCGACGGTGAACGCGGTGATCACGGCGATCCTGGTGGTTGCGCTCTGATGGCCCAGCCTGCCGGCACGCTCAAAGGCTTCGCCGTCACGTTTCGGCAGATCTTCCGGAAGCCGATCACGCAGCAGTATCCCGAGTACAAGCGGCCGGTGTACCCACGCTTCCGCGGCCGGCACCGGCTCTGGAAGCACGAGAACGGGCTCGAGAAATGCGTCGGCTGCTCGCTCTGCGCCGCCGCGTGCCCGGCCGACTGCATTCGTGTCGTCGCCGAGGAGAACACAGCGGAGAACCGTGTCTCGGCGGGCGAGCGCTACGCGCGGATCTACGAGATCAACATGAGCCGCTGCATCTTCTGCGGCTACTGCGAGCTCGCCTGTCCGTTCGACGCGATCACGTTGGGCAACGAGTTCGAGATCGCGGAGTACTCGCGCGACGACCTCATCTACACGAAGGACATGCTCCTCGCCGAGCCGATCAAGCGCGTACCGGTCGCCAGCTCGGAGCAGTACGACACGCCCGAGCCCGCGTACAAGACGAGGAGCTAGTCGTAGGCAACTTCCTCGTCTGGGTCGTCTGGTTCCTCGCGGCGGGAGGGTGCCTTGCGACCGGCGTCGCCGTCGTGAACGTCACGAACCCGTTCTACGCGGCGCTCGCGCTCATCGGGAACCTCGCCTCGCTCGCAATTCTCTACCTCCTGCTCGCGGCCGAGTTCCTCACCGCCGCGCAGGTGCTCGTCTACGCCGGCGCGGTCATGGTCATGTTCCTCTTCGTCGTCGCGTATCTCGGAGGACGGGCGGACGCGCCGTGGGCGGGTGGGCCGCCGCTCCTGCGCACGGCGGCTGTCGTCGCGGCGGCAGCGCTGCTCGTCGAGGTCGTCGTCGTGCTCGGGCTCGCGTGGGGAGACGACCTCCAGGATCCCGCGCAGGTCGCGGACTCCTTCGGAAGCCCCGCCGAGATCGGCGCGCTCTTCCTGACGGACCACCTGCTGGCGTTCGAAATAACCTCGATCGTCTTGCTCGTCGCCGCTGTCGGCGGTGTCGTCCTCGGGACGACGCCCGAGAAGGAAGACGACTAGGTGGACGGCCCCGACATCGGCTGGTACCTCATCGTCGCGGCGATGCTGTTCGGGATCGGAGCACTCGGCGTGATGCTCCGGCGAAGCCCGCTGATCGTCCTCCTCTCACTCGAGATCATGCTCAACGCGTCGAACCTCACCTTGATCGCGTTCGCGCGACAGCGGGGTGACCTCACGGGCCAGGTCTTCGCGCTGGCGGTCATGGCCGTGGCGGCCGCCGAGGTGGCGATCGGGCTCGGCCTCATCGTCGCGATGGCCCGGCGCCGGATGGTCCTCGACGTCGACCAGGCGAGCGCGTTGCGCGGCTAGTGGTCGCCGGCGCCTGGATCTGCCTGCTCGCGCCGCTCGCCGGAGCGCTCGGGATCACGCTCGCCGGCCAACGCATCTCGCGTCGCACGGCGGGCTGGATCTCGACGCTCTCCACCTTCGTCGCCTTCGGAGGCGCGCTCGTCGCGTTCTTCGGGCTGTGGGCCGCGGACCCGTCCGATCGTGAGCACGTCTCGACCGCCTACACCTGGCTCGCCGCCGGCGACTTCGAGGTCGGACTCCAGATCCAGCTCGACACGCTCTCGAGCACGATGATGCTCGTTGTCTCCGGCGTCGGCGGCCTGATCGTCTGGTACTCGATGGGCTACATGGCCGGCGACGACGAGGAGCGTCGCTACTTCGCATACATGTCGCTCTTCGTTTTCTCGATGCTCCTGCTCGTCGAGGCGGGCAACTTCCTGCTCCTGCTCGTGGGCTGGGGGCTCGTCGGCCTAGCGTCATACCTTCTGATCGGGTTCTGGCACCACCGTCCGGAAGCGGTCGCGGCCGCGAAGAAGGCATTCGTCATGAACGCGATCGGCGACGCCACGTTCGCGCTGGCGTGCGTGCTTCTCATCTGGGAGACGGGAACGCTCGAGTTCGCCGGCGTCTTCGAGGACGTCGGCTCACTCTCGTCCACTACCGTCAACCTCGTCGCGCTCGGCCTCCTGGGCGGTGCGATCGCGAAGTCTGCGCAGATCCCGCTCCAAACCTGGCTTCCAGACGCGATGGAGGGGCCGACTCCCGTCTCGGCGCTCATCCACGCGGCGACGATGGTGACGGCCGGCGTGTACCTGCTCGTGCGCGCGCACCCGATCTTCGAGGCCACGCCCGACGTTCAGCACCTCGCTGCAATCCTGGGCGCCGCGACGCTGCTCGTCGCCGGCGCGATCGCGCTCGTGCAGTGGGACATCAAGCGGGTGATCGCGTACTCGACGATGTCGCAGATCGGCTACATGTTCCTGGCCGCAGGGATCGGCGCGTACGGCTACGCGATCTTCCACCTGATGACGCATGCGTTCTTCAAAGCGCTGCTCTTCATGTCTGCCGGGCTCGTCATCCACCACCTGGACGGCGAGCAGGACATACGCCGCATGGGCGGGCTGAAGGAGGTCATGCCGCGGACGCATGTCGCGTTCCTCGTGGGGATCCTCGCTCTCGTAGGCATCCCGCCCTTCGCAGGGTTCTGGTCGAAGGACGGCATCATCGCCTCGGCGCTCGCAGCCGGAGGCGCGCTTGGCTACACGCTCTACGTCGCCGCACTCATCGGCGCGCTCTTCACCGGCGCGTACGCGTTCCGGCTCTACTACACGGTCTTCCGGGGCTCGCAAAGCGAGTACGCGGCCGAGCACGCGCACGAGGGGCACGGCGAGGGCCCGCGCTCGATGCTCGTCCCCGTCTGGATCCTCACCGTACTCTCGACGATCGGCGGGCTCGTCGTCATTCCCGGCGTGTGGCATCCACTCACCGAGTGGATCGGGGAGACGGCAGAAGCTCTCGTCGATCCGACCGTGGCCGAGGACTACGAGACGAGCACGCTCGCCGTCGTACTGGGTCTCGTCGGCCTCTTCCTCGCCCGGCGGGCGTTCCAGGCCGGCCGCCAGCTCGTCACGAACCCCGCGATCTGGCGCGTGCTGGAGCACAAGCTCTACTTCGACGAGCTCTACGACGCGCTCTTCTTCCGGCCCGCGGTCGCCCTCTCCGTTGCGCTCCGACGGAACGTCGAGGAACCCGTGATCGAGCGGTCGCTCGACGAGATCGGGTCCGGGACGATCCAGGTAGGCGGTGAGGTCGCACGTGTCCAGTCCGGCCTCCTTCGTACGTACGCCGTTGCGATCGCGTTCGCAGTCTGCGTCCTCGTCGTCGTCTTCGTGGCGGTGCGCTAGTGCTGACGACTGCCCTCATCCTGCTCCCGATCGCCGGAGCACTCGTCGTCGCAATCCTCCCGCTCCCGCGCGAGACGACGGCCGGGCTCGCCTTCCTCGTCGCACTCATGGAAGTCGGCCTCTGGATCGCCGCAGCAGCTCGTTTCGACTTCGACGACGGCAGCCTCCAGCTCGGAACTTCGCGCGAGTGGGTCGAGAGCCTGGGGATCTCGTACTCGGTCGGCTTCTACGGCTTCTCGCTCTGGCTCACCGGGGCCGCGGTCATCGTGTCCGCGGCCGCGATCGGATACGCGGTGTGGATCGGGCGAGATCGCCCGCGCGCGTACCACGCGCTGATGCTCCTCCTCACGGGCGCGATCGTGGCGACCTTCGCCTCGCAGGACCTGCTCCTCTTCTACATCTCGTTCGAGGCGATGTTGATCCCGCTCTACGTCCTTGTCGGAGTCTGGGGCGGTGCGCGACGACAGGCAGCGACGCTCACCTTCGTGGTCTACACGATGGCGGGCTCGCTCCTCATGCTTGCGTCGGTCGTCGCGTTCGGTGTCACCCAGGGGACGTTCTCGTTGGTCGACTCGGGCACGAGCGACAACGTCTGGATCTTCCTCGGTTTCGCCATTGCATTCGCGATCAAGGCGCCGCTGTTCCCGTTCCACGGCTGGCTTCCGCTCGCGTACCGTGAGGCGCCGGTCGAGGTCGCGGCGGTGCTCTCCGCCGTCGTGTCGAAGACCGCGATCTACGGGTTCCTGCGGATCGGCCTGCCGAAGTTCCCCGAACCGGCAGACGACCTGTCGGGAGTGATCCTCGTGCTCGCGGGCGCGGGTCTCGTCTACGGGTCGCTGCTCGCGTTTCGTGCCCCCGATCTGCGCGGCGTGGTCGCCTACTCGTCGATGGCGCAGATGGGGCTCATCACGCTCGGCGTGTTCGCATTCGACGATCTGGGCCTGGATGGGGCAGTACTCCAGTCAGTGGCGCACGGCCTCGTATCGGCGAGCATGTTCCTGCTCGTTGGGATGGTCGAGCACCGCTGCGGGACGGGTGAGCTCGCATCGCTCGGCGGCATGGCCCGTGGCCGCCCTGCGCTCGCGACCGTCGTGATGGTGGCCGGGATGATCGCGCTGGCCGTGCCGGGCTCGGCGACCTTCGCCGGCGAGTTCCTGATCATGGCCGGGGTCTACGACCAGGGGTGGGGGTACTCGATCGTCGTCGCCCTGGGGGTCGTGCTCGCCGCGATGTACACGCTCCGCGTGATCTCCGCGATCCTGCACGTGAAGCCCGGACCCGCAGTCCGCGAGGGAGCGCTCGATCTCCGCCCGGCGGAGCTCGCGCTCGTGCTGCCGATGATCCTCGCACTGCTCGTCCTGTCGGCGTGGCCAGCTCTCGTCAGCCAGAGCTCGTTCCCGGGGAATGACGCTGCACAGGCGATCTCGGATGGCTTCCGGTGATCGAGACTCCCAGCGTCGACTGGCTCGCGCTCTCGCCGACGGTGGCGCTGCTCTCGGCCTCGGGCCTCGCGCTTCTCGCGACGGTCGTCGTACCCGGGTGGATGCGCAAGGCCGTCACGGCTGCGGTCGTGCTCGCGGGCTTCGTGACCGCCGCCGTGCTCGCCGGCGTCGTCTTCGACGAGAGCGCGACGCCGGAAGTACTCCTCTCGGACTCGATGGCGCGCGATCAACTCGCCGCTTTCGCCCAGGTGATCCTCGCGGTCACCGGTGCCGTCGTCGTCCTCGTTTCATGGACCGAACGGCGTCGCGACAGCTACGGCGAGTACTACTCTCTCCTCGCTGCTGCCGGCGCGGGGATGGTCTTCTTCGTGAGCGCCGAGAACCTGATGACGCTCTTCCTCGGACTCGAGTGGTTCTCGCTCTGTCTCTACATCCTGGTCGCGCTCGACACCGAACGAGCCGCCTCGCTCGAAGCAGGCTTGAAGTATCTCGTCGTGGGCGGTTTCGGGTCGGCGGTGCTCCTCTTCGGGTCCGCGCTCGTGTACGGCGCCACCGGTGAGATCGGCTTCGCGGAGATCGCGTCCGCCGAGCCGACCGACGATCCGTTCCTCCTCGCCGGGCTCGCGATGATCGTCGCAGGCCTCGCGTTCAAGGTCTCCGCCGCTCCGTTCCACATGTGGACGCCCGACGTGTACCAGGGCGCACCGTCCTCCGTGACCGCATTCATGTCGGCGGCGACGAAGACCGCCGCGTTGGTGGTCTTCCTGCGCGTGCTCGTCACCGCGTTCCCGAGCGAAGCCGACATCTGGACGATCGCGGTAGCCGTGATCGCGTCCATTTCGCTCGTCTGGGGGAACCTTGCCGCGCTCGCGCAGCGTGACGTGAAGCGGCTGCTCGCGTATTCCTCGATCTCGCACGCCGGGTTCATGTTGATGGCGATCTCCGCGGATTCGGCGCGTGGCGGCGAAGCGCTCCTCTACTACCTCGTCCCCTACTCCGCGATGTCCGTTGGCGCGTTCGCGGTGGTAGCCGCCCGTGAGCGAGAGCTCGGCCGGCCGGTGACGCTCGAGTCGCTCGCGGGGCTCGGGTGGGAGCGCCCCTATCACGGCATCGCGATGTGGACGTTCATGCTCGGTATGGCGGGCTTTCCGCTCACCGGAGGCATGTTCGGGAAACTCTTCGTCTTCTCCGCGGCCTACGAGGCCGGCGACTGGTGGCTCGTGCTCATCGGCGTTGCCGCGACGGCGGTCTCCCTCGCGTACTACCTGAACGTCGTACGGTGGCTGTACATGCGCTCGGGACCCGAGTTGCGACTCGCACCCGCCGGAGGCTCGCCGCCGCGCGATCTCGCGCTCGGAGCCGCGCTCGGCGCGGCAGTCGTCGTCACGGTGGGCTCTTTCTTCGCCGTGCAGCCGATACTCGACGTCGCAGCCGACGCAGCGGCGTCGCTTCCCTTTTAGATTCCCGAGAATGGGCACCGAACTCACCTGGCTCGGGCACTCGGCGTTCCGCGTCGACTCCCCGGGCGGAAAGCGCATCTATGTCGACCCCTTCCTGAGCGGCAACCCGAAGTGCCCCGAGAGCGAGCTCGAGCCCGAGCGCTGCGACCTCATCCTGGTCACCCACGGCCACGCCGACCATGTGGGTGACACCGTCCCGATCAACCAGCGACACGGCTGCCCCGTCATCGCCCAGGTCGAGCTGCACGGGTGGCTGACGGCACAGGGGGTCGCGGATGACGGCCAGGCGCACTCGATCAACAAGGGAGGCACGGCCACGGTCGGCGGAATCAAGGTCACACTCACTGACGCCAATCACTCGGCGAGCACCCCGGATGGCGGCTATGGCGGCGAGGCGTGCGGCATCGTCCTCGAGCTCGAGGACGGGCTCAGGATCTACTTCGCAGGAGACACGAACGTCTTCGGCGACATGTCTCTGATCGGGCGGATCTACTCGCCCGACGTGGCTGTCCTCCCCATCGGCGATCACTACACGATGGGCCCGCGCGAGGCGGCGTTGGCGCTCGAGCTTCTCGGCGTCATCCGCTGCGTTCCCTGTCACTACGGGACGTTCCCTCTCCTCACCGGGACACCCGCGACCCTGCGCGAGCTCGCCCCGGCCGGCATCGAGGTGCTCGAGCCGGCACCCGGCGACACGCTCACGTTCTGATGCGCGAGCGCTGGTTCGGGGCAACCGGGCGGAAGGTTCCGGCGATCGCGCTCGAGGGAACGATCGACCTCGAGGGTGCGCTCGTACTCGACGACGTGTCCGACATTGCCGCGATTCACGCAGCACACGAGGCGGGCACCCCGGTCGTCGTTCGCGCCTCGACGGCCGAGGAGGTCCATGCAGCCCTCTCGCTGGGCTCGGTCGCCTGCGCCCTCGTCCGCGACGAGGCACTCCTCGCGCTCGACCTCGCGGAGATGACCTATGGCTAGACACGGTGTCTGACACCGCCCCACCTAACGATGCGGCTTTGCGCCACTCAGGTGTCAGACACCGCCTAGTCTCGACGTACTCGATCTGCGCCTGCGACCTCGAGGCACGGCAGTGGGGCGTCGCCGTGCAGTCGAAGTTCCTCGCCGTCGGTTCGGTCGTGCCGTGGGCGAAGCCGTTCGTCGGCGCGATCGCGACCCAGGCGTACGCAAACCCGCGCTACGGCCCCGCCGGGCTCGTGCTCCTTCGGGAAGGGCTCTCGGCCGACGAGACCGTTCGGAGTTTGACCGACGCCGACGAGGACCGAGCGCAACGGCAGCTCGGCATCGTGGACGGCCAGGGTCGAGCGGCGACCCATACTGGAGTCGAATGCAACGAGTGGGCGGGCGGCCGCACCGGAGCGGGGTACGCCGGGCAGGGGAACATCCTCGTGTCCGCCGAAACCGTCGACGCGCTCGCAGAGACATTCGAGGCGACGGCGCACAAGCCGCTCGTGGAGCGCCTCCTCGACTGCCTCGACGCTGCACAGGCGGCGGGCGGGGACAGCCGCGGCCAGCAGTCCGCCGCAGTCCTGGTCGTCGGCCCCGGGCAGGGCTACGCCGGGCTCTCCGACGTCTTCGTCGACCTCCGCGTCGACGACCACGAACGTCCGCTCGAGGAGCTCAGGCGCCTATTCCGGATCCACGAGGAGCTCTTCGGCCAGACGCCACGCTCGGAATGGATCGAGGTGGACGTTGCACTGCGCAAGGAGATCGAGGATCGCCTCGCCGTCCTCGGCTTCGAGCGGCTCGAGGACTGGGCTGGAGTCGAGAACCTCGAGGAGCGCGTCGACGGAGAGGACTCGATCGACCCATTCGTGCTCGAGCGGCTGCGCGAACGGTCTGCGTAGGGAGACGCAGCCGCCCCCGCCGGAGCGGCCGCGTCTTTGCCGGATTCCCGTGGCAGCTCAGCGTGTCACGGGGCGAGTCCTCGTGCGCTGGCCGAAGGCCAGGAAGCCAAGGCCGGCGAGAAGGAGCGCGATACCCATGCCGCCGCCCGCACCGATAATGGCGTCCCCCCAGTCGAAGCCGCCGGGCTCCGCGAGCGCAACAGGCGTCGAGAGGGGCAGCGACCCACGATCGTGCGCATCGACGACGACCGTCTCCGCGGTCCGTGTCACGGTCGAGCCGATTCGGTCGTGCAAGTCAGCGGGCATCGTGCTGAACGTCTGTTGCCGCTGGTGGGCGTCGGCCGGGCTCTGGGCTAGAGCCATGGGCACGATCGCGAAGGCCGCAGCCGCCACGACTCCCAAGAGTGCCGTTCGAGTCACTATCTCGCCTCCTTCGGTCGGGACCGCCGCTTGCAGTCCTCCGCGCGGGAGCATCGGACACGGCGGCTGAGGGGGACCTAACGCGCGGTTAACAGGCGTTCCGGCGCGGAGTACGCTCCGCGCGTGGACTTCCGGGTCCTGGGCTCGCTCGAGGTGGCGGACGGAGATCGCCGCATCGATCTCGGCGCGCCCCGCGAACGCGCACTGCTCGCCCTTCTCGCGCTGAACGCGAACCGGGCCGTCTCGAGAGAGCGGATCCTCGAAGAGCTCTGGCCCGACGGCGCTCCGCGCACGGCTTCCAAGGTCGTTCAGGTGTACGTCACGCACCTCCGAAAGGCGCTCGGGGCAGCCCGCGAGATCCTCGAGTCGCGCGGCTCCGGGTACGTCCTACACATCGCGCCGACGAACTTCGACCTCAGCCGCTTCGAACAGCTCATCGAGCGCGCACGGAACGAGGAGCCGCGCGAGAAAACGAGGACGCTTCGCGAAGCTCTGGGGCTGTGGCGCGGCCCCGCGCTCGACGAGTTCGCTGACGAAGCGTTCGTCCGGGCGGAAGCGGCCCGTCTGGAGGAGCTGCGGCTTTTCGCGCTGGAAGCGCGCATCGACGCCGACCTCGAGCTCGGCGGCGGCTCGGGGCTCGTGCCGGAGCTCGAATCGCTCGTCGCCGCGCATCCGCTTCGCGAACACTTCCGCGGGCAGCTCATGCTCGCGCTCTACCGCGCCGGACGCCAGGCCGAGGCGCTCGACGTGTACCGCGACGGTCGAGCGCTTCTCGACGAAGAACTCGGTCTCGAGCCGGGCGCGTCGCTCCGCGAGCTCGAGCGTGCGATCCTCCGGCAGGATCCCGATCTCGCTCCCAGGGCTTCGCCTCGGCAGACACGCACGGTCGTCGTGCTGCCGGAGCGACCTTCGGCACTCGAGGCTCTCGCCCCGCTCGGAGAGGCGCTCGCCGGCGGCAGCGCCGCGAGAGACCTCGTCGTTGCGCAGATCGTCGCCCAGTCCGAGCTCGCAGCGGCGACCGTTGCGCTCGATGCCCTCCGGCGCGATCTCGCGGTGCGGGGGATCGGAGCACGAGCCGCCGCCTTCTCCTCATCCTCGCCGGCTCGGGATGCGGTTCGCCTGGCCAGCCAGCAGGGGGCCGACTTGCTCCTCCTCTCTTCGCTCGGCGACCCGTTTGCCGGCGTGTTCGCGGACGCGTTCGAGGAGGCCACGTGCGACGTCGCCGTCCTCGTGGAGCGGGCCGGCCCTCCGGGAGACGGGCCGGTCGTCGTGCCGTTCGGCGCCTTCGAGCACGATTGGGCAGCGCTCGAACTCGGCGTCTGGATCGCGACCGCGCTCGAGCGGCAGCTGCAGCTGATCGGGGCCACCGACGACGGGCCGGACGGCGCGGACGCAAGCCGTCTCCTTGCCGATGCCTCCCTGGTCGTGCAGCACACGAGCGGGATCGTCCCGGAGCCCCTGCTCGGCGCACGTGGGCTAACTGGCATCAGCGCGCTCGTCGCGGGCGCCGGGCTTCTCGTCATCGGTGTCTCGGAGCGCTGGCGCGCCGAGGGCCTCGGCGCAACGCGGTCGGCGCTGGTCGAGCAAGCTCCAGCGCCCATGCTCCTCGTGCGGCGGGGGCTCCGCCCCGGCGGGCTCGCACCGGAGGCGACGCTGACGCGCTTCACCTGGTCGATCGAGATCGGGGCCTGATGGCCGTCGAGACGCGACCCGGATCGACCTTCGCCGGCTACCTGATCGTCGGCACGCTCGGCCGCGGTGGTATGGGCATCGTGTACCGCGCCCGGGAGCTCGCGCTCGACCGGCCAGTCGCGCTCAAGCTGATCGCGCCGGAGCTCGCAAGCGACCCGGCGTTCCGCGAGCGGTTCCTCGAGGAGTCGCGGATAGCGGCCTCACTCGATCACGCCTCCATCCTCCCCGTGTACGCGGCAGGAGAGGCGGAGGGCGAGCTCTACATCGCGACGCGTTACGTGGCGGGCACCGACCTCCGCAGGCTGCTCGCACGGGAGCAGGCGCTGTCGGCCGAACGGGCGCTGAAGCTCGTGGGCCAGATCGGCGAGGCACTCGACGCGGCACATCGTCGTGGCCTCGTCCATCGGGACGTGAAGCCCGGAAACGTCCTCGTCGACACGAGCGACCACTGCTACCTGTGCGACTTCGGGCTGACGAAGCAGCTTGCGGACGAAGGGACATCGGCGTCGGACCCTCTCGCCGGGTCGCTCGACTACCTGGCACCCGAACAGATCCGGCGCGGCGAAGTCGGCGGTCACACCGACCAGTACGCGCTCGCCTGCGTCCTCTACGAGTGCCTGACCGGAAACTCGCCCTTCCGCCAGGAGACGCAGGCGCAGACGCTCTGGGCCCACCTACGGAAGACGCCCCCACCGGTCGCCGATCTCCCCGCGCTCGACCCAGTGCTCGCCCGCGCGCTCGCCGCGGATCCAGAGAAGCGCTACCCGAGCTGCTCCGCGTTCGTCGAGGACGCGCGTTCTGCGATCGGGCTCGGGCCGTCACCGGCTACCGTACGAAAGCGGCGCTTTCGAATCGGGCGTCGGC
>DATAEF010000054.1:0-21502 GCA_036258155.1 Gaiellaceae bacterium | reverse complement strand
CGTCGGGCGTCATGAACACCGTCGTCGGCCATCCGCCCGCTCCCGTCATCCCGACGGTTGCCTCCATCGTCACGGCGTCGATGTCCGGCCGTTCCTCGCGATCGACCTTCACGTTGACGAAGAGGTCGTTCATGACGACGGCTGTTGCGGCGTTCTCGAAGGACTCGTGAGCCATGACGTGGCACCAGTGACACGAGCTGTAGCCGACGGAAACGAGGAGCGGCTTGTCCTCGGCCCGTGCACGCTCGAATGCCTCGTCGCCCCAGGGATACCAGTCGACCGGGTTCTCGGCGTGCTGGAGCAAGTACGGGCTCGTCGCCTCGGCGAGACGGTTCACACCGAGGAGGGTACGCGCGCGGTCAGTACGTCAGAATGCGGTCGCTCTCGACCGCGAGCTGAACGAGTCGGTTCGGCATGGCGAGCTCGACCGGCTTCCCCTCGAGATCCGCCTCCGTCACACCTCGCGCCTTGCTCGACATGCCTGACGCGTAGAGCCGTGCTCCGCCCGCGACGACCGCGTCGTAGGACTCACGAAGGCTTCCGGTGCCCAGACCCTCGAGGCTGTCGAGCACGGCATCGCGCAGCAACTGGACGCCGTCCCCGGCGAGGAACATCGACACCTCGTGCCCCTCGTCGACCGCGGCCTTGGCCACGAGGAAGCCGAGCGCAGCCTTGGTCGGGTTCTCGGGGCCACAGGTGACGTGTACGAGGATCTTCGCCATTCCACTCGAGTCTTTCAGATCAGCCCGCCGGGTCGCGACGCTGGCGGAGGTGTCGCACGGCCTCGACGACGAAGCCGAGCGCGAGCGCGATCCCGAGCGCGAGCGCGACCCCCCACAACGGGTGATCCTCGAACGTCTTGCCGCCGAAGTAGCCGAGGAGCGCCGCATACGTCGCCCACAGGACGCCGGCGGCGATGTCGTAGACGATGAAGCGGCGCCAGGCGAAGGTCGGGATGTAGCCGGCCGAGAACGTGACAGCCGTACGTCCGCCCGGGATGAAACGGGCGATGATGATGATGTACGCGCCGCGCTCGTCGAGCGTGCGCTCGGCCCATTCGAGCCGTCTGTGCGCCTTCTCACTTCGAAACCAACGCTTGACGGTGCGCTCGCCGACCCAGCTCCCGATCCCGTACGAGATGTTGTCGCCGAGCACCGCGCCGGCTGCGCCCGAGAGGATGACGAGCCAGAGCACGAGATCACCCGAGCTCGCGAGGTTGCCCCCGATCACGACGAGCGTCTCGCTGGGAACGAGCGGGAAGAACGCATCGATCGCCGCGACCGCGAGGATGACGAGGTAGCTCCACCACTCGCCCGAGACCCACTCCGTGAAGCGTTCGAAGTCGAGCCAGCTGGGCATCCGCGCATCTTCTCAGCAAGAGATGATTCGCTGATGCCGTTCCTCCCACTCGCAGACATGAAGGTCGTCGACGTGACGACCTCGATCGCGGGCCCGTACTGTGCCGAGATCCTGGCGGCGCTCGGCGCAGAGGTCGTCAAGGTCGAGCGGCCGGACACGGGCGACGACGGCCGCGCCTGGGGACCTCCGTTCTGGAACGGCGAGAGTGCGATGTTCCTGTCGGTGAACGCGGGGAAGCGCTCGCTCGCAGTCTCGCTCGCGGAGGAGCGCGGCCGAGAGGTCGTGCTTCGGCTCGCCGCCGGCGCCGACGTCTTCCTCCAGAGCCTTCGACCCGGACTGGCTGGTCGTCTCGGGCTCGGCCCGGACCTCGTGCGAGCGCGCAACCCGCGTCTCGTCTACTGCTCCATCGGCGCGTACGGCAACCAGGGACCGCTCTCGCACGAGCCCGGCTACGACGCGCTCATGCAGGCGGCCGGCGGCCTCATCAGCATGACCGGCGAGCCAGGGCGCTCGGGCGTACGCGTGGGTTCGTCCCTGATCGACATGGGAACCGGGATCTGGGCCGCGCTCGGGATCGTCGCGGCGCTGCTCGAACGAGAGCGGACCGGCCAGGGAACGGTTGTCGACACGTCGCTCTACGAGACCGCGCTCGGGTACATCGGCTACCACCTGGTCGGCTACTTCGCCGACGGAACGGTGCCGACCGGGCAGGGGACGATGTTTCCGATGGTCGCGCCCTATCAGGTCTTCCCCACGCGCGACGGTGAGCTCATGATCGCGGCCGGGAACGACCGGCTCTTCGCGCTCCTCTGCGATGTCGCCGACCTGCCCGAGCTCGTCTCGGACGGTCGCTTCCGCACCAATCCGGACCGCGTTGGAAACCGTGAAGAGCTCGTGGCCCTGCTCTCGGAGCGCCTGCGCACGCGATCGACCACGGAGTGGCGCGAGCTCTTGGCCGGCGCGGGTGTGCCCGCGGCTCCTGTCGCCGATGTCGCGGATGTCGCCGCATCCGAGCAGACCGAGGCGCTCGGGATGCTCCAGCCGCTCGCGCATCCGAGCATCCCCGAGCTACGACTTGCAGCGGTCCCGCTCTCGTTCGATGGCAAGCGTGCGGCGCACCGCTCGCCACCTCCACTAGTAGGGGAGCACACGACCGAGGTGCTTCGCGAGGTCGGTTATTCGGACGCCGAGATCGCCGCGCTCGCCGCGGAGGGTGTCATTCGTACGCGATAGCCCGGAGCGGGTCGAGCTTCGCTGCGCGTCGCGCCGGGAAGATCGCCGCCACGACGCCGACGATGATCGCGGCGATCACGAACACGATGACCTGGGTCGTCGGGAAGGCGAAGTCGACGAACTCGAGGCGGGCGATCAGGAGCAATGCCAGCACGATGCCGAGCGCGATCCCGATGGCTGCCCCAATCAATGCCGTGATCACGCTTTCGTGCCGGATCATGCGCCGCACCTGGCGGCGCGTCATGCCGATGGCACGCAGCATCCCGATCTCGCGCGTCCGCTCGAACACGGTCAGGACGAGCGTGTTGACGATCCCGAAGAGGCTCACGAGCACCGACAACGCGAGCAGGACGTAGAGGATGTTCAGCACCGCGTTCAGCCCGGAGATCTGGTTGTCGATGAACTGCTCGCGCGTTTGCACCTTCGCGTTCGGGAAGTCCGCGAGCGCGTCGTCGAGCGTTGCCGTGTTGTCGTCCGTGACGTCGCCCTCCATCGCGATGAACGAGTAGAGGTTCCGAGGGTTCTCGACCCTCGCGTCCCAGGCCTCGGTCGAGATAGTGATGTTTCCGAAGGGTGAGCCACCAGTCGGTGGGTCGAAGATCCCCTCGACCGTGAAGGTCTCCGTGGTTCCGTCGGGGAACGTCACCTCGATCGGCGATCCCACCTCGAGGTTGTTGTCGTCGGCATATCCGTCGTCCACGAACGCGCCGTCTTCACCGAGGTTCGCGAGCACGTCCGGGGAGCCGTCCTTCCACTTCACCGCGATGAGCTCACGCGCGGTGGGATCGACCGCGGTCGCGAAGATCGTCTCGTCGAATGCCCGCACCTCGCCGGTCCGGACGTTCATCACCGCGACGACGCCCGGAGCCTTCGCCGCCGTGTCGGCGGCATCGACGGGGATCGGGGAGAAGTTGTTCTGCGCGGTGATCGCGTAGTCCGAGTCGGAGGTCTTCCAGAGGTCGTTCACCGCGCCGCGGAAGGTCTGCACGATTCCTGCTGCAAGGGTGGCGACGAGCGTGACGAGCGCCAGCCCGATCATCAGTGCGCTCGCGGTGGACGCCGTGCGCTGCGCGTTCCGTCGTGAGTTCTCCCGCCCCATAGCCGCCGTCGACCCGTCCGGCACGACTCCCGGGAACTCGGCCGGCCACTCCGGCTGCCACCGGGACACGGCCTTCCGAACGACCATCAGCAACACGACCGCGAGGACGATGGGATTGATCAGCGCACCGAGAACGAACGCGCCGATTCGCTGCGCTAAGCCGCCGGGCCCCCAGACCCCGCGCCGAAGAAGCCAGTACGGGAGCGTGAAGAACGGCCACACGACCACGCTGAGGAGGAACACCGACCACCGCGCCACAGGTGACATGGCAGAAGCGAGTCCGGGAATCAACCGCGTCGTGACACGCGCAACGCCGAAGAAGACGAGCAGGACGCCGAGGCCCATCCACAGCAGCACGCGAGTCGTCCCGAGGCCGGGAACGAAGAGCCCGTAGAGGAGCGCCGCGAAGCCGAGCCCGCACGAGACGACCGCCCCGAGCGTGCGCGATGGAAAGAGCGCGCAACCGAAGAGAGTCATGAGCAGTCCGAGGACCGCGAGCAGGATCGTGACGAACGTGTTCCCAGGAGACGCGGAAATCGCAATAACTCCGACGAGTACGCCGATCACAGTCAGGAGCGCGGCGAGGCGGACGCCTCGGACCGAGTCGAGCGGCTCACCCGGAAGCACGGCCCCTTCCCGGACCGCCGCGATCGGCGGCACCGTGGTCGCACGGAAGCCCGGATAAACGCTCGCAAGCAACGTCACGAGAATTCCGGCCGTGAGAGCGACGACGATGGTTCGCGGCTCGAAGACGAGGCCGGTATTCGGAAGCGTGAAGCCGACGGCGTCGAACAGCTGGAACAGGCCCTTGGCAAGCAGCAGCCCGAGGAAGAGCCCGACGACCGAGGCAACGGTACCGACGACGAGCGCCTCCACGAGAATCGAGCCGAGGAGCTGCCGATTCGTCGCGCCGATCGTCCGCAGCGTCGCAAACTCACGCGTGCGCTGCGCGATCGTGATCGACAGCGAGTTCGCGATCACGAACGAGCCGACGAAGAGCGCGATCCCACCGAACGCAAGCAGGAACGTCTGTAGGAAGCTGATGAACTCGTCCGTCTCCGCCGCGTCGGACTTGGCCTGCTCGTCGCCCGTCTTCACCTGCGCATCAGGGGGCAGGATCTCCTGGATCTGCGCGACGAGCTCGGTGGGCGGCGTGTCCGGCTGCGAGGCGACCGCTATCTCGTCGAGCTTGCCCACCTTCCCGAAGAGCTGTTGGGCGGTTGCCAGGTCGAATCCGGCCAGCGTCGCACCACCGATCGTCAGCCCCGAGCTGAACTGCATGATCCCCGAGATCGGCATCCGCTCGACCGGCCCCTCCGCCTGGACGCCGATCACCTGGCCGACCTCGAAGCCCTCCTTGGACGCCGTCTCCTTGTCGACCATGACCTCGTTCGGCCCCGGCCAGTCCCCTTCGACCAACGTCAGCGGGTTGAACGGCGAGTCCGGATCGGCGATGGAGAACCCGAGGTTCGGTGCACCTCCGAACACGATCGCCTTCCCGTCGTCGCCGATCAGCTGGGTCGCGTCGGAGTCGACGCCGCCCTCCGCTTCGGCTACCGCAGGAAGCTCGCGCACTTTCGGGAGAAGTGCCTCATCGAGCGTCGGCTCGTCCACGCCGCTGCCGTCGCTGAGGTCGAACGCCGACTTGCCGGTGATCACCGCGTTCGAGCCCTTGCGGATGTCGGCGAAGATGCGGTCGAACGCCTGGTCGATCGAGTCCGTGAGCACGTACGTGCCGCTGATCATCGCGACGCCGAGCACGATCGCGATCGCGGTGAGCGCGGTGCGAAGCTTCCGACTGAGAAGGCCGCGTATGGCGAAGCGCGTCATGGGCTACTCGTAGGCGATCGCCTCGAGCGGGTTCAGCCTCGCGGCGCGCCGGGCGGGCATGATCGCGGCGAGGATCCCGATGATGATCGCGACGATCGTCAGCACGAGGAGCTGCGCCCACGGGATCGCGAACCGCACGTCGTATTCGGAGAGCGCGCGGTTCACGAGCAGGGCGAGGAATATCCCGAGGGGAAGCCCGACCGCCGCGCCGATCAGCGCGGTGATGATGCTCTCCTGACGAATCATCCGGCGGACCTGCCGCCGCGTCATTCCGATGGCACGCAGCATCCCGATCTCGCGCGTGCGCTCGTAGACCGACAGCACGAGCGTGTTGATCATCCCGAAGATGCTCACGAACACCGCGAGCGTGAGCATGACGTAGAGGAACGAGATGAACTGGTTGAAGTCCGCGTCCTCGCGCTCGATCCACTCGTCGCGCGTCTCGAGCTGGGTATCGGGGAACCCGGCGATCGCCGCTTCCAGCTGCGCGCGATTCTCGTCGTTCGGCTCGCCCGGGACGTTCGCCCACGTCCAGCGGTTCCGGGGACGGTCGTAGAG
Source organism: Gaiellaceae bacterium (assembly GCA_036258155.1). Classification (GTDB taxonomy): domain Bacteria; phylum Actinomycetota; class Thermoleophilia; order Gaiellales; family Gaiellaceae; genus GMQP-bins7. The sequence goes on along the minus strand of DATAEF010000054.1, from coordinate 15,423 downwards.
CGAGTCGAAGAGCTTCGTCGAGACGTTCACGCTCTCGATCAGCGGGTAGAACGGCGGCGGCTTGAAGGTCCCTGCCACAGTGATCGTCGCCCTCCGACCCGCGGTCGACTGAAGCGTGAGCACGTCTCCTGCCGAGAGGTTGTGATCCTCGGCGTAGTTCGAACTGACGACCGCCTTCGTCGTACCGAGCGTGGCGAGGACGCTCTCGTCGCCCTCACGCCAGTCGAAGACGTACGCCTCGGCGATCGTATCGGGCTCGATGCCCCCGACCTCCGTCGTGACGTCACCGACGAGCCCCGCGTCGGAGCGAACGCTGGTGACGACCTCGGGCACGGAAGAAGCGGCGAGCGCGTCGCCCGCTGCAGCGACGAACGGCGTGTACCCGTCGAGCGAGGTCACGACGTAGTCGGCGGCGATCTGCTGCTCGATCGCCTCGCGGTTCGAAGCCTTCATCCCGTTCGTCAGCGTGGCGATGAACGCGACCAGCGCGATCCCGATCATGAGCGCCGCCGCAGTCGCCGCTGTCCGGCCGGGGTTCCGGCGCGCATTCTCGCCGCCGGTGCGGGCGGCGACGCGATCCGGAACGACGCCCGGGAACTCCACGGGCCACTCCGGCTCCCAGCTCGTGACGGCCCGGCGAAGCCACATCACGAGGACGATCGGTAGGAGAAACGGATTCAGCAGGGCGCCGGCGACGAAGGCGCCGACTCGACGCAGGGCAGAACCCGGGCCGAAGGCCCCGAACCGCTGAAGCCAGTACGGGAGCAGGAAGAGCGGCCAGGCCAGCACCGTGAACGCGAACGCCGCCCAGCGGCCGATCGGGCTGCTGAACGCAGCGAGCGGTCGAACGACGCGAGACGAGAGCATCGCCACGCCGACGAAGAGGAGAAGGACGCCGGCGGCGATCGAGAGCAGCCGGTCGACTGTCCCCAACGTGTCGGCGAACATCGCGCGCGCGAGGACGACGAGCGCGGCCGCGACGACGAGCGCAGCGACCCACGGCACGAACGGTGCGAACCTCGACTTCGGAAGCGCGGCGCCCTCGCGGACGGCCGCGATCGGCGGCACGCGCGTCGCCCGAATCGCCGGGAAGAGGCCCGCGAGGAGCGTGATGCCGATGCCGACGACCAGGGAGACGACGATCGTCCTGGTGGCGAAGACTCGATCGGCGCTCGGGAGGTCCACACCGAGACTCCCGAAGAGCGCTTCGATCCCCTCGGCCAGGACGACGCCCAGCCCGAGGCCGACGAGCGATGCGACGAGCCCGATCACGAGCGATTCGAGGATCACGGATCCGAGAACCTGGCGTCGCGACGCTCCGATCGTCCGCAGTGTCGCGAATTCGCGTGTGCGCTGCGCAACCGTGATCGAGAACGTGTTGAAGATGACGAAGCTGCCCACGAAGAGCGCGATGAAGCCGAACGTGAGGAGGAAGTACCTGAAGATCGTCGTGAACTCGCTCACATCGTTCGCCTGCTCCTCGGCCTCGGCCGCCGCACTGACGACCTCGGCGCTCGTAGGGAGAACGGGGGAGATCGCCGCGACGACGTCGTCCTCGGAGACCCCCTCCCGGGCGGCCACCGAGATCGCGTCGTATTGACCCTCTCGCCCGAGGAGCTCCTGGGCGGCAGGGATTGTGAACACGACGAAGCTGATGCCACCGAGGCTGTCGACCTCGCCGTACTTCGCGACGCCGACGAGCTCGAACGGACGTTTCGGCTGCAGGGTGGAGACCTGAACGGTGTCACCGACCGCGAACCCCTGCGCATCGGCTGTCCCGGCGTCGATGACGATCTCGTCGTCGCCCGAGGGCCAGCGGCCCTCGAAGAGATTCAGCGGGTTGAACTGGGCGAGCGCCGGATCCGTGTCGATCCCGAATCCGAGCGTCGGCCAGCCCTCCGAGTTCACCGACCCGCCCTCCGGCGTGAGGACCTTCGTGTTCCGCTCGTCGAGTACGCTGCCGGTCGCCAGAGCGACCTCGTCGACGCCGCGCACGACGTCGAGGAGCGAGGCGTCGACCGGGGGCGGAGGAGGTTTCTCGCCGTCGATGGAGATGTCCAGGCCCTTGCCGGTCACGACCGCGTCGGTCCCGGCGTACGAGTCGACGAGGAGGTCGTTGAATGCTCGCTGGACCGTGTCCGTGAGGATGTAGGTACCGCTGATCATCGCGACGCCCAGGACGATCGCGATGCCGGTCAGGACGGCACGGAGCTTTCGCCCTGCCAGGCCGCGGAGGGCGACTTTGATCACGCGGCGGCGAGCTCCTCCATGACACTGTGGATCGTGTGCGGGTCGCATTCGCCGAGCTCGCGCACGATCTCGCCGTCGGCGAGGAAGAGCACGCGATGCGCGACGGCCGCGGCGCGTGCGTCGTGGGTCACCATGACGATCGTCTGGCCGTATTCCTCGACCGAGCGGCGCAGGAGCTCGAGGATCTCCCCGCTCGTCGCCGAGTCGAGATTTCCGGTGGGCTCGTCCGCGAAGAGAACCGTCGGCTTCGAGACGAGCGCGCGGGCGATGGCAACACGCTGCTGCTGCCCGCCCGACAGCTCTGCGGGCCGGTGCGAGAGCCGGTCGGAGAGCCCGACGTCGCCGACCAGCTGGTCGAACCAGCCGTCCTCTGGCTTCTCGCCGGCAATGGTGAGCGGGAGGAGGATGTTCTCCTTCGCGTTCAGCATCGGCAAGAGGTTGAAGAACTGGAACACGAAGCCGATGTGCTCGCGCCGCAGCTTCGTGAGGTCGTTGTCTCCCAGTGTCGTGATCTCGGTCCCGGCGACCTCGACATCCCCGGTCGTCGGCTTGTCGAGCCCCGCGAGGATGTGCATCAGCGTCGACTTCCCCGAGCCCGAGGGCCCCATCACCGCTGTCGCCTTGCCCGGCGCGATGTTCACGGAGACGCCGCGCAGCGCGTCCACGGCGGTCTCTCCTTCCCCGTAGCGGCGCGTCACATCGTGCGCAACAACCACGGCCCCGTTCTGGCTCTCCGTCATTCCCGGCTCCTCTCTCGTGTTCGAGGTGAGTAAGGCTAACGCCTCGCGAACGAGCCTGACGCCACCGACTCACCCGAACGGCGGTTTCTGACGACCGCCGGCTACGTCACAGTTTCGGCGTGGAGAAGTCGGCCGAGATCCGGGAGACGCTCGAACGAGCGCGCGCGGCGACAGAGAAGCTGCTCGCTCCGATCTCGGACGACGAGCTCGCCACCCAGGCCTCGCTCCTGACCTCTCCGCTCGTGTGGGACTATGCTCGGATCGCGAACTTCGAGGAGCTGTGGCTCCTCCGCAACCTGAACGGCGACCCTCCCGTCCTCCCCCGACACGGCGAGGTCGACGAGGCGTTCAGGCACGAGGACGAGCAACGTCCCGGGCTGGCACTACTGAGGCCACCGGCGGTGCGGGCATACGCCGAGGACGTGCGCACCCGGGTCCTCGAGGCGCTCGAAGACGTCGATCTGGACGCACCGAACGCGCTGTTGCACGAGGGGTTCGTCTTCGGACTCGTCGTCCAGAACGAGCTCCAGCGCCAGGAGACGATGCTCCAGACGCTCCAGCTGCGGACCGGAGCCGAGTACCCGGTGCCCCGCACGACCGCTCCTGACCGTGCACCCGGCGGCCCTGCCGAGATTCGTGTTCCCGCGGGATCGTTCGTTCTCGGGGCAGTCGCAGAGCCGTGGGCCTACGACTGCGAGCTCGGCGCGCACGAGGTCGAGGTGCGACCGTTCTGGATCGATCGCGCGCCGGTCACGAACCGCGAGTTCGCAGAGTTCGTGGAGGACAAGGGGTACCGCTCGAGGAGACCGTGGAGCCGGGCGGGATGGGAGTGGCGCGAGCGCGAGAGTGTCACGACGCCGCTCTACTGGGAAGAGAGCGACGACGGCTGGCAGCGCGTCCACTTCGGTCGGCGCAAGGCCCTGCCCCCCGACGAACCAGTGCAGCACGTCTCGTGGTACGAGGCTGACGCATATGCGCGGTGGGCCGGAAAGCGACTCCCCACCGAGATCGAGTGGGAGCGGGCAGCGGGCTGGCACTCGCACGAGGGGAAGTTTCGGTACCCGTGGGGGCAGGAGTGGATGGGCTTCGAGGCGAGCCTCGGTCGCCGCCGCTTCTCGCCCGCGCCGGCCGGTTCCTATGCCGGGGGCGTGAGCCCTGTCGGATGCGTCCAGATGGGCGGCGACGTCTGGGAGTGGACGTCGTCCCACTTCAAGCCCTATCCCGGATTCCTCGCCTTCCCGTACCCCGAGTACTCCGAGATCTTCTTCGGCGACACGTACCGCGTTCTCCGCGGCGGCTCGTGGGCGACCGACCCGCTCGTGGCGCGCACGACGTTTCGCAACTGGGACTATCCCTACCGGCGGCAGCTCTTCGCCGGTTTCCGCTGCGCCCGCGACGCGTAGGCCTTCCTAGCGCATGAGGGCGGTCGCCTCGGTCAGCACCTCGCCGAGGATTCCCGTGATCTCGTCGAACTCGGCCTGCCCGGCGACGAGTGGCGGCGAGATCTGGATCACCGGATCGCCGCGGTCGTCCGCGCGGCAGATCATGCCTGCGTCCCAGAGGGCGGTCGAGAGGTATCCCCGCATGAGCTTCTCGCACTCCTCGTCCGAGAACGTCTCCCGCGTGTCCTTGTCCTTGACGAGCTCGATCGCCCAGAAGTAACCCGTCCCGCGCAGGTCGCCGACGATCGGAAGGTCGAGGAGCTGCGCGAGGGTCGCGCGGAATGCGTCCTCGTTCTCGCGGACGTGCTCGGGGATCCGCTCGCGCTTCATGATCTCGATGTTCTTCAGCGCGATCGCGGCCATGACCGGGTGCCCGCCGAACGTGATCCCATGCGAGAACATCGACGTCGCACCCATGAACGGCTCCATCACCCGCTCGGTGGCGACGACGCCGCCGATCGCCCCGTACGACGAGGACAGGCCCTTCGCGATCGTGACGATGTCCGGCCGGATGTCGTAGCGCTCCGAGCCGAACCAGTGGCCGAGACGGCCGAAGGCGGTGATCACCTCGTCCGCCGAGAGGAGGATGTCGTAGCGGTCACAGATCTCTCGCACCCCGCGCCAATAGCCCTCGGGCGGCGTGAAGCAGCCGCCCGCGTTCTGAACGGGCTCCATGTGCACGAGGCACACCGTCTCGGGCCCCATCGCGAGGATCGCCTGATCGAGCTCGTTCAGCAGGAACTCGGTGAACTCGGCCTCGGTCTCCTCGGGCGGGCGGTGGTAGCGGTTCGTGTTCGACACGTGGCGCACCTCTGCCACCAGCGGCTCGAACGGCGCGCGGATCGCCGGAATGCCGTTGATCGAGAGGGCGCCCATCGTCGTCCCGTGGTACGCGATGTGACGCGCAATCGCTTTGTAGCGACGCGGCGTCGGCGCGGCCGCCGCGACGATGGCGTCGTGTGCGACCTCCGCCTCCTGCGTGCCGGCGCGGGCACCGGGAGTAACGAGCCCGAGGAGATGCTTCTCACCACGCGCGAGGTAGTACTGCCGCGCGAGCTTCCAGGCGGACTCGACCGCCTCGGAGCCGCCGTTGACGAAGAAGACGCGGTTCAGGTCGCCGGGCGCGAGCGAGGCTATCTCGGCGGCGAGCTCGATCGCTCGTGGGTGGGCGTACGACCAGTTCGTGTAGAACGGCAGCTCGCGCATCTGCTCGTGCGCCGCCTGCCCGATCTCGTCGCCGAACGAGTAGCCGATGTTCACCGAGAAGAGCCCGGCGAGGGCGTCGATGTACCGCCTCCCGTTCGAGTCCTCGAGGTGGCAGCCGTCGCCGCGCACGATGATCGGGACGTCCGCGATCTCGAACCCGCCCATCCGGGTGAAGTGCATCCAGAGGTGTTCCTTGGCGGCGCGCTGCAGATCGATGGTCTCGACGGCGGTCATGTGGCTCCTTGTGAGCGTTTGGCGGTTCGGTACTGCCAGAAGACGTTACCGAGGGCGAGGGCGATCGCGACGAGGAAGATGGCGCTCGCGACGACGTTGATCTGGGGAGGGAGGGCTCTCTGAGCCGTCACCCAGACGTACAGCGGGAACGTCTGCGTCTGGCTGCCGGCATTGAAGTAGGTGATGACGAAGTCGTCGATGGAGAGCGCGAAGCCGAGGAGCGCCGCCGCGAGCATCGCGGGTGCGATCAGCGGGAACGTCACCTTGCGAAACGTCGTAACTTCGTTCGCGCCGAGATCCATCGCCGCTTCCTCGAGATGCCGGTCGAACCCGATCAGCCGTGCCTTCACCGTGACGACGACGAAGCTGACGATGAACATCACATGCGCGATGAAGATCGTCACGAATCCGAGCTGGAAAACGGCGGTCGTGTTGATGAACAACGTCAGGAGCGACGCGCCGAGCACGATCTCCGGTGTCGACATCGGCAGGAAGACGAGCAGGTTCGTCGCACCCCGTCCGCGGAAGCGGTGTCGGACGATGGCGAGAGCGATGAGCGTGCCGAGGGCGGTCGCGACGATGGTCGCCAGGAAGCCCACCTCGAGGGAGGTGACGACGGCGTCGCTGATCCCGAGGGGCTCGTCCCAGGTGATCCAGTTGTCGAGCGTGAACCCCTGCCAGACGTAGTTGAAGTTGCTCTTGGGGGCGTTGAACGAGAAGAGGATCACGACCGCGATCGGCAGGATCAGATAGACGACCGCGAGGAGCGCGTAGACGGTGAGGGCGTGGCGCTTCACGAATCCCCACGTTCGCGCGGCGACGCCGACCCTCGACCGGGGGGTGATCGTTTCGACGGCGGTCGTCATCCGGTCAGCTTCTCCGTGCCGACAACGCGGGCGTAGACGAGGAGCGCGACGAGGATCATCGCCATGAGGATGAAGCTGAGCGATGCCGCGGTCGGATAGTCGAGCGAGGTGAGGAACTTCGCCTGGATGACGTTCCCGATCATCGTCTGCTGCGTGGTGCCGAGGAGGGCCGCGTTGATGAAGTCACCCGCGGCCGGGATGAACGTGAGGAGCGTGCCGGCCACGATCCCCGGCGCCGAGAGCGGCAGCGTCACCCGCAGGAACGCCTGGGTCGAGCTTGCGTAGAGGTCCTTCGCCGCTTCCAGCAACCTCGGGTCGATCTGCTCGAGCGAGACGTAGAGCGGCAGCGCCATGAAGGGGAAGAAGTTGTAGGTGATCCCCGCGATCACGGCGAAGGTCGAGTAGAGGAGGCCCTCGTCCGCTCCGAGGACATGGATGTCCCGGAGGAAACCGATGACCGGCCCCTGGTCGTTGAGGATGCTGAGCCACGCGAGGGTCCGGACGAGGTAGGTCACGAAGAAGGGTGCGACGATGAAGAGGAGGAAGAGGTTCCGCCAGGGTCCGGCACGGAACGCGATCCAGTAGACCAGCGGGTACGAGAGCAGGAGCGCGACCGTGGTCGCGACACCTGCGTAGAGGAACGAGCGGAACAGCTGCTCTCGGTAGTCGGTGAACGCATTCGTGAAGTTCGAGAACTCCCAGGTGAACTCGAAGTTCCCGTACGTGCCGGACTCGAGCGACTGGTAGCCGAGGTATCCGAGCGGGATCAGGAAGAAGAAGCCCAGCCATGCCATCCCTGGCAGCAGTAGGAGATACGGCGTGAGCCGGGGATGCTGGTGGAAGAACGAGCCCATGCGACCCTGGGGGACGACGTGGATCTCGCCGCTACTGGCCCTTCACCGACTGCCAGGTCGTGATGAAGTCGGCGTTCGAGACCATGTTGGGGTCGTTCATGTGCAGGTTCGCAAGTGTCTGGTCGCTCGGGAACACGAGCTCGTTCGAGCCTGCTTTGGGGTCCAGCTTGAGCGCCTCGTCCTTGACCCCCTTCACAGACGAGATGTAGCCCGTTCCGAGCGCGATCTGCGCCGCGATCTTCGGGTCGTAGACGAAGTTCATGTAGGTCGACGCGGTCGGGACGCTGCCTCCGAGCGGGATGAACATGTTGTCGGTCCAGATGATCCCGCCCTTCTCGGGCACCGCCCATTTCAGGTTCTCGTTCTCCAGGACGAGCTGGGCGAGGTCTCCAGACCAGGCGACGCACGCCGCGAAGTCACCCCTCGCCAGCGGCGGCCCGTAGTCGTTGCCGGTGAACTTCAGGATCTGGCCCGCGTCGAGCGCGTCCTGCACGGACTTGATCGCGCGATCGAACGCTTCGTCCGAGACGTCGGTCGGATCGTCGCCGTTGTCGATCAGGACGAGCCCGAGCGTGTCGGCCATCTCGGTCAGCAGCGTCACCTTGCCCTTCAGCTTGGGGTCGGTGAACAGCTGGGTCATGCTCGTGACCGGCCCGCCGGTGAGCTCCTCGTTCCAGCCGATCCCGTCGATGCCCGTGAGCCACGGGAGCGAGTAGCTCCGGTCTGGATCGAAGCCCGGGCTCTGCTGCGCGTCAATGAGGTTTGCGAAGTTCGGGATGAGGCTCTTGTCGAGCTTCTGGACGTACTCCTCCGAGACGTACAGGCTCGGGAACTGAGAGTTGTCTGTCGCCACGATGATGTCGCGGCCGATTCCCTGCCCCTGGGAGAGCTGGCCCTGGATCTTCGCGAAGTACCCGTCGTTCGAGTCGATGCCCTCGTAGTAGTTGACCTTGATCCCCTTCTCCTGATCGAACTGCTCGAGCGTCGTCGGCCCTGTCAGTCCCGCGGCAGTGCGCGTCTCCTTCGTGTCCATGTAGTACGGCCAGTTCTCGAAGTTGAGGACATCCTTCAACTCGCCGCTCGACTCCGAGCCGCCGTCTCCGCCGCCGCAGGCGGCGAGAAGGGACGGAAACGCAAGGAGCGCTCCGCCGGCGGCTCCACGCCGCAAGAGCTCCTGTCGGGTCAACCTCGGGTTCATGCCGTCTCCTCCTCCGTTCGTGAATCGTCACTGGCCACGATGAACGTCGACTCCGGGGCCCAGCTCAGGATCACGTTGGCGCCGGGCGCCGGGACGCGTCCTCCCGCGTCGAGGTTCTGGGCGAACACGTGGATGACGCCGGCAGTCGTTCTCACGACGACCTGTGTCGCCACGCCGATGTACGCGGTCTCCGAGATCGTTCCGGCCAACTCGTTCGCACCCCCGCCGGCACCGATCGTGATCTTCTCCGGCCGCACGCCGGCCGCAACCGGTCCGGACCTCCCGTCGACCGCCGCGCGGACCACGGTTCCGTTGTCCAGCCTGATCGAGTCGGATCCCTCGATGGTTCCCGGCAGGAGATTCGAAGCTCCGAGGAAGCCGGCGACGAACGCCGTCTCGGGCCGCTCGTAGAGCTCGGTCGGCTTCCCCAACTGTTCGATGCGCCCCTGGCGCATCACGGCGATCTGGTCGGCCATCGTCATCGCCTCTTCCTGGTCGTGCGTGACGTGGACGAACGTGATTCCGACCTCGTGCTGGATGCGCTTGAGCTCCATCTGCATCTGCTTGCGGAGCTTCAGGTCGAGTGCCCCGAGCGGCTCGTCGAGCAGAAGCACGCGCGGATGGTTCACGAGCGCGCGGCCGAGTGCGACGCGCTGCTGCTGACCCCCCGAGAGCTGCTTCGGCTTCCGCTTGCCGAACCCCGCCAGCCCCACGAGTTCGAGCATCTCGGACACGCGACCCTTGAGCTCGCCCTTCGGAACGCCCTTGCGCTCGAGCCCGAAGGCGACGTTGTCCTCGACGGACATGTGCGGGAAGAGGGCGTAGCTCTGGAAGACGGTGTTGACGTCGCGCTTGTACGGTGGCAGGCCGACGACGTCCTGGTCGCCGAGAAAGATGCGGCCCTCCGTCGGCTCCTCGAACCCGCCGATCATCCTCAGCGTCGTCGTCTTGCCGCACCCCGACGGCCCGAGCAAGGCGAAGAACGACCCGCGCGGAATCTCGACGGAGATCCCGTCCACTGCGACCGTGTCGTCGAACCGCTTGACGACGCCTTCCAGACGGACGTCCGGAGCCGCAGTGTCCGCGTTCGTCATGCGAGCTTCACGCACACGTGCTTGATCCGTGTGTACTCCTCCATCGAGTAGATCGACATGTCCTTCCCGTAGCCCGACTCCTTGAAGCCGCCGTGCGGCATCTCGGAGGTGAGCGGGAAGAGGTGCTCGTTGACCCAGACGGTGCCGAAGTCGAGCTTCGCGGCGACCTTCATCGCCCGGCCGACGTTCTCCGAGAAGACCGAGGCTGCGAGCCCGTAGCGAACCCCGTTCGCCATCTCGACCGCCGCGTCGTCGGACGCGAACGACTGCATCGTCACCACCGGCCCGAAGACCTCGTTCTGGACGATCTCCGCGTCCTGGCCGACGTCCGTCACGACGGTCGGCTTCACGAAGAACCCCCGGTCGCCGAGAGCTTCGCCGCCCGTGACGATGGTCGCCTTGGCGCTCGAGGCGCGGTCGAGGAAGCCGAGAACGCGTTCCTGCTGCTCGGCCGAGATGACGGGGCCCATGCCGACCTCGTCGTCCGCTCCCGGGTCGCCGACGGTCAGCGACTCCACCGCCTTCACCGTCTCCGAGAGGACGTCGTCGTAGATCTTCTCGCTGACGAGGATGCGCGAGGACGCGGTGCAGTCCTGACCGGAGTTGAAGTACCCGCCGATCTTGACCGCCTCGGCGACTGTCGCCGGGTCGGCGTCGTCGAGCACCACCATCGGAGCCTTGCCGCCGAGCTCGAGATGCACGCGCTTCACGGTCTGAGCCGCATTCGCGGCGATGATCTTCCCTGTCGCCGTGTCGCCCGTGAGCGAGACCAGGCGGATGTCGGGATGTCGCACGAGCGCGTCGCCGACGGGAATCCCGTCTCCGGTCACCACCTGCAGGACGCCCTGCGGGATCACGTCCTGTGCCAGCTCGGCGAAGCGGAGCATCGTCAACGGGGTCTGCTCGGCGGGCTTGATGATCTGGACGTTCCCGGCCGCGAGCGCGGGTCCGATCTTCCACATCGCCATGAAGAGCGGGTAGTTCCAAGGGCAGATACCGGCGACGATGCCGAGCGGCTCCCGGCGAATCATCGAGGTGTAGCCCTCGACGTACTCCGTCGCCGCCTTGCCTTCGAGGTTCCGAGCCGCTCCGGCGAAGAAGCGCAGGTTGTCCGAAATGACGCCGGGCTCGTCGACCGCCACCCACCACGGCTTGCCGACGTTGAGCGACTCGAGCCGGGCAAGCTCCTCCGCGTGCTCGTCGATGATGTCGGCGAGCTTCAGAAGAAGCTCCATCCGGTCCTTCGGTGTCTTGTCCTGCCACTCGCCCCACGCCTTCTCGGCGGCTCGGACCGCGCGCTCGACGTCCTCGGCCGATCCGCGTGGGACCTCGGCGATGACCTCGCCCGTCGAAGGATTCAGCACCTCCATCGTCTCCCCGGATGCCGAGCCGACGAACTCGCCGCCGATGAACTGCTGCTGCTGCGTTACCGACATGCTCACGTGCGACCTCCATTCGGTGAAATCGAGCGCAGCGTATCGCCGGCGCGCGGGGCGCGACAACTGGATCGTTCAGGTAGAACCCCTACGCCGTGCGGATTCTCGTGGTCGGAACAGGCGGCGTGGGCTCTGCGTTCGCCTCGATCGCACAACGCCGGTCTTTCTTCGAGCACTGCGCCCTGGCGGACTACGACGCCGGGCGCGCGTCCGCGCTCGTCGCCGGCCTCGACGACGGCCGGTTCGGCGGGCACGCGATCGACGCGTCGAGTCAGGAGGCCGTCGTCGCACTCATTCGGGAGACGCGGGCCGACGCGGTCCTCAACGCCGTCGACCCGCTGTTCAACGTCCCGATCTTCGACGCGTGCTTCGAGGCCGGTGTCACCTATCTCGACATGGCGATGACGTTGTCCGAGCCGCACCCTACGAAGCCGTACGAAGAGGTCGGGGTCAAGCTGGGCGACTACCAGTTCGATCGCGCACCGGCCTGGGCGGAACGTGGGTTGCTCGCACTCGTGGGGATCGGGGTCGAGCCCGGCGCGGCGGACGTCTTCGCCAGGCACGCCGCCGACGTGCTCTTCTCGGAGATCGACGAGGTCGGAATCCGCGACGGGGCGAACCTCGTGGTCGAAGGCTACGACTTCGCGCCGACCTTCTCCATCTGGACGACGATCGAGGAGTGCCTCAACCCCCCGGTGATCTGGGAGCGCGGACGGGGTTGGTACACGACGGCACCGTTCTCCGAGCCCGAGGTGTTCGACTTTCCGGAGGGAATCGGGCCGGTCGAGTGCGTCAACGTGGAGCACGAAGAGGTGCTCCTCGTTCCGCGCTGGATCGACTGTGAGCGCGTCACGTTCAAGTACGGGCTGGGCGACGAGTTCATCGACGTTCTGAAAGCCCTGCGCAAGCTCGGCCTCGACTCGAAGGAGAAGATCACGGTGAAGGGCGTCGACGTAGCGCCGCGCGACGTCGTCGCGGCCGCGCTGCCGAACCCTGCCACGCTCGGCGACCGCATGACAGGGAAGACGTGTGCGGGAACGCTGGTGACGGGTCTCGGTACGGACGGCGCTCCCCGTAGGACCTACCTGTACCACGTGGTCGACAACGAGTGGTCGATGCACGAGTACGGCTCGCAGGCGGTGGTCTGGCAGACGGCGATCAACCCGGTGATCGCGCTCGAGCTCCTCGCGGAGGGCTCGTGGGCAGGTGTAGGGGTGCGCGGGCCGGAAGCCTTCCCTGCGCAGCCCTTCCTGGACAAGCTTGCCGCGTACGGCTCGCCTCACGGCGTGCTTGAGCTTCCCTCGTAAGAGCGGCGAAGGCGTCGATTACTTTCGCCACCGTTCGTCGTCTAACCAGTGATGCGAATTAGGATCGTCCCGTGGCAGTCGTGAGGCTTCGGGCACCGCTCTCTGAGCTCGCCGGCGGTCGCCGGGAGCTCGAGCTCGACGGCGCGACGGTCGGCGAGGTGCTCCGGGCGCTCGAACGCGAGCATCCGGGCGTGAGGGGTTGGATCCTCGACGAGCGAGGCGCCATCCGCGAGCACATCAACGTTTTCGTCAACAAGGAATACGGACGGGAAGAGACGGCACTCGGTCCGGGCGATCGGGTGCATATCCTCCCCGCGATTTCAGGAGGGTGAAGTGACTGAGCTTCTGGTGGGGACGAAGAAGGGCTTGTTCGTACTCGAGGGGACGGCGGGCCAGCCGTTCGAGGTCACCTCACGCGCGTTCGCCGGCGAGCCGGTCGAGTTCGCGACACGAGACCCGCGCACCGGGCGCACCCTCGCCTGTGTGACGTCCGCGTTCTACGGTCCGAAGGTCTTCTACACCGACGATGTCGCAGGCGAGTGGGAGCAGGCCGAGGGGATCGCCCTTCCGGACGACGCCGAGAAGCCGCTCGAGCGACTCTGGTCGGTCGTCCCGGGCGAGGAGGACGGCCTCCTGTACGCGGGCGGCGCGCCGGGCGTCCTCTTCGAGAGCCACGACGGCGGCGAGACGTGGAAGCTCAACGATGCGTTCTGGGCGCAGCCCACGCGTCCTGATTGGAGCCCCGGCGCCGGCGGCATGTGCATGCACTCGATCGCGACGTGGCCGGGGGACCCGTCGCGCATCGCGCTGGCAATCTCGGCGGTCGGCGTGTGGCTCTCCGACGACGGTGGCCAGACGTGGCGGCACGGCAACAGAGGTCTCTACCCGCGCTACATGCCCGAGGAGGCACGCACGGACACGATCGACCTCTGCGTCCACAACATGCACCGGGCTCCGACCCGGCCCGAGCGGCTCTTCATGCAGTTCCACGGCGGCGTCTACCGCTCGGACGACGCCGGGGAGAGCTGGATCGGCATCGCGGACGGCCTGCCCTCCGACTTCGGGTTCCCGATGGTGCTCGATCCGGACGATGCGGACAGCGCGTACGTCATCCCGCTCGTCGCGGACATGGATCGCACGACTCCAGAGGGACGCGTGCGCGTATACGAGACTCGCGATGCGGGGGACAGTTGGATCGAGCGCGGCGATGGCCTCCCGTCGAACGACGCGTACCTCACCATCCTGCGGCAAGCCTTCTGTGGCGAAGGCGCCGGCGCCAATCTGGGCCTCTACTTCGGCGCGACCTCGGGCGACGTCTTCGGATCCGGCGACGCCGGGAAGACGTGGTTCACGGCGGCGACGAAGCTGCCGCCGGTGCACTCGGTGCGCGTCGCTTAGTCGAGACCTCGGCCGTCCAGCTTCTCGACGGCGATCCGTACGCTCACCCTCTGCTCACCCGGCTGCCGAAACGGATAGGCGTCGGCACCGATGTACTTCTTGGCAAGGCGGTCGATCTGGCCGTCCGCGGCGGCGTCGTCGAGCGTCGCGGTGCCGCTGACCGAGAGCCAACGGTACGGATCCCGCGGGTCGACGACGGTAAGTGACACGCGCCCGTCCTCGGCGATGTACCTGGGCTTCGCCCGCCCGTAGGCCGTGTTGAACGAGACACCCTCGTCATCGACGTCGACCCACACGATCGTGGAATGAGGTGACCCGTCCGGACGAAGGTCGGTGACGACGCCGACGAACGGGTTCTCGAGAAACGCGCGCTCGGCCTCCGTGAGCTTCCTCACGAAGTCGCGACCATGCGGTCGATCGCGACACGCGCCCTCGCGGCGACGTCCTCGGGAACGGTGACGACGTACTTCCAATCGCGCAGCGAGTCGCGGAGCTTCTCGAGCGTGATCATCTTCATGTAGCGGCAGATCGCTCGCTCGGACACCGCTTCGAAGCGCTTCTCCGGCGCCTCCTTCTGCAGCCGGTGGATGATCCCCGTCTCGGTCGCGATGAGGAAGCGCTCCTTCGGAGACTGCTTCGCGAAGTTGATCATCCCCTCCGTCGACAGGATGTGCGTCTTCGAGTTGCCGAAGGCCATGCACTGGCTCGCGCAGCCGCACTCCGGGTGGACGAGGAACTCGGCGTCGGGCGCCTCCGCCTGCATGCGCTCGATGTCACGCGGCCGGATGCCGGCGTGGACGTGGCACTCGCCCATCCAGATCCGCAGCTTTCGGCCCGTGACCTTCTCGAGCCAGAGGCCGAGGTACATGTCCGGAAGGAAGAGGATCTCGGTGTCGCCCGGAATCGACTCGATGACACCCTTGGCGTTCCCCGACGTGCAGCAGTAGTCGCTTTCCGCCTTCACCTCGGCCGTCGTGTTCACGTAGGAGACGACCACCGCTCCCGGGTTCTCCTCCTTCCAGGCACGGAGCTGATCCGCGGTGATCGACGCGGCGAGCGAGCAGCCGGCGTCGAGGTCGGGGATGAGCACGGTCTTGTCCGGCGCAAGGATCGAAGCCGTCTCGGCCATGAAGTGGACGCCGCAGAAGACGATCGCCTGGGCGTCCGTAGCCGCAGCTTCCCGGGACAGGCCGAGTGAGTCGCCGACGAAATCGGCCACGTCCTGCACCTCCGGCACCTGGTAGTTGTGCGCGAGGATGACTGCGTCCCGCTCGCGTGCGAGCGCGCGGACCTCCTCCTGCATCGTCGAGATCTCGGCGACCGTCATCGCACCTCCAGCGAGACGTGAAGGGAGCGCGCCGAGTGCGTCAGCGCGCCGATGGAGATGAAGTCGACTCC
>DATAEF010000053.1:0-1593 GCA_036258155.1 Gaiellaceae bacterium | reverse complement strand
GCGACGTCGACGTCGTCCTCGTCGACAAGCACGACTACCACACCTTCCAGCCGCTGCTCTACCAGGTCGCCACGGGGCTGCTCGAGCAGCCGGCGGTCGGCCATCCGATCCGCGATCTCTTCCACAAGCAGGACAACATCCGGGTCCACGAGGACGCCGTGACGGCCATCGACCTCGATGCGCGCGAGGTCCGCTTCGGCGAGCTCGAACCGCTCGGCTACGACTACCTCGTGCTCGCGCTAGGGGCCGAGGTCAACTTCTTCGGCGTGGAAGGGGCTGCGGAGCACGCGTTTCCGCTCTACACGCTGACCGACGCGGTGCGGCTCAAGAATCACGTGCTCGAGCGCTGGGAGTCGGCCGACAGGAAGCCGGAGCTGATCGAGGACGGAGCGCTGAACATGGTCGTCGTCGGCGGTGGCCCGACCGGCGTCGAGACCGCGGGCGCGATGGCCGAGCTTTACAACGGCGTCTTCCGAAAGGACTACCCGGACGTGTCGCCGGAGCAGGCGCGGCTCGTGCTGGTCGAGGCTTCCCCCGAGATCTTCTCGATGTTCAAGTCCAACCTCCGTGACTACGCGAAGAGCGCGCTCACCGAGCGCGGAGTCGAGGTCATCACCGGCGACGTGGTCGAGTCGGTCACGTCCGAGCGGGTGACGCTCAAGTCGGGAACGGTCCTGCCGGCGCACACGCTCGTCTGGGGTGCGGGCCTCCAGGGAAACGCGCTCGTTCGTTCCCTTGGGGTCGAGCTCGAGCGAGGGAACCGCCTCGGTGTCGACCCGGAGCTCCGGCTCGCCTCGCACCCGGAGGCCTTCGTCATCGGCGACATCGCGGCGATTACCGATGCGAAGACGGAGCAGGTTCTCCCGCAGCTGGGCTCCGTCGCGCTGCAGTCGGGCGAGCACGCCGGCGAGACGATCGCGCGGCTCGTCGCGGGCAAGGAGGCGGAGCCGTTCGAGTACAAGGACAAGGGGACGATGGCCATGATCGGCCGCGGGGCCGCCGTCGTGCAGATGCTCAGGGGCAAGACGATCAAGGGCAAGAAGGCACAGGTGGCCTGGGGGACAGTCCACCTTGCGCTGCTCCCGACGAACGAGGACCGCGCCAAAGCAGTGGTGGACTGGGCCGGCGCGACCCTCTCGCACCAGCGCTCGGGCCGGATCAGGGTCGAGACCTAAGGAGGGAAACGCGGAGATGGCGATTGCAGCACCCGAAATCGAGACGCGCGCGAGCGCGGAGGCGGGCGAGAGCCGACCCACGGACGTCCTGGTCATCTTCGGCATCACTGGCGACCTCGCCAAGGTGATGACCTTCCGGTCTCTCTACCGGCTGGAGCGGCGCGGGCTGCTCGACTGCCCCATCGTCGGCGTCGCCGTGGACGACTGGACCGTCGACCAGCTGAAGGAACGGGCGAAGACGTCGATCGAGTCGACCGGCGAACAGCTCGATCCCGCGGTGTTCGAGCGTTTCGCGAACCGGCTCTCGTACGTCGAGGGCGACTTCGGCGACGCCGCCACCTACGATCGGGTTGCGAAGGCGATCGAGGGCTCGCAGCAGCCGGTTTTCTACCTCGAGATCCCGCCCTTCCTCTTCGGC
>DATAEF010000052.1:0-16577 GCA_036258155.1 Gaiellaceae bacterium | reverse complement strand
CCCCGTTCTGTCCCTCTTCTTCTAACTACTCAGTCTGTCGAGGCCAAAGGGCAGTTCTCAGAACGGCGCTCGTCAGGCGAGAGCACGCTCGCAGAGGCAGCGGTCTCGGCCTGTCTTGATTCGGTGCGCTGCGGCACTCCGTTCGAACGCCGCAGCGCACCCGCGAGAGCTACGGCCGTTCAGCCCACGGGAGTTCGTCCCAGTGTTCTGGACGCCGAACCTCCCATCGGCCTCGCCGCTCGGGCCCGGCGTCGTAGCGGAGCGCGGCCTCGGATCGAGGGGACACCCGTTCGAGATCGTCGCGGCGGTTTCCCGTCGCGAGGATGACGCATGGCCCTGTGTCCGTCGCGACGAATGTGTGCGCGGTCATCGGCGGGCAATGCACGAAGTCCCATGCCCGCAGGTGCCTTTCCTGGTCTTCGATGATGAGCACGCACTCGCCCATCAAGATGAGGAAGTCCTCTTGCACCGACTCTGCGTGGTAACCAGCCACTGGGTGTCCCGGCGGCACGACTCGGATCGTGAAACCGGCGTGCGGCTTGACGTACTCGGTCAGATCGGGTCGGCCGCGCAGCACGAAGTCGTCGGACTCGAAGATACAGACGCCGCCGAACCACTCGTTGGTGACCCAGGCGGCGTCGGCGGTGTTGACGATGAACCATCCCGGCGTGACGGGTGCCAGCCCAGATGCGACACGTTCAAGGCGTGCTTCAGTGACCACGGTTTCCTCCTAGTTGATCGCGTTGTCGGCCGCCTACGCACGTCACCGACGGCCGGTGCGTGGCAACAGTCCCTCCGTCGGGCCGCATGAGTGTGCGCCCGAAGGACGTGGACAGGTGAGATCAACTACGCCGGAAACGCCACGGTTGCGAGTCTAACCGCTGACACCCACGCGGGCCGGGGGCGAGTTCTGCCCCCGGCCCGTGGAGTGCTACGAGCGACGCCGGATTGCGCTGCCTACCTCGAAACGCCGACCGCGGCAGGGATCGTGGCGTTGACTGCGGTCTGGATGAGTTCGGCGACGTCAGCAGGCTTCGAGACGTAAATCGCGTGGCTGCCCGCCACCTCGATCACGGTCGAACCCGCCCGCGCGGACATCTCGCGCTGAGCGGATGGAGGGATCATCCGGTCTTCGGCTGTGACCAGGTACCAGCTTGGCTTGCTCTGCCACGCGGGCTCACTGATCGTGCCGCCCAGGGCGCCAACGCCCCACGGGACTTGCGAGTCTGCCATGAACGCGGCCTCTTCGGCGCTCACGTCACCTGCGAATGAGGCATGGAACTTCTCCCGGTCGAGGAAGAGAAACCCGTCCCGCGGCGGCAGAATCGGCGGCTGTGGGCCATCGGTCGGGAAGCCCCCGATGAGGGTGTTCACCGACTCGCCCTTGTCCGGCACGAAGCCTGCGATGTAGACGAGCGCCGCAACTTTGGGATGGGTACCCGCCTCGGTGATCACCGCGCCGCCGTAGGAATGGCCGACGAGTATCACTGGTTCGTCCTGCGCGTCGAGGATGAGACTCGTCGCGGTGGCATCGCCTTCGAGCGAAATCGTCGGGTTCTGCACGATGGCGACGCTGTGGCCGTCCTTCTTCAGGTGCTCGTAGACACCCTTCCAGCCGGAGCCGTCCACGAAACCGCCGTGGACAAGGACGACAGTCGGAGTGTCCGAGTTGCCCGAATCGTTCACGAGAGACCCCCTCTGTATGGATCGTGGGTCTCTGCCGTGTCGCCCGATTTGGCTCGGCGAAGTCCTCCTCAGTTCGCGGCGAGAGCCCGACTCCAAGAACCAACAGTGGAGTTCGATCGTGGCGGCGGCTCCACGGCGTGGCCGAACGTCGTTACCCCAGACACGTTACGCCTATTGCGCGACAAACGAAAGGCTGGTGAGCCACTCCGTCACACCCGGCGGCCGGTCCACCAGGCCCGTCATGCGCATGGTTCGCGCCCGGCTTGGAGCGAATCAGCGCGTGCCTGGGCTAGTGTTCGGGAACGTCGCCCGAGCGCCTCGAGCAGCTGTCTGACTGGGTCGGGTCGAGGAGGTCCACATGTCAAGAGCTCTGGGGGTTCGGCCGGCTGAGCAGAATGTGGTTGGCGACCTGACGGAATCCGAGTCGGTAGTAGACCCGCTCCCCCATAGGACTCGTCTGCAACCACGCGAGGTCTGCTCCGCTCTCGAAGAGCGAGCGAGTCGCGAAGGAGGTGATCGCCGCGCCATAGCCGTGGCGGCGATGTTCGACGGGGGTGGCGACGATGAAGATCGCACCCTCGCGGCCGGTTCGGTAACCGATCGCGGTCGTGACCGCCTCAGCTTCGACACGGCCGAGGTAGACGTTCATCCCGTCCAATTCGACGACCTCCGGTCGGTACAGGGCCTGGAGGACCGCAGGCGGAGCACCGAAACTGCCCGCCGCGACCGTGGCAGCATCAAGAAGACCTTCTTCGTCTTCCACCCGGCTGATATCCAGCGCGTCGCAGGACGCCTCGACCAGCTCCTCGAACGCGAGTGCCATCCCCGGCATCGGCGTCCGTTCGGTCAGGCCCATCGCTCGCGCCTCCGCCTCGACCTCCGGGTGCTGGCCCTCCCGCAGCTGCACACCACAGGGAAGGCCGCGCTCCTCGACCTCGCTGATCCAGTCGCCGATCCCTGAACACGGCTCCGACTCGACGAGAACGCCGTTGAAGACGGCAATCGGCACGGAGGGGAGCAAGAGCCGCACGTGACCTGTACGGCGCTCGAAACTCGCTCCGCCGACCGTCGAGTGCAGCCCCTCGAACGTCGCTGAGAGCGCCGCATGCAGCCGCCCCGCCCGGGCTGATGCGGACTGGCTCACCGCTCGATTATCTCCTGAGATCGCACACACGTCGCATGTGCGAGTGTCCTCTCACCCGAATCGTTCTAACGTCAAATGACTGACTACATCGGGTTACAGGCCAGAAGACGACGGCTCGAGCTTCACCTCACGCCTCTGGTCCTCAGACATGGCAGGGCTTGGAGCCGGTCGCGAGCGCTCGCTGCAGCTCGTTCATCTTCGCCTCGTGCTCACGGTCAGCCGGGTTCGCGGGGTCGAACGCGTGCAGCGCCGGGCCTTCCCATGCGACGTCCGGAGTGACACCCGGCCCGCTCAGGGCAAGGCGGTAGCGGCGCCCGTGACCTGGTGGCCGCGACTCCCCGGCATGGGTCGTGTGCGGGACGAACCCGTAGCAGAACGTGCCGTCCGGGTTCCGCGAAACGAAGCCGTTCTCCCGCCGCCAACCGGGCCCGTAGGCCGAGTCGAGCGTGTCGAGGTAGACCACGCGGCCGTAGCGATCGAGCGGATCGCCCGTGGCGGTGGTCGAGAAGCCGTGCACAGGACGCCCGCGATACGTGAGCCGTCCGAAGAGGTGGTGCCAGCGGCCGCCGTAACTCCAGTCGAGCCAGACGTCCAGCTTCGCGAGAGGTCCACGCCAGTGCGAAAGTCGAAGCTCCCACGCCCCGTGCCCGGCCTTCCACGGCGGGATGCCGAAGTTGGCCTGATGCCTCTGCCACCGCTGGATCGCCCAGTGCGAGCCGTCCCGCGCCGTGCACGCGCTGACGAGCCACGGCAGAGCCGGCCCCCTGTACGGGCCGCACGCGTCTCGCAAGGACTTCCAAGCAGGCCTGCCCGAGGTCGCCCAGCCCCCGGTGTAGTCGACCCGAAACTCCGCCTGCGTCTGGACTGGGGCGGGGAGACGGGCGTTCAGAGCACCCCACGCGAGGACGCGTCGTAGTCGGCCCTGAGCGTGGTACGTGACCAGAGCTTGCCCCCGGCTCGATACCGCGAGCCGCTCCGTCGACGTATTCCGTGCGATGAGCTGGGACGCGTGCCCGCGCTCAGGAAGCATTCCGGCCGCGAGGATGGCCACGACCAGCGAGGCGGCCGCGCAGAGGAGCCGGCGGCCAGCCGACGAATCCGGCTCAGCGCCGTGCCTCGATCCGACCCTGACGTCGAGCGCTTCCTGCTGCTCCTCGCAGCCCGACGTTCGCCGCGGACCGTCGATGCCTATCGGCGCGACCTGTCCGCCTTCGCCGCGTTCCACGGCGGCACCATCGGCGACACCTCGGTCGAGGAGCTCGAGCGCTGGCTCGCTTCGATGCGCGCCGACGGGCTCGCACCATCGACCGTGGCTCGCCGCGTGTCCGCCGTTCGCTCGTATCTCCGTCACCTCGTCCTTATCGGCAACAGAGCCGACAACCCCGCTGCCTCGCTTCAGCAGCCGCGGCGAGCGCGCACGCTTCCGCGGGCGCTTTCGCCGTCCGAAGCCGAGCGCCTCATCGACGCAGCGACCGGCTCGAGCCCGCGATCCCTACGCGACCGTGCGCTCGTCGAGCTGCTCTACGGAGCCGGCCTGCGCGTCTCCGAGGCGGTCGGGCTCGAGAAGAGTAGCGTCGCCCTCGACGAGCGAGTGGTCCGGGTCCTCGGCAAGGGAGACAAGGAGCGCCTGGTCCCTCTCGGGCGGCCGGCCGCGGAGTCCGTCCGGCGATATCTCGCGCTCGGCCGTCCACACCTCGACCGCAGGTACCGGCCCGAGCTCTTCCTCAATGCCCGGGGCGGTCCGCTGACGCGCGCCGGTGCGTTCCTGATCCTCCGCAAGCTCGCGGATCGAGCCGGCCTCGAGCCCGGACGCGTGCACCCCCACCTCCTCCGCCACTCCTTCGCGACCCATCTCCTGGAGGGCGGAGCCGACCTTCGCTCGGTCCAGGAGATGCTCGGCCACGCCGACCTCGGGACGACGGAGCGCTATACGCACGTCTCGGACCGCCGGCGCCGCGACGCGTACTTCCAGGCGCACCCGCACGCCCGCCGTAAGTCTCCGCACTCCGATACGCCCGCGTAACGAGTTTGCGCCGGAACTCAGAGTCGTTCGACGCGGTCCCTATACTCGCCCGCCTGACGGAGTTGACGACACCCCTCCGCGAGCTCTTCGGCTTCGACGCGTTCCGCCCCGGTCAGGAAGAGGTGACGCGTGCGGCTCTCGAAAACCGCGACACGCTCGCTCTCATGCCGACGGGCTCGGGGAAGTCGCTGACGTACCAGCTGGCGGGGATGCTGCGGCCGGACACGACACTCGTTCTCTCACCGTTGATCGCCTTGATGAAGGACCAGGTCGACAAGCTTCCTGCCGGGGTTGCGCCTGCGGCGACGTTCGTGAACTCGTCGCTCACGTCCGAGGAGACCGCAAGCCGTCTCGCGTCGGCCTCGGCCGGATACAAGCGCCTCGTCTACGCGGCTCCGGAACGCCTCCGACAGCGTGGCTTCGTCGACCTGCTTCGCTCCGTGGGAATCGGGCTCGTGGTCGTCGACGAGGCGCATTGCGTGAGCATGTGGGGACACGATTTCCGCCCCGACTACCTCTACATCCGCCACGCGCTCGAGGAGCTCGGGGAACCGACGCTGCTCGGGATGACCGCGACGGCCACGCCCGAGACCGCCCGGGAGATCGGCGACGCGCTCGGTCGTGAGCCGGAGGTCGTCAGGACGACGGTCGTGCGGCCGAATCTCCGGTACGAGGTCGAGGAGGTGGTGAACGCCGATGACCGGGTGACCGCCGTCGTCCGTCGTCTCGAGACGCTCGACAGCGGCTCGGCGATCGTGTACGCCCGCTCGCGGCGGTCCACCGAGGAGCTCGCCCGAACACTCCGAGGGTACGGCTTCCGCGCCGAGCACTACCACGCCGGTCTCGCGCCCGAGGAGCGCACGCGAGTTCAGGACGCGTTCGTCTCCGGCCGCGCCCAGACAGTGGTGGCCACGACGGCGTTCGGGATGGGCATCGACAAGCCGGACGTGCGCCTCGTGTGTCTCGTCAACTACCCCTCGTCGCTCGAGGAGTTCACGCAGATGGTCGGACGCGCGGGCCGTGACGGCGAGCAGAGCGACACGCTCCTCCTTGCCGGCCCTGCGGACGCCGGCTCGCTCCGTCGGTTCGCTCTTACGGACGTGCCGCCGGCCTCAGACCTGCGCGCGACCTACCGCGTGCTGCGGGACGCTGACGGGCCGGTAGATGCCGAGGAGGTCGCGGCGATCGTTCCGGGCCGGGACCCCAGGGTTCTCGTGGGCATGCTCGAGCAGGCAGGACTCGTTCGACGAGGATTCGACCGCGGTCGTCGCATGCAGATCGACGTGCTCCCGGCGCCCGACGACGCCGCCGAGCGAGTCGAAGCGCTCCTCGGACGGGCACGACTCGTCGCGTCGGCCCGTGCGGAGCGAATCGTCGAGTTCGCGGAGTCTCGAACATGCCGTCACGCTCAGATCGCCGAGCACTTCGGCGAAGCCTTCGTTCCTCCCTGCGGCTCGTGCGACGTCTGCTCGCCGCGGCCAAGAGCAGCGCCGTCCGTCACGGAGGCGCCGCCGTTGCCGGATGATGCAGGATCGGCGATCGCGGATGCGGTCGCGGCACTTCACTGGCCGCTCGGCCGCCGTAGTCTCGTGGCCGCGCTGCGTGGCTCACCGACGGCGCCGCCGTCAGCCCGCCGCTCGCGTGCCTACGGCATGCTCGGCGCAGCCTCGGAAGCGGACGTCCGACGCTGGGTTCGGCTGCTCGAGAGTGTCGGTGCGCTCGTCGAGACGACGACGGCGGAGGGCTACCGCGTGCTCAAGGTCGACCCGGTCGTCTCCCCTCCCCGCATCCGAACGGCGGCCGGCGCCGCTGTACACGCGGACGAGGACCTCGTCGAACGTCTGCGCGGCTGGCGTCAGCGGCGCTCACACGCGGACGGCGTGCCCGCCTACGTCGTCCTCCACGATACGACCGTGTGGGACCTCGCCTCGGCGAAGCCGCAGACGCACGCCGACCTGGCGGCCGTCAAAGGCTTCGGCCCGGTCAAGATCGATCGCTACGGCGACGAGGTGCTCGCGCTCATCGCCTCCACGTGAGCCCGAATCAAGCGCTCGGGTCGCCGACGTCGAGCACGGCCTGTGACTGCTCCTTGCGATAACGACGAAGGCGCGCGTCGAGGTCAGGATCGGCCAGCGCAAGGATTGCCGCGGCCAGGAGTGCTGCGTTGACCGCGCCGGCGCGTCCGACGGCGAGGGTCGCGACCGGAACCCCGGCCGGCATCTGGACCGTCGAGAGCAGCGAGTCGAGGCCTCCGAGCTGCGTTCCCATCGGGACGCCGAGCACCGGGCGCAATGTCTTCGACGCTACGACCCCCGCGAGGTGGGCCGCACCCCCCGCCGCGGCGATGAACACCTGCGCGCCGCGAGTCTCGGCATCGGCCACGTACTCCTCGAGTGCATGGGGAGTGCGGTGGGCCGAGAGAACGCGCACCTCGTGCGGGATCTCGAGCCTCGCGAGCGTCGCCGGCGCGTGCTCCATCGTCTCCCAGTCGGAGCGCGAGCCCATGATCACGGCGACGAGCGGGTTAGGGTCAGACCCGTGGGGTCTGACCCCGCTCATCGACTGACCGCCTTCTTCTTCAGCGCGGCATGCACGACGCGAGCAGTCTTTCGCAGCTCCGGATCGGTGTCCTCGGACTCTGCGATTCCCTCGAGCAGCTGAATCGTGTCACGCAGCGGTGTCCCGTTCTTGAGGCAGATGACCGCAAGTCGCCGCACGGCTGCGTTGGGGTCTCGCGCTGCAAGCTCGTGCAGCTGTGCGCGAAACGCGTTCACGTCACCGGGGTGGTTCCGCGAGAGACCTTCGAGTGCGATGAGCGCCGAGCCCCGTGCGGCCGGGCTCTCGTCATCGAGACCGCGACGCAGGAGCTCGAGCTTCTGTCGGAACCGAAACTGCGCGATCGCCCGGTACGCCTGCGCACGAACTCGGTAGTCGGAGTCTCGGGCAGCCGCTTCGATCTCCTCGTCCCACTGTGTCCGGAGGACCGCCAGAGCTCGCTCGTCGCCGTCCTGGGCAAGGGCGTCAGCGTGAGCCGCCGCCTCGGCGAGGGTCATGCGATCGAGTCGAGCGTTCGCGGCTCGGGACCGACGTAGCGCGCGGAGGGTCGGAACAGGCGACCCGTCTTCTTCTGCTCGAGAATGTGCGCGGACCAGCCCGCGACCCGCGAGCAGCCGAACATCGCCGGCGCGAGCGCGGGTGGGATCAGAGCGATGTCGAGGACGATTGCCGAGTAGTACTCGACGTTCGTGGCGATCACGCGCTCGGGGTGCTGCTTTTGAAGGCCGACGAGGGCTGCCTCCTCGAGCGCTTCGGCGACGTCGACGTGTGGCGAAGCGAGCTCCCTGGCGGTCCGCTTGAGGATCCGCGAGCGAGGATCCTCAGCCCGGTAGATGCGGTGTCCGAAGCCCATGATCCGCTTGCCGCTCGCCAGAGTCTCGGTCACCCAGCGCTCTGGATCGCCCATCGCTGCGACCTCCTCGAGCATGGGGAGCACGTACGCCGGCGCCCCGCCGTGGAGGGGGCCCGAGAGTGCGCCGACCGCTGCCGAAAGGGCGGCTCCACAGTCTGCTCCGGTCGATGCTGCGATGCGTGCGGTGAAGGTCGATGCGTTCAAACCGTGCTCCGCCGTGCAGATCCAGTACGTATCGATCGCCTTCGCATCTCGTGGATCCGCCTCGCCGTGCCACCGGAGGAGAAACTTCTCGGCGGCTGTCTTCCCCCGGGCGACAACCTCATCGGAGATCGCGTCGCCGTGACCGTCGGCCACCCGTGCCGATCGGGCCACGATGGACATCATCTGAGCGGAAAGCCGGCCGAGATCCTCTCGAGCCTGCTCGTCCGATATCTCGTTGAGCTTGCCGAGGCTCCATCGACCAGCGAGATGCGCTGTCTCGGCCTGGAGATCGGCCGGCGCGTTCCCGGTGAGTCCCGTGGGCTCGTACGGCTCCGGATCGGGCATCTTCGAGTCGAGGCTCCCGTCGACGAGCAGCCCCCAGACCCTCTCGTACGGCACCCGCCCGACGAGCTCCTCGATGTCGACGCCGCGATACCGGAGCGCACCGCCCTCGCGATCGGGCTCGGCGATCTCCGTCTCGACCGCGACGACGCCTTCGAGCCCCGGCTTGAAGTCGGTCGTCTCGGCCATCCGCACGGACGCTACCTGACCGGGATTCCATGGGCGCCGTCGAGTCGCGACGACGACCGCGACCGCGAAGCGGGCGCATTCAGGGATTTCCGCGATCGACATTCGCGCGCGCGAATGTCGATCTGCGGGAGAAGCGGGTACAGGTACGATCGGCCGCGCTCATGGGCCACCGTGTCACGCTCATCCCCGGAGACGGGACCGGCCCCGAGCTCACCGAGGCGACGCGACGTGTGCTCGAAGCGACAGGCGTCTCGCTGGACTGGGACCTACGTCAAGCCGGCGTGGATGTCATGCAAGAGGCAGGGACGCCGCTTCCCGAGGAGACGCTCGAATCGGTCAAGCAGAACGGAGTCGCGCTCAAAGGGCCGATCACGACACCGATCGGCACCGGCTTCCGCTCGGTCAACGTCGCGCTTCGCCATGAGCTCGAGCTGTTCGCGTGTCTGCGGCCCTGCAAGACGTACGCGGGCGTCCGCACCCGCTACGAAAGCATCGACATCGTCGTCGTACGCGAGAACACCGAGGATCTCTACGCAGGCATCGAATACGAGGCGGGCTCGGAGGCAGCCGAAGAGGTCATTGCCTCGCTGAACGCGCTCCAGCCGAAGCAGATCGCGAGAGGCTCGGGAATCTCCGTCAAGCCGATCACTGCCGCAGCCTCCGAGCGGATCATCCGCTTCGCCTTCGACTATGCGCGAGCCAACCACCGCCGCGAGGTCGCCTGCGTGACGAAGGCGAACATCATGAAGTTCACCGACGGGCTCTTCCTTTCGGTCTTCCGCGAGGTCACGCGCGACTATCCGGAGATCGCCTCCCGCGAGGTGCTCGTCGACGCACTCTGCATGCAGCTCGTCCAGCGCCCCGAGGAGTTCGACGTGCTCGTGCTGCCGAACCTGTACGGGGACATCGTCTCGGACGTCACCGCCGGGTTGGTGGGCGGGCTCGGCGTCGCTCCAGGGGCGAACATCGGAGCGCGCGTGGCCGTCTTCGAGGCCACGCATGGCTCGGCGCCTCGGTACAAAGGGCTGAACAAGGTGAACCCGACCGCGATGATCCTGTCCGGAAAGCTGATGCTCGAGCACCTCGGCGAGCGACAGGCTGCGCAGCGACTCGAACAGGCTGTCGCTGCCGTGATCGCCGACGGCGGGCGGGTCACGTACGACCTGAAGCCCACCCGCGACGACCCCACTGCGGTCGGGACGTCCGAGTACGCGGACGCGGTCATCGAGAGACTCAGACAGCACGGCTGAACGCGACGAAAGCGAGAAGGACATGCGGAAGAAAGTGACGGTCGTCGGCGCAGGGAACGTGGGCGCGACGTGCGCGCAGGAAATCGCACGCCGCGACTACGCCGACGTGGTGCTCGTCGACATCATCCCCGACTATCCGCAGGGCAAGGCGCTCGACCTGAACCAGGCGGCCTCGGTGCTGGGTTACGAGCCGACCATCACGGGCTCGAACGGCTACGAGGAGACCGCCGGCTCGGAGGTCGTGGTCATCACCGCTGGAAAGCCCCGCTCGCCTGGCATGAGCCGCGACGACCTCGTGACGACGAACGAGGCGATCGTCACGGCGGTGACGAAGGAGGCCGTCCGACACTCTCCGGACGCGATCCTCGTAGTGGTGTCGAACCCGCTCGACGCGATGTGCCACGTCGCGAGGGCGGTGTCGCGCTTCAAGCGAAGTCGAGTCGTCGGCATGGCCGGCATCCTCGACACGGCCCGTTTCGCCGCCTTCATCTCGCAGGAGCTCGCCGTCTCCGTGAAAGACGTGACCGCAGTCGTGCTCGGTGGTCACGGCGATCAGATGGTGCCTGTCGTGTCCGCCACGAACGTCGGAGGTGTACCGCTCTCCGAGCTCATGCCCTCCAGGCGCATCCGGAAGCTCGTCGACCGCACGCGCTTCGGCGGTGGCGAGCTCGTGAGCCTTCTCGGTACGTCGGCGTGGTACGCGCCCGGCGCGGCAGCCGCTCAGATGGTCGACTCGATCTGCCTCGACGAGAAGCGGGTGCTCCCGTGCACCGTCTACCTGCAGGGCGAGTACGGGATCGACGGTCTGTACATGGGCGTTCCGGCGAAGCTCGGAGCGGGCGGCGCGGAGGACATCGTGACGCTGCGCCTCACGCCCGAGGAGAAGAAGATGCTGCGCGCCTCCGCAGCCGCCGTCCGGGACGTCGTCGGCGTCCTCAAGCGGAAGTAGCGTGGACCTCGGGCTCGAGGGCCGCACGGCCATCGTCTGCGGCGCATCGGCAGGCATTGGCCTGGGCATCGCCGCGTCGCTGGCCGGCGAAGGCGCAGACGTCGTCATGTTCGCTCGCCGTCGCGATGTCGTCGAGCGCGAAGCGGCCCGGCTCGGCGCGCTGGCCGTGGTGGGAGACGTGACGAATGCGGACGACCTCGACCGTCTCGTGCAGTCGACCGTCGACGCGTTCGGCGGCATCGACATCGTCGTCAACAACTCGGGTGGACCTCCTCGAAGCACGGCGGCCGAGCTCACACCGGCGCAGGTCGAGGCAGCTACCCAGCTCCTGCTCGTCTCCGTCGTCCGCCTGACGGGGCTCTGCCTCCCTTACCTCGAGAGGAGCCCGGCCGGCCGCATCGTCAACGTCACGTCGACCACCGTGCGGGAGCCCATCGACAACCTCGTGCTCTCGAACGCGATCCGACCGGGGGTCATCGGGTGGGCGAAGTCGCTGGCACGCGAGCTCGGGCCGAAGGGGATCACGGTGAACTCGATCGCGCCGGGGAGCATCGATACCGACCGCGTCCGAGAGGTCTACCCCGACGGCCCGACCGAGGACGAGCTCGAGACGATTCCGCTCCGTCGGCTCGGCACCACACGCGAGATCGGCGACGTCGCAGCGTTCCTCTGCTCCGAGCGCGCGGCGTACATCAGCGGCGCCGTGATACTGGTCGACGGCGGAGCCACGCGCGGGCTCTAGTGGTCGTTTGAAGCGCCTCTCGATCGTCGCTGTCGTGCTCGGCGCGCTCGGCCTCGCGACGGCGATCGTGCTCTGGTCGCTTCCCGCCGGCGACTTCATCCTCACCCCCGACAAGGCCAAGCCGCTCGCGGGACGGGTCCTCGTCGAGGGAAGCCGGCCGGGTGGCGCCGGCGACGTCTACTACGTTGATCTCTACGTTCGGAGAGTTCGGCTCCTCGAGAATCTGTTGCCGTTCACGCGCCCGGAGGGATCGACGGTGCTCCCCGAGCAGGCACTCCTGCCCCCCGGTACCAGCGACGAGGAGCGAGACCGACAGAACGCCGCCGACATGGAGCGATCGGAGCGGATCGCGTCCGTCGTCGCCCTTCGCGCACTCGGATACGAGGTCGAAGCGACCCCGCGCGGGGCACTGGTCATCGCCGTCGCGTCGGATGTGCCCGCCGCCGCGAAGCTCGCGGCAGGCGACGTCATTGTTGCCGTCGACGATGTCCCGGTGCGCACCCCTGCCAACCTGCGGCGCGAGATCGGGAGACGGAAACCGGGTGACGACGTCCGGATCACGGTCCGTCGAGACGAGAAGCCGGTCGAGCTGAGGGTGCGCACCGTGCCCAATCCGACCGATCCCAGCCGGCCGATCGTCGGAATCACCGTCGATCAGGAGGCCGACATCAAGCTGCCCTTCGACGTCGACATCGACCTCGGTCGTGTCGGCGGTCCCTCGGCCGGTCTCCCCTTTGCGCTCGAGATCGCGCGCAAGCTCGGACGCGACGTCACCCACGGATGCAAGATCGCGGCCACTGGCGAGCTCGCGCTCGACGGCACCGTGCTCCCGATTGGCGGAATCAAGCAAAAGACGATCGGAGCGAGACGTGCGGATGTGGATTTCTTCGTGGTTCCGGATGGCCGGAACGCCGAGGATGCGCAAGAGCATGCGGGCGGGCTCGAGGTGATACCTGTCGAAAGTTTTCAACAGGCGTTTCGCCTTTTGACAACATCCGACGTAAAGTGCTGACTTTGCAGGTACTTCGCCCCACGTGGCAACAGGCGCAAATTGCGGGCGATTTCGTCCAAGAGGGGGTTGTCTCCATCGGAGTGGGTCGCGAGAATGCTGGCTGGTCGGCGAGGGGACGACCTCCCACATATGGCAGCGAAGAAGCGAACAGAGGTCACCTGCGACGACTGCTACTTCCGGCGTGAAGGACTGTGCGCACTTGCGGGAAACGTCCCCTGCCCCACGTTTCGAGCCGCGACCGCGGGCACTCTGACCCCGCCGCGCCAGCCACGACTCGTCCCGCGCTCCCTTCCCGCGGTCGCGGTGAGCCACGCCGCATAGGATCCGGGCATGCAGGGCTCGCCGGAGAAGGACACGCCTTGGAAGCTCGTCCTCTTCGGCGTGCTCGCGGTCTACGCGGTCCTCATCGTCTTCTTCAACCGGAAGCAGGTCGAGGTCAGCTTCGTCTTCTTCTCGGCCGAGATCTCGCTCCTGGTCTTGATCCTCCTCTGCGTGGGAATCGGCTTCGCGGCCGGCTACCTCTTCGAGCAGCTGCGCGACCGGCGTAAGCGCCGCACACCGGCGACGTAGAGCCCACGCTCGAAAGCTCTTACGCTCGCGGCGCCACCATGGAGCCCGTCGGCGCAATGACGAGTGCGGCCAAGCGCTCGACCCCCTCGACGATTCGCGCCGAGCTCTCGTAGCTGAACGCCAGGCGCGCCGAGGAGCGCCCGAGGCCGGAGCCGCGGGGGAAGAAGTCCTCCCCACGCACGAACGCGACCCCTGCGCGCTCGGCTCGAGCCATCAGCTCGGCCGTCGTCACGCCGTCCGGAAACTCGACCCAGACGAAGTAACCGCCCTGGGGCCGGCTCCAGGAAGAGCCCGGTGGGAAGGTCCGCTCGAGGGTGGTCGTCATCGCGTCGCGTCGCGCACGCAGCTCCTCGCAGACACGCACGAGGTTGGGCTCGAAGTGCCCACGGGCGATGAACTCGGCAACAGCGGCCTGCGCGAGGAAGGGTGGCGAGATGTAGGTCGATACCGCGCGCGCCTCGAACGACGCCGCCGTATCGGCGGGAAGGACGAAGTACCCGGTACGCAAGCCCGGTGCGACGGTCTTCGAGAACGAGGACGTGTACGAGACGAGCTCACCGCCCTCGAGGTCGTGAAGGCTCGGCTGAGCATCGCCCTCGAAGCGGACGAGGCCGTACGGGTCGTCCTCGAGAACGGCGAGCCGGTGGGCAGCGGCGATCTCGACGATCCGCCGGCGCCGCTCTGTCGAAAGCGACCGCCCGCTCGGGTTCTGGAACGTCGGGATCGTGTAGAGGAATGAGGGCGGCTCGCTGTGACCACGGAGCTCGGCTTCCAGCGCATCGGGGTCGAGGCCCTCGTCGTCCATCCTGAGCGCCACGATCTCAGCGCGTTCGCGAGCGAGGATCTTGAGCGGCCGGTCGTAGCTCGGCGCTTCGACGAGGACGCGGCCGGGACGGCGTTCGAGCTGTTCCGCGGCGTAGAACGCGAAGCCCTGCAACCCGCCTACGGTCAGGACGACACGCCTCGCATCCACGCCGTGCCGCGCGGCCACCCATTCTCGAAGCGGCGCGTATCCGCCACCCGGCCCGTACGCGAAGAGCGTCGCGCCTTCACGCCGGGCGACGGCGTATGCGCACTCGGCGAGCTCGGCCGCGGGGACGAGATCGGGCCCGGGAGCGCCGCGGGTGAAAGAGATCGGCGTCGGCGGCATCTCGGAGAGCCTAGATGCTTCGCCGGAAATTCACGCGGGCCGACCGACGCCGCGACTCGGCGCCGGCTCGCCACCCGCCGCGGCGTGCCGCCTGGCCTGATCGCGCTCGAGAGACGGCCAAATTCCCGTCAACTACCTGTTGCTCGCCGCCCGTGATCCGAGGCTGACCTCGTGCGGAAGGCCCGACGGCTCTATGCGAAGTGGGTGTCTTCGTCCGAGTACGGCGGCACGCACAGACAGAGGAAGCGCAGCCCCTGGCCCCCGCCGACGATGTCGTGCCACATCCCGGGCGGGATCAACACCGCATCGCCGGCGACGACGGCGCGCTCGTCGTCACCGACGCGGATCCGGCCGGCGCCTTCGACGACGAGATAGATCTCCTCGCTTCGGCGGTGGTAGTGCCGTTCCGTCGCCTGTCCGGGAGCCAGTGACGCCTCGGCGAGCGACTGGCGGCCCGTGTGGAGGTACTCGCGGATGGTCGAGCCGTCCTTCGTCCTGAACGGAGCCGCGTCGCGATCACGGTTCCTGATCTCCACGGACGGCGACTGTATACGGCGATGCGCACCGCCACGGAGGTTCGCAAGCTCTCGCAACCACCCCCAGGGGTCCCCCCGGACCCCTACGGTCAGCGTATCGGCGAACCGGTCAACGATGGGGCACGAGTCCGCGACAGAACCGTGCCAACCGCATCACCGCTCGTAACGTCGTGCGCCGCGCTTCCCGGGCCGCCCGGCGACCTCAGGCCGCGTTGACCTCCGCGACGAACTGGGCGGTCTCCGTCGGCGTGGTGCCGACGCGGATTCCCTTCGCTTCGAGCGCCTCCTTCTTCGCCGCGGCCGTCCCCGCAGAGCCCGAGATGATCGCCCCGGCGTGCCCCATCGTCTTCCCGGGCGGTGCGGTGAAGCCGGCGATGTAGGCGACGACCGGCTTCGTCATCTCCGACTCGATGAACGCCGCGGCCTTCTCCTCCTCGTCGCCCCCGATCTCACCGACCATGACCACCTGCTCCGTTTGGGGGTCGGCCTCGAACAGCGCCAGGATTTCCAGGAACGAGGAGCCCACCACCGGGTCGCCTCCGATCCCTACGATCGTCGAGTTCCCGAGGCTGAGCTGCGTCAACTCGTGCCCGATCTGGTACGTGAGCGTTCCCGATCGAGAGACGAGTCCCACGGAGCCCTCGCGGAAGATCTCGGCCGGAATGATCCCGACATTGGCCTTCCCGGGCGAAAGCGCGCCGGGACAGTTCGGGCCGATCAGGACCACAGATCGCGTGCGGATGTAGGCGTGGAGCCGCAACATCTCATGAGCCGGAACGCCTTCGGTGATGCAGATGACCGTCGCGACTCCGGCGTCGATCGCCTCGTACATGGCGTCCGCCGCGAACGGAGCGGGGACGAAGACCATCGCCGTGTTCGCGCCGGTCCGGGACACGGCGAAGGCGACGGTGTCGAACACCGGGATCCCTTCCACGTTCTGTCCGCCCTTCCCCGGCGTGACCCCGGCGACGACATTCGTTCCGTGCGATCGGTTCCGAAGCCCGTGGAAGCGCCCCTCGGAGCCCGTCAGGCCCTGCACCACAAGCCGCGTCTCGGTGTCGATCAGGATCGCCATGCCTACTAGTGCTTCCCGCCGTAAATACGGTCGTGATTCGCCGGCGAGAACCAAGCAGGCCTAGGACGCAGGGAGGGCCAATATTCGAGAATATTGGCCCGACTGAGGACGACGGCATGCGAAGCGTTCGCAGCCGCGCGAAGCGTGACTGTATTTGCGGCGGGGAGCACTAGGCGGCCAGCTCCACGGCGCGGCGCGCACCGTCGAGCATCGTCGCCTCCGCGTACAGGTTCGGAAGCGCAGCGTCCCGGAGGATGTCGCGGCCCTCCTCGGCGTTCGTCCCGTCCAGCCTGACG
>DATAEF010000051.1:0-6881 GCA_036258155.1 Gaiellaceae bacterium | reverse complement strand
ATGCGTTAGCCGGCGGCGCCTTCGGGGGGCGGCGGCTGCATTGCCGTGCCGGGGATCGGCCGCGGCTGCGGCTTCAGCTTCGGCTTGCGCTCGGCGTCGAGCTCACCGTCCGCGACCGGAGCCGTGACCTCCTCGGGCGGGAAGACCGACTCCTCGGACTCGCCTGCAAGCAGACGCTCGAACTGATCCTTGTCGATCGTCTCGCGCTCGATGAGGATCGCTGCCAGCCGGTGGAGTTCGTTCATGTGCGCCCGCAGCACGGCGGTCGCGGAGGCATGCGCCTCGTCGAGCACGCGCCGGATCTCGTCGTCGATCTCCTTCGCGACCTCGTCCGAGTAGTCGGGCTCCGAGCCCATGTCTCGGCCGAGGAAGGGGAGATCGTGATTGCGACCGAGAACGCGTGGCCCCAGCTTCTCGCTCATTCCGAAGCGCATCACCATCGACTTGGCGGTAGCAGTCACCCGCTCGATGTCGTTTGCCGCGCCGGTCGTGATCTCATGGAAGACGAGCTCCTCTGCGGCGCGCCCGCCCAGCGTCATCGCAAGCTCGTCCATGAGCGCCGACTTCGTCGTCAGGTAGCGGTCCTCGGTCGGCAGCGAGATCGTGAGGCCGAGCGCCTGGCCGCGACTGACGATGGTGATCTTGTGAACGGGGTTCGTGTTCTCGAGGTAGTGCCCGACGAGCGCGTGCCCCATCTCGTGGTACGCGGTGATCTTGCGCTCCTTCTCGGACAGGAGGCGCGCCTTCTTCTCGGGGCCGGCGATCACGCGCATGATCCCCTCCTCGAGCTCGAGCTGCTCGATCATCTTCTTCCCGTTGCGGGCCGCGAGCAGCGCCGCCTCGTTGATGAGGTTCGAGAGGTCCGCGCCGGTGAATCCCGGAGTACCGGCGGCGAGGGTGTCGAGATCGATCTCGCGCGCGAGTGGCTTGCCACGCGCATGCACCTCGAGGATCTTCCTA
The DNA here is from genome assembly GCA_036258155.1 of Gaiellaceae bacterium. GTDB lineage: Bacteria > Actinomycetota > Thermoleophilia > Gaiellales > Gaiellaceae > GMQP-bins7. The sequence goes on along the minus strand of DATAEF010000051.1, from coordinate 5,921 downwards.
CGACCGAGCCGATCGGGGCGATCGACCACGATCTGGCGATCGAAGCGGCCGGGACGGAGAAGCGCAGGATCGAGGATGTCGGGACGGTTCGTCGCTGCGATGAGGATGATGTTGTCCTTCATCTCGAAGCCGTCCATCTCGACGAGGAGCTGGTTCAGGGTCTGCTCGCGCTCGTCGTGGCCGCCGCCGAGGCCGGCACCGCGATGGCGACCGACGGCGTCGATCTCGTCCATGAAGATGATGCACGGCGAGGCCTGCTTCGCTTGCTCGAAGAGGTCGCGGACTCGTGACGCGCCGACGCCGACGAACATCTCCACGAAGTCGGAGCCCGAGATCGAGAAGAAAGGAACGCCCGCTTCACCGGCGACCGCGCGAGCGAGGAGCGTCTTGCCGGTGCCGGGCGGCCCGAACAGGAGGACGCCTTTGGGGATCCTCGCGCCGAGCGCCTGGAACTTCTTCGGGTTCTCGAGGAACTCCTTGATCTCGTGGAGTTCCTCGACCGCCTCGTCGGCCCCGGCGACGTCCTTGAACGTGACCTTTGGCGAGTCCGGCGACATGCGCTTCGCGCGGCTCTTGCCGAAGCTCATCACCTTCGACCCACCGCCCTGCATCTGGTTCATGAGGAAGATCCAGAAGCCGATCAGGAGCACGAACGGGAGGAAGTTGATGAGCAACGCCCACCAGGCCGACGACCCGGTGCCCTTCGAGTCGAACTTGATGTTCTCCTTCGCGAGCAGATTCTGGAACTGCGTCGCCGATTGCGGCGTCGGGTAGTTGACCTTGACCTTGCCCCCCTCGACGAGCGAGGCCGTGATCTGCTGTCTCGGAGGGTTGAAGACGACTTCGTTGACGCCTCCGTTCCGAACCTGCGTGATCAGCTCGGAGTACGTCATCTTCCGGGTCTCCGAACGCCCAGGCAGGAGCGTCTGACTCGCCAGGTAGACGAGCAGCACGATGATGATCAGCGGGAAAAGCGCGCTTCGGAAAAAGCGATTCACGTCAGCTTTCGGAGGGTAGCACCCTGCTTCTTCGGCACCACGGGTCGACGCCCTTGTCCCTCGTTATGGGCGGATTGTGACTCTACGTTGCGTTCGGCACCAGATCCGCGTGGAGCACGGCGACGTACGGAAGGTTCCGGTAGCGCTCGGCGAAGTCGAGGCCGTACCCGATCACGAACCGGTTGGGAATCTCGAAGCCCACGTACCGCACGGGGACTTCGATCTCGCGGCGCTCAGGCTTCGTGAGGAGCGCGACCACCTCGAGCGAGGAGGGCTTGCGCGCGGTGAGGTTGCGCATGAGGTACGAGAGCGTGAGCCCAGAGTCGATGATGTCCTCGACCACGAGAACGTTCCTTCCCGCGACGTTGATGTCGAGGTCCTTCAGGATCCGGACGACCCCGGAGGAATCGGTCGCCGCCCCGTAGCTCGAGATGGCCATGAAGTCGATCTCGCACGGCACGGTCAGCTCGCGCATCAGGTCGGCCATGAAGAACACGGCGCCCTTCAGTACGCCTACGAGGAGGAGGTCGCGGCCTTCGTAGTCGGCCGAGATCTCCGCGCCCAACTCGACGATGCGCGCCTGCAGCGCCTCCTCGTCGATGAGGACTTCCCCAACCCCGCGTTCGAGCTCGGCTGCAGTCACCTCTCCGTATCTTTCCATGCGCGGACGGTGCCTTCCCAACCAGGTGCTTCGGCGATGCCGGGAACCGAGACGACGTCGTCCCCGCACGTGACGAGCGGCCACTCGTCGCGCTCGAGCCTCGGGACCTTCGCGTCCACGAAGAGATCCTGCACCTTCTTGCTCCGGCCCGCGAGCCGATCTCCTGGCCGGCGCGTGCGCACCGAGAGTCCCGGCCGCGTGCTTTCGAGCAGCCAGGGCCCGAACGTGACACGCCCCTCGAGTCGGAGCTCGTCGTACTCGCGCACAGCCCGAATCCGGTCCCCGAGGTCGACGGACTTCGTGCCCTCGGTCGACGAGATCAGCTCGGCCAGCGATCGTTCGAGCGCCCTCGGCAGGCGCGGGCGCGCGTCGGCAAGCGCGATGAGGTTCTCGTCGGCGCCGGGATGGAGCTGCCGTAGCCGGGGAAGGATCTCGTGCCGGATGAGTCCGCGCTTCGTATCGACGTTCGTGGAATCGCGCCGCACCTCGAGCGCATGCTCGCGACAGTACGCGTCTGTCTCGTCGCGCCACACGCCGAGCAACGGTCGGATGACGCCGTCTTCACGCTTCAGCTTGATCCCCTTCGCCGATCCCGAGGAGACGAGCCGAAAGAGGATCGTCTCGGCCTGGTCGGAGGCCGTATGCCCCGTCGCACGCAGGCCATATCCCCCGGTAAGGCGGTAACGGAGCTCGCGGAGCTCCGCCTCTGTCCGTGCGGGCGGCGCCTCGATCACATCGGCTCCCAGCAGTTCGCGGCAGTGGCGCGCGTCCCCCGCCGACTCCTCGCCGCGGAGGCCGTGATTCACGTGCACTGCCGAGACGCGATATCCGAGCTCCCGCAACACGTGCCAGAGGCATGTCGAATCGGGACCACCCGACACGAGGCACCTGACCTCCCCGCCGGGGACGATCAGATCGTCTCGGCGGATCGACTCTTCGACCCGATCTCGAACGGCGCTCGCCATGCGCCCATTGTGCCCGTGTGCGCTAGGACCGGATGGCCGAGGCGTCGATGACCTGCGACGTGGGCGGCAGCGCGATCTCGACATCCTCACCGTAGTCCCAGAGCTCGAATGCGATCGACGCAGTGCTCGGCTCCGAGCTTCCGGGCTGGGTCGCCGAGATCTCCAGCGAGAGCTTTCGGACGAGGCCCTCGGAGTCGAGCCACACGTCCACGGGAACGGTCGCGAGACCGGACTGCACGCCCATCTGCTCGACGAGCGAGAAGAGTTCCTCACGCCTCCCCGTAGCCGCCGCCTTCGCGTACTCGCGCGGATCGATCGTGGCGCGGTAGTGCGTCGTCTCGACGCCATGGAGCTCTTCGCTTCCGAGCGTCTCGATCTCCGCCGACGCCGCCTTCAGGACGTCGAGCAGCGTGCGCGGATCGCTCGTCGCGAACTGATCGAGGTCGAAGCCCTGCACGTTCGCCTTCCCATCGGTCCGAATCCAGGACTTCCCCACGGGCAGCCGATCGGCGACTGCCGGGAAGCGCACGTAGCCCACCGTCCCGGCCTGGACGGCGTCGATCTGCCAGCCGCTCGGGTCGTCGAAGTCCGGGACGTTATTGGCAGTGGGCCCGGCGAGCCCGGCGACGAAGCCGCCGAGGAGCCTCGCGAAGGACGACATGTCCATCGAGAACGACGCGCGGTCGGACGCCGCGTCGAACGCGCCTTCACCCGTGAACGCGAACTGCTCCTCCGCCCCCGGCAAGGACATGGTCATGCTGAACGAGAACCGGCCACTCCGGGCGTCTGCGCTCGTGCGCGCGGAGCGGGAGAGCTCTTCGAGGCTGACGGGCTCGCCTGCGACGGACTGCGCGGCGTCACTTCCGCCGCACCCCGCGACTCCGGCGAGCGTCAACGTGGCCACGAGGCACGAAGCTGCGAGTCGGAGGCCGTGGAGCATTCTCAGGGTGGTCGGCCGCGACGGGGCACCGCTCCTCATCAGATCGAGGGATCCCTACGAGCTCCTAACGTGGTGATCGCCCGACATGGTCGCTCATCGCGTTAGGAGCCCTGAAGCGAGGTGAACGGCTCCAGTCTTCGAGAAGGGCGGCTGCGGACCGAACCTCCCCTGCTGTCAGCAGGACCGTGTCGGCGTGCTCAACCGGCTCCATGAGAGGTGCCGGGACGAGGCCACCGGCGGCATCGATCACATACCGCACGGCGAGCGCATGGCCGACGTGCAGCACGACGCTCTCGGGCCGCTCGAGCATCCGGCGGAGGCCCCGCGCATAACGTGCCGCGGCGGTGGCGCGGCTCTCGCCGCCACCGGGCGCAGGCTCGGCGGGCGAGTGCGACGCCGCCCACGCGCGGTACTCGTCGAGCGGGCCGTCGGCGAAGGACCCGAACCCGATCTCGTTCAGGTCCCCGACGACGAGGCGCCGCGCAGCACGACTGCCGAGGACCAGCTCGAGCGTCTCCTGCGTCCGGGCGAGCTCCGACGCGACCCCCAGGGCTATCTCCTGGTCGGCGAGCCGCGTCGCCAGGATCCGGGCTTGGTCGACGCCCTCGGCGGTCAGACCCTCTCCCGGAACGGCGCACGATGCGATGCGATCGCGATTGGAGCCGGCAAAGGCATGGCGTGCGAGGAGCAACGACTCCATGCGTCAGAGGAGGACGGAACGGTAGTCGAGCACGTGCTCCATGCCTATCGCCTCGTACAGTCGGATCGCCGCCTTGTTCTCCGCCCGAACGAAAAGACAGACGGTCGGCACCCACTCGAGGAGCATGCGACAGAGGTCCGCGAGGCCACGCGCACCGTTTCGCTGCCGCCGCGCGACCGGATCGACCCATACCTGCTGGAGCTGCACGGCTTCGGGCGTCCAGGCCGACGCCTCGGCCTTGAACAGGATCACGCCGTCCTCGACCCACAGCCACGACCGTCCCTCCTCGATCTGGCTTCGCGTGCGCCAGCGGAACCCGTCCGGATCGCGGCGTATCGGATCGATGCCGAGCTCCTCCGCGTGCGCGGCCGAGCACGCGGGCAGGAGAACATCGAGATCGTCGAGCCGCGCCGGGCGAAGTCCGGTACCTCCAGGCGACGGGGACTCTCGAATGACGAACACCGGCTGGCCCGGACGATCTTCACGCGGGCTGGGAAGATCCGATCCCGCCTCGTCCCACAGCTCCGAGACGGCACGTGCCTCGCCGATCAGCATTCGAGGCGCGGCGCGGACGACGTGACGCGCGAACGCGCCGCACCCCTCGCCCGACGGGACGACGTTGATTCCCATGTGGCACAGGGCGAGAAGCTCGCCGCCGTCCACGCGCGCGACGAAACGGCCGAGGCCTCGCCTCGCCACGTCCTCGAGGAAGACCCGCTCGACAGGATCTCGCGCGCAGAATCGGAGTATCTGGTCGCGCTTGGGCTCGATGAGCTTCGCGCTCACGTCGCAAACTCTAGGAGAGGCGTCGGCAGCCGGTTCGGCAGGTGCGTCCCAATCGGAACCCGTAGGGTTCGGACGTGCCGATCCACCTCCGCGCGAGCCCCGGCGACTACGCGGATGCGTGCTTGCTTCCGGGCGATCCGCTGCGTGCGAAGTACATCGCCGAGACGTTCCTTTCCGATGTCGTCGAGGTGAACGCCGAGCGCGGTCTTCTCGGGTACACGGGGCGCTGGGAGGGTAAGCCGGTCTCGGTGCAGGGGACCGGAATGGGCTGCCCGGGCGCGACGATCGTCTTCGAGGAACTCATCCAGCTCGGGGTGCAGCGGCTTCTCCGCGTCGGCACCTGCGGTGGGCTCCAGTCGGACCACGCGCTTGGCGATCTCATCGTCGCGATCTCGGCTGTTCCGGCCGACGCGACGGCCACGCATCTCGTCGGCGGCGAGCCCCACTGCCCGACGGCGAGCTGGGAGCTCGTCCACGAGGCCGTGCACGTCGCCAAGCACTCGGACCAGGCTCTCCGCGTGGGGCCGATCGTCTCGAGCGACCTCTTCTACAACCCGGACGTGGGCCAGTACGAACGCTGGTCGAAGCGCGGCATCCTCGCAGTCGAGATGGAAGCCGCGGCGCTGTTCACACTTGCCGCGCTGCGGCGAGTCCACGGAGGGTGCCTCCTCACCGTGAGCGACATCGTCGTCGAGGGCGAATTCGTCCGCATCTCCGACGACGACCTTCGTACCGCGGTCGACCGCATGACGCGGATCGCGCTCGACACGGTGACCGCGGGCCGCGCCGGCCATTAGAACCCCTTTCACAATGAGCGGCCATGTCGCGCTGCGGCCCTGGACGCCTCGCGACGGGCGATCATCATGAAAGA